>CADCWO010000278.1 GCA_902806435.1 uncultured Synechococcales cyanobacterium | reverse complement strand
TTTAATGCCTCTACCCCTCCTTGAGCTACAGCTTTGCTCCAATGATGCACAGCTGTGCGCGAGATACTGAAGACACGAGCTACTTCAGACTTGCTCATCCCCTCTTGAACTGCTTTAACCACTCTATAGCGCAGTGCTTCTTGAGCAGAAGCAGAAAGCCCGCGAGCATCTTGAGGTTGCATACGCCTTATCAAATATAGCGACTGCCTCTATGTTAACTACTTCCCGCTCTAGTTAGTAAATCCGATGAAACCTTTTCCTCAAAAACTTTTCTAGCTTTTTGTCTTGTACTGAGAACCCGTTATCGCTTCCCAACGGCAACAGGAAGATGTGTTTAAGCGCGAATTCATTGTCCTCAAACGTTTTCAGCTTCTTAGTTTTGTCAGTCAAACAGGCCGCGCTGCACTAGGGTCAAAACCGATAATAGTACCCGAATCCTCAACGACGGGTATGGCGTTAAGCTAGTCAGCGACAGATTTTACTAGTTAGGAGCAATTAGGAGATGGCCCAGAGCCCAGTCAATCAAGTTAATGAAACTATTCCGCAGACGCTCAATGGATATGATCCTAATGTGTTCCCAGCATTTCATCAAACGCTGCAAACTCACTTTCCAGGGGCTTTAGCAATGAATAAGTACATGAGAAAGACGTTCCAAAGCTTGAGTGGTTACGGATTTTTTGATGAAAACACGATGGGAATGATAGCAATTTGTCGGGATGAAATCGCCGAGCCTCTATTTGCAGAAGTAATTCGATACTGGGGAAAAGCCTTTAATTGTTGTAGTTTAGCTGGATTCGTCATGATGGGAAAAACCGGTTTAGCTACTGCGACAGACCATACTCCTATTATTGATGGTGTCCGTCGTTTTACCTTCTATGCTATGCCCCACATTGCCATTTCTAGGTATGGCGATATTGGCCATGTCTATCGAGATGGCGTTCAAAAAGTTTCCCATGCCTGCGGAGCATTAGAAACGGTCGTGGAAGAGTTAGCTTCTGGTCACTTAAAACTGGAAATGGATATGCAAGATATCGAACAAACGATTATTCGGCAGAAAATTCTTTCAACCCTAACCTATGGAGATAAACCGAATTTAATAGAGGTTACAAAATTAGCATCTCAGATTATTTCCGATGATGTCAAAAGCCTATTAAATACTCTAGATCGTTCAATATTTAAGTACGCCGTCATGACTGGAATTCAAATTCACGGTCCTCTAGGTACTCACTGGATCTATCCGCAGGATTTTTATGTCGTCGGCTCTGATCTTTTTGATGGGAAGGAACAGATTAAAGTATTTCAGGAGGCGCAAAATTGAAAAGTTAATGGCAGTGTGGTCGCTACATACAGGAAAGGTGGAAGGTGTTCCAGGTATATTGATAGACTAATTGTGGTCGTGTTGCAAAAACTGGAGCAGCAGGTGGTAGGGTGAGAGGCCGTGTGTGTTCGCTCTATCAAATGTCAATTACATAGACCCTTTTTAGATTTACTTTTTGCTGAGTTAGGAAGCAGATCGCGACAGGGGCAAATGACAACTATGGTAAGGGCTCAAGTGGACTTGGAGCGAGCAAGTGCAGCCTGCTTGCGAAAACTCTCAGCTTGGAGTTCGATAATTGTCGCGTGATGAACCAAGCGATCAATTGCGGCAACCGTCATCATAGAGTCGGAGAAGATACTATCCCATTGACTGAAGGGCTGATTGGCAGTGATGAGGAGGCTCTTACGCTCATAGCGATGGGCAATGAGTTCAAACAGCACGCTGGTTTCGGCTTCTGTCTTCTTCACATAGCCCAGCTCATCAATGATGAGTAAATCATAGCGGTCGAGTTTACTCAGCAGAGCCGGCAGTTGTAACTGCAACTTGGCCTGCTGCAGGTGTTGCACCAAGATGGTGGCTGGGAGAAACTTGACCCGTTTGCCCAAGGCCACCATTGCTTGACCCACAACGGCACTCAGATGCGTCTTTCCCACCCCCGAAGGGCCGAAGAGGAGAAGGTTCTCGGCCCGCAGCAGCCAAGCACTGCCCTCAATGAAGGACATCAGCACAGCAGGCTTGAGGCTTGGCAAATGAGCAAATTCAAAGTTCGCCAAGGACTTGCCGTAAGGCAGCTGCGCCTCGCTGAGGGCGCGGGTCATACGGGCTTGGTCGCGGCGGTTGGCTTCCCCCTCGGCCAAGGCCAGGAGGAACTGGGCATAGGACCAGTGCTCTTGAGTTGCTCGCTGTTCTATCGCTGCCCATTGGCAGAGGAAGTGAGTCAGCTTCAGGTGTTTGAGCACCAGGTTCAGGCTCTGATAAGGACTCGATTGGGGCGCAGGAGAGGAGTTGGTCATAGGAGGATAAGCAGTGTTGAACCGACTGAACACAGCAGAGCTTGGGGTAGCCTAAGTGGGTTTGAAACTGGTTCTGTAAACTCGCCAGCGTTAATCGTCCTTGCTGAAGTTGAGCTTCAACAAAAGCTGCAACAGCAGCTTCTTTATCGTGGGTGGCGGCCAGGTAAAGAGCTTCGACTATCAGACGAGCGGCCAGGTCTGGCTCAAAGGAAGCTCTCAACTGCTGCCACAAGGCTCGCCACTGATCATTGGGCAACAACTGCTGCTGCCACTGACAGTACAAAAAGGCTCTAGACTTGCGGCGCAGGCTATCAATCACATGGCGATAGTTGATGCAGCGAGCCCGCCGCAGCTTCTCATGGCCCGGCACATAAATCCGGGATAATTCCACCACTACTGTCGTTCCCATGAAGCCAATGATCCAGTCATGGTACAGATGTAAGGTCAGCCGCTGGCCTACCAAGCGCGAGGGGACGGTGTAGAGGATGCAGCGAATACTAAGGGTGCTGTGACAACTGACACGGCCACTGATGACTTCGTAGTCTGGGTAGCGGTAGCGGGGCAAGGGTTGGAGACAAGGTTGCTCCTGCTCAAACTTTCGCGCCTGCTTGGCATTGAGCTTGACGATAACTTGCTCGATGAAAGCTTGGTAAGCCGAGACCGAGGCAAACTCAAAGCTGCCGCGACGGTAGAGGGCTTGAGCTAATCGGCGTTTGAAATGACCGTGAGAGGATTCAATGGCCCCATTCTCATGGGCAACCCCCAGGTTATTGCGGGTTGGTTGCAGGCGATAGTGAGCACACACCTCCTCATACATGCGTGTCAACCTGGGGTTGCGACCCCCCGTGTTGCGGTAAGCTGCACTGAGACTATCGGTGCGATGGGTGTGAGGAATACCCCCACAAGCCGCTAGAGCATTTTGCAATCCGTTCGACAGACCAACAAAGCTTTCTCCCCCTTGAATGACCTGGACATACTGCCACCCACTGTAGGCAAGGCGGTAGTGATAGAGCAGATGCTGGAAGGGATTTCCGTTAATGGTAATGGTCAGGCCCTTGAGCTGAGTGAAGTCAGACAAACCCATCTCCCCAGGCTCGTGACGTATCTCAAAGATCACCGACTTGGGCTTGCCCTGAGCAGCTTTCCACTGCTGCACTCGACGTTGCAATGTTCTCAGCTGGCTGTCATAGCAACCGGGATATTGCTCTTGCAGATGCTCAAACAGGGTCATCGGTTCCAGACGAGGTTCCTGCTCGAGCATGGGCTTGAGATCCGAGTCCCAGACCTTAAACAAGGGGTCGGGGCGGGTACGCCAGTCATGAGGACGGCCTTGTTGCGGTCGATGCTCCCCTTTATCGATCCGGCGAGCGGTGCGGACCGAGATGCCCGCTTTAGCAGCAGCTGTGGTTTGAGCACAGCCGGACTCTTTGGCTTTCATGTAAAGTTGAAGTTGTTGAATTTTAATTGGACCCGGCACTAGGCGTCTCTATGGGTATTAGTAGACCAGTCCTAGTGTCTTTTCTTAGGGGCATAATTTGATGAGCTCTACTTCTAGTTGTGTTCTAGAAGCAGAGCTCATCAGCGGCCTATGTAGGGTTCTTCCTAGCTTTTGGTGAAGCGGTAGGATCCTATGAAAGCGTTGAGACTATTGTCTTCTGAGTGTTCTGCAATGGAATTGCTTCAATGTCTGCTGCCCAGCCCTAGCCTGCTCTGTTTGAATAGCTACGAAATTGATATAGACAGCCACCGTCTGACATTAAGCGTATCTTCAACCCAAGCAGTAGGGCGATGTCCCTTGTGTGGTGGCTTGACTCAACGCATTCACAGTCGATATCAACGAACGCTTACTGATTTACCCTGCTTGCATTTCAACATGATATTGCTCATTGAGGTCTGTAAGTTCTTTTGTCCAACCCCTGAGTGTTGCCGCCGTATCTTTACAGAACGTATTCCAGAAGTTGTCGCCCCTTGGGCTAGAAAGACGCTGCGGCAGGTTCAGCGGCTACAAGAAATCGCTTTAGCATTAGGGGGTGCTGCAGGTTCCCGTTTAGGGAAACACTTGGGCTACGCTAGCTGTGGCACGACTCTACTAAACCACCTAAAGCGCCTTCCACTACCTGATGTAGAAACCCCTAAAATCTTGGGTGTAGACGATTTTGCTTTCCGTAAAGGTCATCAATACGGCACGATCTTGGTCAACTTAGAGACTCATAAACCGATTGCCCTCCTTCGAGATCGCAAAGCCGAAACGTTGGCCGACTGGCTGCGAGACCATCCAGGGGTAGAAGTGCTCTCACGTGACCGTTCCAAGACCTACAAAAGTGCCATGGATAAAGCTGCCCCGGAGGCGATACAAGTTGCAGATCGCTTCCATCTGGTCAAAAATTTGAGCGAAACGCTCGAAGAGGCTTTGGGGAGCTATCGTGCTGAGCTAAAAGCTGCTACACAAGCACAACACCCAGTCATTAGTGCAGATCGTGCTGAAACGGTTGTCGCTATTCCTCAGCCGACTGCGACTGTTGCAGCCCAAGAACGGCCAAAGAAACACCATCAACAGCGAGTACAGCAGCAACGGGAAATCAAAGCATTGCATGAACAAAGGTGGCCAATTGCCGCCATTACTGAAAAAGTAGGGGTCAGTGCACGTACGGTTCTAAGGTATAGGACTCTGCCTAACTTTTCAGAAACACCCATCCAACGGCCAACCTTTGGAAGAAGCTTACTCGACCCCTATAAACAAGAGGTTGTAGCCTGGTGGAATTCCGGGATGATGAACTCGAAGGTACTGATGGTATTGCTCCAACACAAAGGCTACAACGGCTCTCTACGAACCCTCCAACGTTATATTTGTGGACTCCGCAAAGCTCAGGGCATCCCTCGAACTCGGGGTCAGGTTGCAAAGTCTTTACCGACTGTCATTGATCCTCAATCTCCCCCTTTCACGCCTCGTCAGGCTGCCTACCTAATCGTGCTCAGAGAAGAGAATCGAAAGCTCGAAGATCAAGAGCTGTTGAAACACCTTGCCCAACAACACTCAGACTTGGCAACCCTCGTTGAGTTGGCTCATACGTTCCTCGAACTGCTGAGACAGCGACAGGCCGATGCTTTTGATGGCTGGTTGATGAAGACATTGACCTGTCAGATTCAAGCCTTGAAGAAGTTTGCAGCGGGTCTGATGGATGACTATGCTGCGGTCAAAGCCAGCATGATGACCGAAGTCAGTAATGGGCCAGTCGAGGGACTAAACAACAAACTAAAAATGCTCAAGCGTCAGATGTTTGGAAGGGCTGGATTAACATTACTCACCAAGCGACTAATTATGACTTCATAAGAAAGTGCTGAATCCCTCGCTGAGCATGGGTTCTCTTCGCTTCACTAAAAGTTGGTAAGAACCCTACATAGGCCGCTGATGAGCTCTGCTTCTAGTTGTGTTCTAGAAGCAGAGCTCATCAAATTATGCCCCTGAGAAAAGACAATAGGACTGGTCTACTAATACCCATAGAGACGCCTAGTGCCGGGTTCAATTAAAATTCAACAACTTCAACTTTACATGAAAGCCAAAGAGTCCGGCTGTGCTCAAACCACAGCTGCTGCTAAAGCGGGCATCTCGGTCCGCACCGCTCGCCGGAT
>CADCWO010000277.1 GCA_902806435.1 uncultured Synechococcales cyanobacterium | reverse complement strand
CGATCTCCAAAAGCTTTACCAAAGGCAGCTTCAGCATGAATCAGAATGGGATTTTCCATCAGCATCTCCAGGGGGGTATTGACGCCATACTACTGCACAATGATTTGTGTGTACTTAGTAGGTCAGCAGGGATGTAATCCAGCAGTTGCAGAGCAGAATTCGGAGATCATAAAACTGCTGTATTCAAAGTCAAGCTTGTGGCTAGTACCCTCACCCAGAAGCTATGACGCTGACGGAAGAAAAGTTTACAATGAAGACCGGCGGGTAACTTGTCACGCTCCACCTTTGCAACCGTTTTTCAATTCTTGAGGCGTTAATGGCTACCGAACTTACCCTAAATAGTCCCGAAAAGCAAAAAGCGTTAAACCTGGTTTTGGGACAAATCGAGCGCAATTTTGGCAAGGGCACAATCATGCGTTTGGGAGATGCCACCCGAATGAAGGTGGAAACAATTCCCAGTGGAGCCTTGACGTTAGATTTAGCCCTTGGCGGTGGGTTGCCCAAAGGTCGGGTAATTGAGATCTATGGTCCAGAAAGTTCTGGCAAAACTACTCTGGCGCTTCATGCTGTTGCAGAGGTGCAAAAAGCCGGAGGTGTGGCAGCCTTCATTGATGCTGAACATGCTCTTGACCCTACCTATGCTGCTGCGCTTGGGGTTGATATTGGGAATTTACTTATTTCTCAGCCTGATACGGGAGAGGCGGCTTTAGAAATCGTCGATCAGTTAGTTCGTTCTGCAGCTGTCGATATCGTGGTGATTGATTCCGTTGCTGCCCTTGTCCCGCGTGCTGAGATTGAAGGCGAAATGGGAGATGCCCACGTCGGCTTGCAAGCTCGGTTAATGAGCCAAGCATTGAGGAAAATTACGGGCAATATTGGTAAATCCGGTTGTACAGTTGTTTTCCTCAATCAACTACGCTTGAAAATTGGCGTTACTTACGGTAACCCGGAGACAACTACAGGCGGTAATGCCCTGAAGTTCTACGCCTCTGTTCGCCTTGATATCCGGCGAATTCAGACCTTGAAGAAAGGCACAGAAGAGTACGGTATCCGGGCCAAGGTAAAAGTAGCTAAGAACAAAGTTGCTCCTCCCTTTCGGATTGCTGAATTTGATGTGATCTTTGGGAAAGGAATCTCTACCTTGGGTTGCCTTGTTGATATGGCAGAAGAGACTGGCGTGATTATCCGCCGGGGAGCTTGGTATAGCTACAACGGAGATAATATTGGTCAGGGTCGAGATAACACAATTACCTACATGCAAGACAATCCTGACTTTGCCAAAGATGTTGACCGGCAGGTCCGACAAAAGTTAGAGATGGGAGCAGTCGTCTCAGCTAATTCTGTCACAGTTGCAGAACCAGAGGACGATGATCAAGACTAATTTCTACCAAACCTACTCCCCCTCCTGATTGATTTTAACTGTACCAGCTAGCTAAGCCGTAGCTCTGGCCTCCAAGTCGTTACCTTAAGTATTGCGTGCATAAAATTCCTTACAAAATCTGTGCTGGTTTATTGCTTTGGTGAAGTGAGGTTTTTTTGAAAAAGCTGTTTGACGTGATTCCAAGCATCAACAGCAGCTTCAGGGTCATAACTTGCTCGCTGGTCACAGAAGAAACCGTGCTCGCCTGGGTAGTGAAAGATCCGGTGGCGGATGGAGTGCTTCTCTAACTCTGTCTGAATTTGTTGAACCTCTTTGGTAGGAATACTCTTATCTTGAGTGCCGAAGAAGGCATAGATTATACCCTTGATTTCAGCAGTACGGCTGAGCGTGGGTGGACCGCCCCCAGGGGTCCAGGTTGAAATCCCAGCACCGTAAAAAGAGGCGGTAGCTGTAATCTCGGGTAGGGTAGCTGCGAGGTAGGCAACATGACCGCCAAAACAAAACCCGATCGCCCCGATTGATCCAGCCTGAACCCTAGGCAAGCTTTGCAAATACACGATCGCAGCTCTGGTATCACTCAATAGCTCTGCTGCGACCGTTTGTGCTTTGTATTGCTTGCCGATCTGGATATCTTCCGGCGTGTAACCGCTCTCAAAGTCAGGTCCAATGCGTTGATAAAGATGAGGGGCGATAGCAACATACCCTTCTTTGGCAATGCGCTCAGTTATGTCTCGAATATGGACATTCACGCCAAAAATCTCTTGAAATACAATCACGGCAGGGAAAGGTCCTGCTCCGACAGGTTCAGCTAAGTAGGCCCTGATTTGGACGTCTTCACTAGGAAAGTGGATAGAGGCAGTACGAATCTCTTGATCTAGCATGATGGCAGTCGCAACCATTGACGACTAACTTTACCAGTCATCGTACCCCAGCTTTGTCTGGATCTACAGCCACTCCAGCTACAAGCGTAAAGTCGGAATACCCTTCAGCAGGGCGCTCTATTGTAGCTTGGGCCAGCTCATGTCTCAAGCACTACAAAGGGCGAGACGATAGACAATCAAAAACTACTGTAGATTAGTAGTGATCATGCTTCGTTTTCGGTTTAGCTAGCCTAGCCTGATCACCTTAGAAGGCGCTGTCGATGGTGCGATTTCATATTCAACCGGATAGTGAAATTCCGGTGTCTACTCAACTTTTTAATCAAATTTGGTTTGCGATCGCCTCGCGGCAGATTCCTCCTGGTGAGCGATTACCCAGTACCCGGCAGTTAGCAATGCAAACAGGCCTGCATCGCAACACGATCAGCAAAGTTTATGATCGCTTAGAAGCAGTTGGTTTAGTCGAAGCGCAGGTTGGCTCAGGTATCTATGTTCGCGATTTTGCTCAAGAAAATGCTGCGAAAACTAGCCGTGTTAACTTCATCCAACCAACCCCGGCGGAGCAACTTGTGCAGCATAGCTTAGATGAGCTGCTAAACCTAGGCTACTCCCTTACTCAGGCAAGGTCTCTATTTATAGCTGAAGTAGAGCGCCGCCTGAGAGCTGGCACCCAAATTTTGGTAACGGTACCTAAGCATGATTTGGGAGCTGGGGAGTTAATGGCTCAGGAACTTCAAAAATCGCTCTTGATCCCTGTACAGCTGGTACCCCTAGAAGAGCTGGAATCCCGATTGGTTGAGAATCACTTAGGTACCATTGTTACTAGCCGCTACTTTACAGCTCAGGCAGAGGAAATTGCTAGCCGCCACTCAGTGCGGGTGATTCCGATTGATATCTATGATTACGCACGGGAATTAGAAGTGATTAAGGTATTACCCAAAGGTGGGACCCTGGGCTTAGTCAGTCTTAGTTCCGGTACTCTAGACGTTGCTAAGGTCTTAGTTCATAGCCTACGGGGTGAGGAATTGTTGATCCTGACTGCCCAGCTTCAAGATGTCAACAAGCTGCGCTCCTTGATCAGCAATGCTCAGACCATCGTTAGTGACCAAGCCAGCTTCCCTACAGTTAGAGCTGCTGTTCTTGCCGCTAGAAACAATCTAATCCGGTTACCCCAGGTTATTTGCTGTGAGAATTACATCGACACGCAATCTATCAATCTTCTCAAGCGAGAATTGGGGTTGGACTAGACAGGTGACTGTAATTTATCAGAGCGATTTGCTTGCTCTTTCTCTGGTTGGGGTGAGCTCAATGCCGCTTGAAGCTGCTTTTGCTCTACTTCTTGAATCAATAAGCCTCCCAAGTGAATGATCGCTAGGATAATTGCCCCGACTGGTAGAACATAGCTGTGGATTGTGTACAAGCGCTCAACAGTTGTTGTTGCGATCGCCCCCCCTCCGGTCAAGATCTCTCGCAGGGTAGGACCGATCAGGGGAATTGCCTCAACCGTGCCCAGCTCAATACTCAAACGCCAATAGCCTAGTTGAGTCCAATCCAAAATCATTGCAGTCCAGCTCAGGCCGATTGCGGTCAATGTCAGAGCAATACCACTAACCCAGCCTGTCAGCCAACTACGCCGAAATTGCCTCCCCAAAAACATCACCACAAGTTGGATTAAGGAAATGCCAATTAGGCCACTGCCCGTAATATCATGTAACTTTTTAACCAACCAACCGGCTGCAATCTGATCAATAATCCGTTCAATTGAGCTGTAAGCACCACCCGCTGTTGGTTCGTAGTTAAAGGCTAAAAGTGTTCCAGTGACTGTGGCAATTAGGCTTAAGGTCAAAGTTACTACTGCCAGAAGCGTCGCCAGCCGACGGAGGAGAAAGTAAAACCGAGTGCTTGTTGTCTCCATCATTCTTAAACATTGAGTTTCGTTAAGTAGATCATAACGAAATGTTAAGTTTGGGGTTCTCACTTAAGGTAGAGAAGTGGTCATGGCGTTAAACCTGGAATCCCATCTCCTGTAACCCTTGACGCAACCGACCTGCTTCCGCAGGGCTGTGTTGCTCGTGGAGGGCAATCGCTTGCCGGAATGCTTCTAAACTGCCTAAAAGGTCACCAGTTTTCAGTAGGGCTACTCCTAGATTTTGGTAAGCCTCAGCATAATTAGGGTTGAGGCTTACTGCCTGCTGGTAAGCCGCGATCGCTGCTCCTAATTGACCCATTGATCTTAAGGTTAGACCGAGGTTGTAATAGCCAACCGCGAAGATTGGATCAACCTGGAGGACTGTCTCATAGAGCGCTTTCGCCTTGCTGAGATTACCGCGAGCTTTGAGTAAGTTAGCCCAGTTGTTGTAAGCCCCTAGCTTTAGCTTGGGAGCAATCGGTTGCTGAAGTGCAGCTTGATAATGGGTTTCAGCTTGCGTCGGATTAGATAACTGGCTGTGGGCAATACCGAGATGGTAGTGCAACTCATACAAGACATTTCGATTGTCCTGAGATGAATGCTGTTCTGTTCTAGAGGGACCATTCTCTTGAATCGAGCTTAACCCCCGCTGGAGTAGCTCAACACCCCGCTGCATCTCACCTATTTCAACGTATAAAGCTCCTAGCTTGCTGCACACGTAGGGATCGGTAGGATGATTTGCCATAAAGCCTTCCATAGCTACCTGAGCTTTTTGAAACTTTTGCTTGCTGGCGATCGCCCCAGCTTGATAGCCTTCGTGCAAAATTGCCACCTCTGACAACTGACCGACCTGCCACCTGGGTTCCCGGTTTAAAATTTGGGAAACACTATCATCCACCATCGCGTGATAAGGACGTGAGAAGTAGATATCTGAGTGATTACGAAACAGCCGCGACACGAGGGAATAAGGGGATTGCTCTGCACCAACTTCCTGCCGCACCAGGTTGATTAACAAGTGCTCCTGGCTCTGTATTGCCTGTTTTAGTGTGGGGATAACATCTGGAACCAGCACCTCATCGGCATCCAAAACCAAAATCCATTCCCCCTGCGCATATTTGAGGGACTGATTGCGGGCTACCGAAAAGTTGTTGCACCATTCAAATTCATAGACCCGTGCTCCACATTCTTGAGCAACTTCACAAGTGCGATCGCTAGAGCCAGTATCTAACACCACGATCTCATCGACTATGGCCTGGACACTTGCCAAGCAGCGGGGTAGGGCAACCTGTTCATTTTTGACGATCATGCATAAACTCAGCATGATTAAAAGTTAAATTGAACTACAGGGGTACGTTTAGCCATGACCCGCCCCGACTTGCACAGATTCTTGAGCACTTTCTCGCAGCTTCTGGGAGTAGAACGAGGCAGATTCTTCTCCCCTGGCGCATTCCTGGGCAAATTGGATCAGGTGATGACCGACCAGCCCCACATGGATTAAATTCTCAATGTTCCCCGCCTTCAGTGCGGGTCGAGCCATTTGCCAAAAGGTTTGACGGTACTGGCCGAACACACCCACTTGCAGCAGGATATTCTTGATCAGGGTCAGTCCTTTACGGATATTCGCCCAGGAGGTGCGAGCTGGACTGTTGGGAACGGCAATCCGGTTAGGGTAGGTGTGCTCCATCTGGTAGGCAAACCGCCGGTACAAAAACTCTGGCTCGTAGGCAGTAGTGATGCAACGCCGCCACATATCCACAACTTGCTCGTAGGGCATGAGAAACTCGACGTTAGATTCACGGGTTTCGTCAAACACCAATCGCCCTTCTAATTCCAACCGGCGCCACAGAGGTGTGCGGGGCAAAGCATGCAGCAGGTTAATTGTAAGCATCGGAATCTGGGATAGGCGAATAAACTCCAAAATCCGGTCTACAGTTTGGGGTGTATCCGTGTCAAAGCCAACAATGATCCCAGAGACAACTTCCATCCCGTAGGTATTGAGAATCTTAATCGCCTCCAGGATCGGCATACTCAAGTTCTGGTCTTTGGCGATCGCGTGTAAAGCTTGCGGCTCGGGGGTTTCAATTCCACAAAAAACCGTACAGAAGTAGGCTTCCCGCATCATCTCTAATAACTTAGGGCTTTGGGCTAAGTTTAACGTCGCTTCGATCGCAAATTGGATCGGGTAGCCGTTGCGCTTTTGCCAGTCAATCAAATGCGGCAGCAACTCCATGACGGCACGGCGATTTCCGACAAAGTTATCATCGACGAAATAGACCGCCCCTGGGTTACCCGATTGCAGCATCGCATCTAATTCCGCTAGCACCTGCTCCGGAGTCTTGAGGCGAGGGTTGCGGCCATAGAGTTCGGGAATGTCACAAAACTCACACCGGTAGGGACAACCACTAGAGAACTGCACATTTGCCAGGAAATATTGGTTGAGGTTGAGTAAGTGATAGGCCGGAACCGGAAACTCACTCAGTGGTAATCGTTCCTGGGTTTCAAATCGGATCTGTGTATGGGGGCGTTCTGCCTGCTCATCTAGGTAAGTAATCAACCGATCCGTGGCGTCCCCCAGTTCTCCCAGGTGTAACAGGTCAAACTCCGGGTAGTACTCCGGGCAGCCGGACACAGAGGGACCACCTAACACCGTAATTTTGTTGTAACGATGGGCTATGTCATTAATTTGATTGATTTGGGGCCGCTGGATGTGCATTCCACTCACAATCACCACATCTGCCCATTGGTAGTCAGCGGCAGTTGCCGGGTTGACGTTTTCATCGACAAAGCGGATGTCCCATTCCTGCGGCAAGTAGGCAGCAACAATCAAAATGCCTTGCGGTGGCATAAAGGCGCGGACATTACCCATCAGTGGGTAGGCATGGTGGAAGGTGCCAAAGGAGCGGCTGTACTTAGGAAAGAGACAGAGAATTCGCCGGTGGTTGCGGGGAACATAACGAGTTCTACCGCTAGTACTCTCAGGAACAGTCGTTTCAAAGCTTTTTAGATTAGCAGTCATCCAGTTCCCCTCACAACGCTACCCTTGATGTCACTTTATGCTGACTTCAATTGTTGTTGCAAGTTTCCTGCTAGAAACGAGCAATTGCTTTCGGGTGATTCTGGGCGATCGCAGCTCTTCTAATTAAGGCCAGTCCACACGGTTGTAATGAGTAGCTCCAAAACAATAAATGTCTCTGCTCGGCGATCTGAAGGAGAGGGCCATTCAGAGAGTCACGCGCTTCAGGAAGGACCCCCCACCAGATCTTGACTTCAATACTACTCAAAACTTGTGTGGTGAACAATGAGTTTTACCTCAGAAGAAGCTTGATGGTGCAAGGAGTTAACCCTTCATTCCAAAGAGCCACCGTGTTACCCTGGTTCGTCGAATTAAGATTTCGTACAGGGCGATCGCCATTATTAGTGAGGCAGTAGAAATAAACCAAAACTTTTCTGTAATCTCGCTATTCCACTGCACTACATAGAAACCAATGACCACAATTACAGTTTGATGCAAGAGGTAGACCGGAAGTGCTGCTGATTTAGCGTACTCCAGGATTGAATGCTGAAAACCCAAGCATTTTTGACCAAAGCTCAGGATCGCAAGCAGCCAAAACCAAGTATTGAACCCCCGAAGCGCTTGGTAAAGCACGTATCCCGGTGAATAAGCAAGAGCAGTGCTACTACTCCAATCCCAAGCCACGATTGCTGTTGCTGAGGCGACTGCCAGCACTAGCGCGAGCGTTCCATGTCTATCTATTGTCTGCCCAAACCGCCGATCTGCAGCTATCAAGTAGCCGTAAATAAAGCAGGTGAGATAAAAGCAGAAGTTGGCCCAGTCATCGATCAAGTTCTGCCAACCCGGCCACCGCGCTCGCAGTACAACTTCAATAATCACTAAGGGCACAGCTAACAGGAATATGGCCACACCCCTTTCACAACGCTCACTTAGCCTGGCAATCAAATGTTGGTCTTTTCTGAGATAAAGCAACAGCGGCAGCGCGATTACAGAAAAGACGAATAGATAAGCCAAAAACCATAGATGGTGCCAGCTCAAATTTCGATTGGGGTAACAGCACTCAAAGAAATGGGGGTAAAACTGCCAGTAAGTTCCTTGGTAGCCTGATGTCCGTAGCCGCTCAAGGTAAACCTGCGGCGGCACAAGTACTAAAGTGCCAAACACTAAAGGAATCAATAGCCGCTTCACCCGCTCCATTAAATACTTGTTTGGAGCCCGCAGCAACAGCGAGTACCACGTACCAGCACCGGAGAGGAGAAAGAAAAGGGGCATCTGCCACTGATGCACAAACCAGGTGAACACGGTTATCCTGGCACTCACTTGGTTGTTTTTAATGTGCCAGTCAAAGTAGTCGAAAGCTGGGTAATCAAAAATCTTTGCCGTGTGGAAGTAGATCAGCAGCAGTACCGCTAGGACTCTCAACCAGTCCAAGTCATAACGTCTTTTCGGTTTAATTTGACTTGATGCACGGCCAACCGCTGCTGCCATTCGTCTCGAAGCACTAGTGCTGAATTTAGGATATCAGGAGATCGCAAGGCAGTTCTGACAGCAAAGCCTGTTTAAAGGCATGTATCGTCCTCAAGCTCAAAGCACTAAGGCTTGAGTGGGTTAGGAGGCTAAACAAACTCAAACTTGCTGGTTCTCAGCTTGTTAATGCACGTTTAGTTACTAAGCTTGACTTTACCCAAGTGCGTTGTCTGCTATCACTGTCAGCAGTAAGTCAAGCAGTTTTGAAAGCATTGGTAACTGCTCACGCTGAAGCTCTTAAAAGTCACAACCTGCAGCAATTGAGTAGCCTTGCCTTACGTTTCAGCACTGGAAGCGCTCAGCGATCGCTCAGACTTATTCATTCATTAAGCTGTTCAAAGCAGCTCCCCTGATAACTGACCAGTTATTGAGGTTTTAGAGATAGAATCAATGGCTACCCTAGGTCCTGAATTCAGCTACCTTCATTCCGCAGCTAGAGGCCTAAAGTTTGGATGTGGAGGAAACTTTACTGATCTTGCCTATTATTCTAAAACCTTTGATCGCCAAGCTCAGAGCTCAAAACTCCGGCCTGCCAACTGCAATTTTAGAGATTTTAGGAACAATTAAGCTAAGGAAAGGCAAGTCTCCTGGGGCAGTCACTACCACATTGAGCAGGCACAAGCAATCCCGTTATGGTCAAAATCGAGCAGCTTTTTTGTATGGCTTTGAAGGACGCAGTGTTGTAGAGAATAATGGGGAGAAACATGGAAAAAGCCACATTTGGGGCAGGTTGTTTCTGGGGCATAGAGGCAGCATTTCGCAGGCTCAACGGGATAACTTTCACCTCAGTTGGCTACATGGGTGGACATTTTGAGAACCCAATCTATTTAGATGTTTGTGCCCGAATTACTGGACATGCAGAGGTTGTGCAAGTGGAGTATGACCCTCTGGTAGTGAGCTATGACGAGTTGCTGACTCTGTTTTGGACCATTCACGATCCAACTAGCTTCAACCGGCAAGGTCCAGATCGAGGAGAACAGTACAGGTCCGTGATTTTTTACCACACATCAGAGCAGGAAGCAGCAGCGAACCAGTCAAAGGAGAAGTTACAACACACTGGCCGGTTTGACAAGGACATCGTGACCCAGATTGAGCCGGCCTCTACCTACTGGTTAGCGGAAGATTACCATCAGCAATATTTTGAGAAGAAAGGGAGACGCTAACTACAACTAGTCGGTAGGGCTCATAGGTATGTTCTCAGGCTGTATCCACCTTCAACTGGGTAGGGTTTGTTAGAGCTTGCTGTAGTTGTTTTCAAAGTTTACGCAGTACGGGCAACTGACTTTTCCCCAGCAACAGCAGTAGCAAAAGTCCTTGGACGACCATGATGTTGGTAATCAGGAAGAACGTAGCTTCCTCAATTGGCAGTCCAAATAGTTGCACTCCAGTGGTGTACTTCTCGGAAATGCTCCAAACCCCTTGGGCGATCGCGATGCGATCAGCAATCCACAGGTAAAACGTGGGAACAAGGGTACCCATAAGCCAAATACGCTTCGCCGCCCATAGGTGTGGAGCCCCAACCACCCATTGCAACGCTAAAATTGGCCCCGCCCAAACTAAAATCAGGCCGAGGTAAACAGTAGCTGGCCATTGCAGCATCAAAGCTCCAGAAACACTCAACCCGGCCCAAAGCAGGGTGCCTAAGGCCCATAGAGTCGTTGAACATTCTGGTTGAATGGGTTGCTTCAGGCGGGCAAACAACCAGTAGAACCACAAGCCAGTAAGAATAGGCTGCAGCAGAAAGAACAGGTACTCTTCCACCGGAACATAGCCAATCGTGCCCACAACCCGATCACGGCCGTAGTGCCACACCTCTCGCCAAACCAAGTAGTTGTCCCAGGGGGTAGTGTAGACCAAGGCGAGCAACGTAATAAATGGTAGCGCCAGCCAAGCTCTTCGCCCTTCTATACCCGCTAACGGTTGTCGTTGAGCCAGCGCTAGCAAGAGAATCGGTGGCAGTGTAAAAATAAGGTGGAAGGTAAAGTAGTTCATCGTTGCTTCTGGTAACAGCAGCCTTATCATTTCAGCTACCGTGAGATTAGTCCTCATACTTTAGAGTACGAAAGCCGCTCTTCCGTATCCTGTATTCTCCTGCAGTTAGTGGAGCAAAAAACATGAATGAAAAAGCTCAAAGTGTAGATGAACTAAGTCAACTGAGTACGGCAGCGCTGAAAACCAAACTTTTACAGCTTACAAAAGACCGGGACATAGAACCGCTCAACAAAAAAGTACAGCTTTATAAACATGAGTTGGAGCCACTATTTCAGGAGTTAAGACAGCGCAATCCTATGCCCACGGCTGAAGAGCAAGCCAGGATCATAACTGGTGTTTGGGTGCCTGTGTGGTCAACCATCCCTTTTCAAGACACCTTGCCAGGGCGTATCCACGACCAGTCTTATCAAATTTTCCACAACGATGGTTACTATGCCAACATGGCACGTTATGCACCAGGGTATAAGCTTTCATGGTTGCAAAAGCTTTCCTCGGTTCTCCTAGCTTACGACTTGATGATCGTGCAAACATTTGAAGTTCAAAATAACCAGTGGATCATTCATAATGTTGGCATAGAGCAGGCTTTTAGGCTCAGAGGGGTTCCTCTCAGTACTGATAAAGCAGAGAATTGGTTTAGTAAGACTGTCCAATCTAAGTTAAATAAAGCTTCTAGAACCACAGGTTCCTCCAAAGCACCTCGAATCAGAAGCTGGGATAAAAATACAGGCAAAAAATACGAAAAGGTATTCTTGGCAACGCCTCAACTTGAGCACTTATACATGGATGAAGAGTTTCGCCTCGTTAAGTCACAACGAGAAGCAAAGCAGCGACCTTCTTATACGATCGCAGTACGTAGAAGATAGAGATTCCCATAGATCGGCTCTAGCGAGTTAAGCCATAGCAAACTGAAAACACGATGCAGCGGATAAGTTCTATGGAGACAAAACCACAAAAAAGGTAGCCACAGATGTGGTTACCTAGTTTTAGATAATGAATTTATAGACTTATTTAAAGCCTACTGATGCCTGCCAGACGAAGGCAAGGAGCAGAAAAAAGATTGGGATCACAGGCAGAACATCCACTAGCGGATCAAAAATTGCGTAGGCTTCAGGTAATTTTGCCAATAGCAAGGCTGATTCCATGAATATATTCCTTTTCCACACAGCGTTTAGAATTGCTCAATTTTATCATGATTAGGTCTTACCGATGGCTAGCTCAGCTGAGCCACAAAAATCAGACACCATAGCCTGTCTATTTTCTGCCCTCAAGCCATTTGTAACAACTTAGAGTTGTCGCTGGAAAGCTCAACAATCGCTTGTCCAAGGCTTGCTGAGACACTTTAACCGCTGTTGCCCACAACAAGTCTTCCCGTACAAGCAACCGGGTCAACTCGTGGACAGAAGGAACCTGTCGCCACAAGAGCGTCAACACTGCTGCCAGCATCAACGGGAGTCCCAAAATTCGTTCCCTTAGTCCTAGCTGTCGATAGTAGCTCAATTGGTTGGACACCAACGGGCTCAATAAATCGTTGAGATGGTCGGCCACTGCTGCACTCTCAGGTGCTGGCATATTGCGACGACGAATGTGGTCTGGGTTGCGATAGGCTCTTTTTGCCATGGCGCCATTCTACCTTCGCAGGCCTTGACAAAGAGACAAACTTCTTAAGTTGTCAGGAATGCCCTCAAGCTCTACCTGACTCATACTGTAGGCATAATCAGCCCTAATCAAATCTTCAGTTTGCAACTACTAGCCTTTGAAGTGCTTGTTCCTTATCGACGGCGCTCTTGGAGTTTACGATAAACAGCTTGCAAGTTAACGCGGTGATGAGCTAGAGCAACAAGGGAATGGTAGAACAGGTCAGCAATCTCTCCGGCGATCGCCTCTGGGTCATCGTCTTTGCAGGCCATGACTACCTCAGCTGCTTCCTCACCGATTTTTTTTAGAATTGCGTTGTCACCACCATTGAATAGTTTCTGGGTGTAGGACTCAGCTGTTGGCTTATCTCGGCGATCGCAGATCACACTAAAAACTTGAGATAAGGTGTCTGCAGGCGGAGGCGCAATTTTACCATCCACCCGGTGAAAGCAACTCGGCTCTCCAGTGTGACAAGCAACATCCCCAACTTGCTCCACACCAATCAATAAGGCATCACCATCACAGTCGTAGCGCAGCGATCGCACATTTTGAGTATGGCCAGAAGTCGCACCCTTATGCCACAGAGATGAACGAGACCGGCTCCAGAACCAGGTTTGCCCAGTTTCTAAAGTTTTCTGCAAAGATTCGCGATTCATCCAGGCCATCATCAAGACCGTACCATCTAGATAATTCTGGACAATAGCTGGAACTAATCCCTGGTGATCGTATTGAATTTGGTCGAGGGGGATAACAGGCTCAGGAGGCATAAATTGCACGCTGGCACTTACCTGTATACAATACCACTCCAGGCTTTAACACCTATGCGAGGAAAGTACCAGCCTTCTGCTAGCTTAGTGATGCGCTGTTGCCAGTGCTAACTCGCCTTCCCAACCAGCAGCCAGATTTCTGACCGCACTCCAGGCCGTTCTATGGGCTTTGGATTCCTCGCCATACCAATGCAAAGCGGAATTAAAAGCTGCCCGGTACAACTCCTGACTCGATTCAGGCAGTCGCCGGACATGGATGGGTAACTCGTGATTAGTTGTATACATAACACCCTCCCCTCGAAAGCTTATATTGCTTTCATTGTATGAATCTATGTTTTACGCAAAACTGATTAGTAAACCTTATTCTATCCAACGTGGATAGAGAAATATCTCTATCCTGGGGATGAACTTTTATGTCAGGTAGAGGTTATGCAGCAAAACGTCGCTTCTTCGAGTGTAGAAACTGCTAGCCTAAGCAGCCCGCTCGACATTCGGTTATTAGTGCTAGATATTGATGGCACGATTGCCGGGAAGTCTAACCAGATTAACCAAGCCGTTCAGCAGGCAATTCGCGCTGCCCAAAATAAAGGAATCCAAGTGGCGATCGCCACAGGCCGCATGTATTGCTCTGCTTTACGCTTTCACCAGGTTGTAGGTTCTCAATTACCACTGATTACCTATCAAGGGGCTTTAATTCGAGATCCGGCAACCCAGCGTACCCATAGACACTGGACTTTATCGCCGCAAACAGCCCTACAACTACTGGAGTACCTCGAGGGAGTAGAGTATCAACTGGAACTTTCGGTACATTTTTATATTAACGACCAACTCTACGTAAGAGCCTTGACCCCTGAAACCGAGGTTTATGCACAGCGTTCAGAGGTTGAACCAATTCCCGTTGGGGACTTACGACAACTACTGGATCAACAACCAACCAAGGTACTAGCGCTGAGTGACAATCAGAGCCTGATCGATCGCCTTCTTACTGACTTAAGACAGCGATATACTCCGGCTGAACTCTATCTGACCAAATCTGTGGCAACGTTTTTTGAGGCAACTAACCCTTTGGTCAGTAAGGGGACTGCAGTGAAGTATCTGACGGAAGAAGTTTTAGGGCTGGAAGCAACAAACGTGATGGCAGTCGGTGACAACCTGAATGATCAGGAGATGCTGGAATATGCTGGTATTGGGGTGGCGATGGGGAATGCGCCAGAAGCAGTTAAAGCTGTAGCGAGCTGGATTGCTCCTGATGTTGAGCTAGACGGAGCTGCTGTGGCAATTGAGCAGTTCATACTTTAATCAACGTTTAAAACAGAAAGAACACCGACGACTGGCCGTGTTTCGTCTCGGTGTTCTCGCTGGTTCGCTCCTCACACGCATATATTGTAATTAGTTAAAGCACAATTGTCACTACTTGGTTGCAGAAGGTTGACCTGGATTGATGCAACACTCACTGTGAGTTAAAGCTCCATAAGTAAATCGACTTTAGTCCTAGGCTGGCTTTGCCTCATCTGGTAACTTATTAGTTAATCTCACTCCAAATCTGCTGTTTTTGGGGCAAGCAACATAGAGCCATGGATTCGTTGCTCAGCAACCTCTCTGGCAGGAATATCCAGCCTTTGGACCCATAGAGAAATAATGAACGAAAGCTAATGCAGCTAGGGTCTTTTCCCGGGTTCAAGGCCCCGTCCCGAGCTAATTATCTAAGCAGAGACCGGCTGGGTAGTCACCGGTTGCAATCTCTGGATAAGGTGGTTAGCAGAGCAATGTACCGGAATAATTAGTGGCAAGGGTAGCAGCTTTGGTTGCCATGGTAGGCGTCAAAGGTGGCGGATTACAACTTTTGTGCACTTTGTGGGAGACCCCAGCTACACTACTATGGGGGAGTCGTTCTGGCTGATGTCGTTTATGCAGAGGGCTGCTGGAGCCAAGCCTGAGCTGGAGTAGTGTAGGTGCTACACATCTGTCCATATAATTATGTCAGCACATTTGGAAAAGCAGAGCGGCATGACGAAACAACAGTTGCAGCTAGACCAAAAGAAATTTGAACTGGTGAAATTGAAAACTGAGTTACGCAAACTAGAACGTCAGGTGATGGGTTGCTCCTTGGAACGTTTAGCCTCGCTAAAACAGGCGATCACGGAGCGCCAAATCGAAGTTCAGCGGCTAAACAAAGCGATCAACCGGTTAGAGGCAGATATTGTGCGTTGCCATCCAGAATGAGTTAGGGCTGAAACCTAAAATAAATTCTTTGGGCTATTACAGGTTTGCCACACTGGATAAGAGTTTTTGCTTGGTAAATAAAGCAAAGGATAGGATCTGGTACAATACCTTTGCTTAAAACTGTGCTTATGGGCGGACACTGCTTCAATAAACAATATATCTAGGCATTTACCCTGCCGTCCAAAAATTCCAGAAGCCCAAACTAAGGCTTTTCTTTTAAAAAAAGTCATAAATCATAGGTGTTAAACCGAATAATCGTTCTCTATTAGATCCAAAGATTCAAATAGGATAGGTTGCAAGTCTTCATAGCTTCCATCTCCACTAATTTGAAATAGAGCAATCTGGCTCATACTTCCTGTGAGGTCTTGCCAGGCTGTGAGCACCTCTTGCCAACAATGACTTAAGCAGGAAATTGCCACCACGTTGCAGGAATGGAGAACTAAGACTTTTAGCGTTGGTGATGTTTCCGGTAGGTCTGCTAGCTCGACCGTGCCCTTAGGGTAATGCCAGTGGGAAATCCAACACTGGTCTAGGGCGGCTTTAACTACAGGGGTACAGTTCTTCTTAAGTCTGGAAGCCAGCACTTTACCAAATTCTTGGTAAAGCAAGTCTTTTGGTAATGCCATTATGAGTATCCTCGCTTGCTTTAAGTTGATTAATTTTTTTGAGTTGACCTAAGCCAAGATCAACTTCAAGCTACTTTTTGCTAGTTTCAAGTTTTTTCGGCTAAGTACTTTTGGGTGACTGGCTCAGCCTCTTGATGGGTAAATTGGATGAAAGAAACTACCTGAACCTGTTTTGTTGAGGTCAGAAGCTGCTTTTGTTTAAGCCGCTTTAAATACCGATAGTAAGTTGTCAGTGAAAAACCAAGCTTTTGGGCAAGCAGACTAGGACAGATTGGGGAGTTGCTTGCTGATAGCCCTTTAAGTTGTAAATAAAGTTTTAGTTCCGCTCCCTTTAAAGTAGGTATGATCTTCTCAACTTCATAGTGAGATAAATAAAACCCTTCATTCCCCCGCAAATTTTCTTCCATTGGATCAAGCTAACAAGAACACATAGCTTCAAGTTTAATGTCGAAAAATGCGTTTGTCAAGCTGACAAATAGCTGGTTGGACTCGCAATAATTGTTAAGGTTTAAACATCCAAAGCATAGTTTCTGTGATAAAACTTTATTGTCAATACTGAAAAGACACCTTAGAATCTCTCACTAGACATCAGTAATAGGTTAGGTCGAGTGACTCTTTACAATAAGCAACTTTTAGTTCAGTTTCTCAGGCAACTGCGCAACTGTGGTACAGACAGTGAAATTTCTCAACGAGAGCTAGCAAGGCGTGTTGGCTGCTCCTTTGCTTCAATTCAAAACTGGGAGGATAGCAGCAAAAGTATTTTTCCTGACGAGTACAACTTGCAGAAAATTGCTAACTATGCTGTTTGGGACGTTGATGATCTTAAGCGCAAGCTTAAAGGTCAAGCTCCTAAAAATGAATTGACCTTGCAGCAGGTCCTAACTTGGATTCGTACCTGTGAGCCAGAGGAAGCTGTAGAAGTGAATTTGGCAGTTGCCCAGCGAATGGTAAAACCAAAGTCTCTTAACGGTCACCTAATTCAATATCAAACCGCTGCGATTGAAACCCCCTAGCGAAACTAACGTTGATAATCTTGCTGCACCAAATCATCTTGATGTGCTCATCCTGCTGTTAATTAGACTCTTTGTAAATTAAACTAATCAGCCAGCCTTAGAGCGTTTGTAGTTGTACAACGCATCAGTTAGATTACAAGGCAACCCAAAACAACGAAGGTGTATACCTACATCCAGGCAAAGTAGAAGACGCTCTGCGATCGCTCGACTTGTCCCGCCACAGCATCAAGCGCAGTTGAATTGCAGGATAGGCATTGATTTGCTCTATGACACTGGTTGAGCGACTTAGGATGGCGAATGAGCGCCATTACCAAGCTACCCTGGCAAGCCCGAAATCGGTAGGCAAAGTTATTACACGCATCAGGAGCGATAGTCGTGATGCTGCATTTCAACATCTAATTCGGGCACTAAAGCCGGGTAGATAACTTTTGGTCAAAGACCCGAGTTTACTAACGGCATGCCCGCTGGGGAGACTACTAAAGCTCAGCCCGTAGGACTATTTGAGGCAACTCGAAAAGTCTAGGAACTAATAGGCGTTGATCCATCCGTACTTGGGACGTAAATTGCCACGCATCCACAGATTACAACTTCAACTCAATGAACAAGATGGTAAATATGGCGCTGTTTCGGGGGCAATCACTGCAAGCCAAAATATAGAAAATGGCACTAAAAGTATTGGATGGCGGCTAATTGACATCAAGCTTTACTCTAATCAAGACATTAAGTGATTCATCCGACGGACCACTGACCATCCAGCTTGGATGTTGAATTAGGCGATTTGTCCGCCTGGAGGACAAAAGCCTATACAAACCAGCTTTGCTGCAAAATAAGCAGATTGATAGATTAGAGGGATATATGTACCAGGATCAACCTCTTTATCCGCCATTCTGCAGGTTGGATAAGGTCAGAGGGTACTTTGAAGCCTAACAACTTCCAGTTTTCTGACACTAGTGGCGGGCGGTCTAGAGAATACCCTGCCAGTTAACTCTGTATGGAAAGAGCCCAACGAAAGGCACTTCTACAGCTGAATGCTTGACTGAATGGAAGCTGTCATGGATACCTTGTGAGAGATAAGGCTTGACCATGAATACTACCAGAGGAGGAGCTGCCTCTACCTATGTCCTAAGGCTTTTGACGGGTGCTATACTTCCAAGTCTAAGAGGTATTTTTTTGAACACAGATTGATATAAGTACTTCTCAGCATAACTGAGCTTTCCTAAACCTCAACTCAGGCTAATTAACTTCAGACTCCGGGCCTTACCACTTTTACCCAGTGCGGGACCTACATCCAAATGTAGATGAATATTCGTTTCCGTCTGTTGCACTTTTGCCTGTACTCGCGACATGTTAAGGGACTTAACTATGACAAAAGACAACCTGTTTAAACCTGGTGAGAAAGCGGTAGCAAGTGGGCAATATGAGCTGATTGATTCTCATGGTAAGCCTACAGGTCAGGAAGTTACTGCAATCGAAGGCAGTCCTTTACCTCCAACTCCGGAACATCAGCAGCACTACAGGCTTGTAGACCCAACAAAACACAAAAACATGTAAGGTCATGCTGCCTATTTCCCGACAGCATGACCTTAATATGAACTGGGGTAAGGGCTTTCAGGAACTTCCCTACACTTTTAAGAGGAACTTTGAGAATGCTTTGCTTGTCCCAGTTCCAGCTTGGCCCGTAACTCATCCTTAATTCTGCTGAGGATTGAATCTTCATCAAGGGATGAAAGAATCTCTTTGACGACCGTTTTTGGTCCTGTCGGTCCCCAAGAGGCACCGTTGGCCAGATAAACCTTCGTGATTTGGCCAATCCCATAAGCTGAAACGCCAGCCACACCTGCTTGCGTTAGGGCAACTGATAGGTAGGGAACCAGAGATGCGCCACCCGTAGCTGGAGCAGAAAGACCCAGTAGCCCTTTCAGAGAACCAAGCCCTAAAGTCAGCAGTAATTCACTAGCGCCAATGCCACCCATGCTAAAGGCAATTTTCTGCAATAGACCAACAGCACCCTGTTGAGTCATGGGGATGCTATAAAGCCGTGACAACGCCAAAATCATCGTCACATCTATTATCGCACCGCTACAGAGATCGACAACAGTCACTGGGTTCAGGGCGATCGCCAGAGCTTTAGCCATAACCGCGCTCCAGATAATTTGGTTAGCATTACTATCTCGGATCGCCATTTTGCGTTGAACAACCTGCTCGTTCACATTGCCCGCATAAAGCATCGTATTCAGTGCTACTAAAGACTTACCCTCACGGTGCAAGATCTCTAAGATTTTTAGCTTTAGCTCTTGTACTTGTGGAGAACCTGTACTGAGTTGAGCCATTAGTTCACCATCTGAGGAGCGCACTGCCTTGGCAATCAAAGGTGAAGCCGCTGCCATCACGATTTCATCCGGTGAAAGTAATTCCCGTACACGTTCATCCCGGATTTTGCGGTAAATAGCTATTCGATCGGCATCTGGGTACTGATCGACCTTGTTAAATACTAGTAGGATTGGTTTGCTAGCTTCCCGGAGTTGAGATAGTGCTTTGTATTCTACCTTTGTCATATCACCAGAGATGACAAACAAAATCAAGTCCGCTTGCCTAGCAACCTGATTTGCCAAGGTCTCACGAGATTCTCCGTCTACCTCATCAATCCCAGGGGTGTCAAGTAATTCAATGCGAGAGTTTCCAGAAGCAGGTAAGGCAACCCGCAGGAGGTTACGAGTACTTCCGGCAATAGTGTCATAACTAATCTTCCAATTTGCACTTTGACTAGTCTGTGTAACACCATGAATTGGTCCTGTCTCAAAAATGTTTTGGCCCAAAAGAGCGTTCAGCAAAGAAGACTTGCCGCGACCAACCATACCAAATACGGCAATGTGAACCACCAAGTTTTCTAATTTGTCCAGCGTACTCTGAAGATCAGCGATTTCTGATTCCAGCCCTGCTTGCTCTTTAGGTGTTAGATCTAAACGCTTGACCAACTCTTGTAGAGCCGTATGCGCTTGTTTGTAACCTATCTCTGCCTGAATATCTTGAAAGCTAAAAATCGCGCTATCAAATTCGGCCTCTAGTTCAGCTCTATTAAAGTCTACAGATTTTGGATTGATACTTGGTTCAGTTGATGACTCACTCATGGAGCACTAAACC
>CADCWO010000276.1 GCA_902806435.1 uncultured Synechococcales cyanobacterium | reverse complement strand
CCTTGAGTAGCAGTGCAATATAAGCGCTTGCACCAGGATTACAACAGATTGACTTACATATATGCTGCAGTATGTCCATCTAGAGTATTTTTGAGCGCCTAGAGGCCAAACGACCCACTTCTCTCCTTATAATTCCATTTTGCGCAGGATTACAGCACGCATTTACTATAAAGCATTGACTAGTCATCCTTGACAAGTTAAGAAGATGGGACAAAAGTCAAGTGAGTTTTAGGAAAAGGTGATAAGTCAATCAGAGGTTCAGCTTGGCGGATTTTGACGACTCTCAAATCCTGGTTTTCTCTTGCAGCAAAGTAAGAAACGGGAGCAGTGGCTTTACCTTTGTTGTAAGCAACGGAGAAATGGTACAGACCCCGGTAGAGCATTTCAAGGGAAATGTGGTCAAAGGGGACACCAATTTCATCAGCGACAGCATCGCCTAAATCCACCACCACGGCATAGAACAACCAAGTAGCCCAAATTTGCAACTTGATGCTATTGAGTGAACCTGTCCAAAGATCCGATAGTCCCAGCAATCGCTTGACAGTGTCAAACGCTTCTTCAGTCCTCCTACGGCGACGGTAGAGGTCGGCGACAGCAAAAGGCGGTAAGTGTTGGGGGTCAACGACAGAAGTAAGATAATGTACCAGGTGGAGCCGAAACGCACTTGTACCAGTCGCAGTCGCCGTTGCGGGGCATTTTTGCGTTTGATTCCTAAAACAATAAGTTGATCTTTAACCTGTTGTCCATGAGTAAAAACTTGCTCAACCATGTAGGAGGCTCCCGCTTTTAGAGGACAAATAAAATCTACTTCGGCTTCAATTAACTGCGCCCAAAACTGGAAATGATAAAAGCCTCGGTCGATGATCAATAGCGTTTTGGCACTAAGTACCCGGAGTAAATCGGTTTCAAAGTGAGTATCACTGGCTCGGGGATTTTCTTCAAACCAAATAGGAACAGGTAATCGCGTCACTAAATCCACCACGCTCGCCATCTTGCCAGCTAAAGTTCCAACCGGTTTGTCCTGCAAACTATCCAATTTGCCAAATAAGGCTTCTAGTGTAGAACTCTCAGCAATCCAGATTTGCTCAAACTGCTCAGTTGCAAATTTCACACTCCTCGTCAAAGGTCGCTTGGTTCGTTGCTGCCATCTTTGCTGAAGTTGGGGTAATACCAATTCTTGAAAGTTAAACGACAGATGCTATAAGACTAATAGAGAGTTCAGTTATGGCAGATGGCAGGAGTCTACAAACTGGAGATTCAAGAGAGTGAAGAGGATCTCAAGCAGTGGTTGAGAACGCAGAAAACAGCATCCGGTAAAGAGCGGATTCACTTGCTGTATCTACTCAAAAGCAAGCAGGCTCAAACCATACAAGCAGCAGCATCGATTTTGGGGCGACACCGAGCCACGCTACAGGAGTGGCTCAAACAGTACCGGGAAGGAGGCATCGAGGCATTGCTCAAAAGCAAACCGCGTTCTGGTCGTCCGCGAGCGATTCCTGATTGGGCAGTTGCCGCCCTGCAACAACGCTTAGAAGAGCCGCAAGGCTTCGATGGGTACCAAGCGATTTGTGATTGGTTGGAAAGTCAGTTGGGCCTTGTGGCCGAGTACAAAACGGTCCACCAGCTGGTGTACTACCGCTTGCAAGCATCGCCCAAAGTGCCACGTCCAGTAAGCGTGGAGCAGTCGTGTGAGCAACCAGAGGCATATAAAAAAACTTAGCCCAGAACTTGGCCATGCTAGTTACAGTGGCTTGGAGTGTCTTGGGTTGGAGTGGAAATGTCCGCTTCTTTTGCGGCGATGAAACGCGATTGGGCTTGAAGACCTTAGGCGGACGCAAGATTACGGCTACAGGAGTCAAGCCCGTTGGACAAGTCCAGTGGCAATTTCAAGCCACCTACCTGTATGGCATTGTGGAGCCGAAAACCGGAGAATCTTTTTTCTTTGAGTTCTCGCACTTAAATACCGATTGCTTTCAAGTGTTTTTGAACCTAGTCGCCGAGCAGTTCAAAGATGACTTGTTGATCCTTCAGTTAGACAATGGAGGGTTTCACAAGGCCAAGCGACTGCAGGTTCCACGCAACATTATTCTGATGTTTCAGCCGCCTCACTGTCCTGAGCTAAACCCGATTGAGCAAGTGTGGCAATATCTCAAGCGGCGATTGCGCTGGAGTCTACCGGCTACACTTGAGCACTTGCGCCAACAGTTACGAGAACGGCTGGAAAAGCTCACTCCTCAGACTGTTGCATCGATTACAGGAAGGCAAGCTATCCTTGATGCCTTATCTGTAGCCAGAATTTAGAGAATCGGTATTAGTTACATCGGCTTGTGCAATGGGTGGCAAGTGCTAGGCAACAGTACTACAGCTACAGCAAGAAACTGTCTAAGGCTGTCTCTGAGCAACCCTCTGTCGCTGGGAGGGAGCTACGTTTCGTGGTAGTCGCTTGTCGTTGAAAGGCTGATTAGCTCTGTTGCCGAACAAGAGCAATTGCACTCGACAAGTCTAGTAGGCTAATTCTGCTTTTGCAACAACTTGAGGCGGTTTCTGAGGTCCACATAACTAAAAGCTGATTTACTTAGTAAACATATCTAGGGGTGTGCCAGCAGCTTGCTCCTACACCTCCAGATCTCGCTCTTGCCATGCCGAAAAGACTTCCTCTCGCGCATCATCAGGCGGGAGATACTGATAGACCCGCTGTCTGCCACTACCAGGTAGACGCTCTTGCTTGATGCACTTGAGCTTGAGGCCCAGCTTTGAGAGGAGCAGCTGCACGATCTGGATGGGGGTCATCTCCTCGGTGAAGCTCAGGTTGAGAACTGTTTTAAGATCAGCTGAATGCTGCACCGCTAATCCAGCTAGATGCTCAATGAGGGGGTCACTGCCTCGCAACTGTTGATGAGGGTTGAGCAGCTCTGGGATGCCTAAGCTTCTTAATGCCTGAACTTGAGCTCCCAGGAACTTCACGTCCTGCAGCGCTAGCTTCTGATTCCCTCGCTCTAGATGTGCAGCTAGCTCCTTATGATCACGTGTGTTGACCAGTTCAATATCGTGCAGCAAGTAGTAGTGCAACCTCAGCTGGGGATACCACCCCTCGTCATCCTTGAGCTTCAGCTCTGGGGTGACTTCTACCCCGTAGCGCTGGGAAAGGAAGTGCTTACGTTCTGTGCAACGTTCCTCTAGGGTCTTAGAGCGCTTGTCCTTCAGGCTCTGGTACTCTAGCTCGGTGATCGTTGCAGCTTGAGCAACCTGTTGAGCTTCAGTTTCCTGATGGACTTGCCGGATCTTGTCCATCTGTTGCTTGATGGAGGCAATCGAAACCGTATCCTCTGGTTCCACGACTTGAACTCGATGACCTTCTGCCTCAAGTCCTCGTCGCAGCTCCTCCCGAAAGGTCCATAGGGAAGCGTTGACCCGAGCCGCCATCTTGGCCCAGCTCCTCAAGCTGATGGGGTCATGGGCCGCATCCAGGTCAAAGTCCACTTCCCGTAACAGCTTCAAGTTGATCTGGATGTTCTTGGTGGTAGAGCGGGCAAGGGCGGAGTAGTTGCAGCTGCCGTTGCCAATCTTGCGGGCGCCAAAGGAGCGGGCCCAGATGTAGCGGGGCACAGGGTCCCGCACCCGTGCCAGGTGTTGTCTGGCCTCAGAGTCAGCAGTAGTGCCCTGAAAGATGCCAAACACAGCGCTGTAGTGGCCCCTGAGGGTGTGATCTACTCCTGTGCCTATTGTGGGAGAAGCAATGACCAGCTCATAGTCAAGGGCAGCTTCATCTAAGCGTTCTACGACGCCATAGGCTGGATGGCTGGGGTCAGCCACGCTCTCGCTGTCGATGCGTAAGATGCGCAGGTTGGGGTACTTCTGCTGCAAGTAGCGCTCCAGGTTCACACTTCCCCAGCGGCTTTTTGCCTTCTGCGAGTCGAGGCAGACAAAGGCTCTTCCTCCTTGCTCAAGCACTGCTTCGAGTTGAGCAATCAGCGGTGTCGGGTCAGGGGTGTCGTAGAAGTGCACCCTCCAGCCCAGCTGCGGCTTCCAGTTGTTGATTACCACCCAGGGTTCAACAGGCGTTTCCACCAGGCCCAGCAGGTACTTCACACTCACATCTGATAGGTCTGCATCCTGCCCGATGATCAGGCCTCCGCTAACGTCGACTACCTGGATGAGCTGCTTGAGCTGCTCCAGGATAATCACCCGCTTCTCAGAACAGGTGAGCGAGTTGAGGAGGTGCCAGATGATTTGCTCCAGCTCGTCAAAGATGATGATTGCGTTGTGCCACTCCTGGGGGTTGAAGCGGGCTTGCGATTCAGGATGCAGACTGTCGATGCACAAGCCAAAACCGAGTAGCCCTTGCGTCACAGAAGTCCGCCGCTCCTCTATCCAGTCAATCCCGATGTCGGCACAAATAGCTCTGCCCAGCTGGATGCGGTGAGTCACCACCAGCACCCGGCGACCTGCACGAGTGGCTGCTTGAATAAGTGGTTGCAGCGCCTTGGTCTTCCCGGTGCCTTTGGGGGACTTGATGAAGGCAAAACCAGACTGTGGGAAGGGGACATCTCCCAGGTAGCGCTGGTTGAGGGTCAAGGAGGGCTTGTAGGTCAGCTCCCACAGCTTGCGGCTGCTCCACAAGTCTAGTTCAACCGCCCTGTTGTACAGATGAACAAAAGCTTCAGCTCCTTGAGCCACCACATAATCATCCACCCCCTTCTCTGGGCCAGGGAGCTGGATGACCCTGACCTGGCACCCAGCTTGAGTCAGAAGCTTGCCCAGCTTCTTGGTGGCGAGGTTGACGTTCTCAAGGGTACTGGGCTTGAGGTCGTGGTCAAAGCAGATGTACACTTGGCGGCCTGCAGTAGCAAGTTCCTCTAAGTCAGGGATGAGGATTGGTGCAACTGGATTACCCAGCACATCCTTGGAGCGATAGCCATTCCACACTCCAGGTAGAGCAACCGCTGCGTACCCCAGGCTGAGGAGGCAAGCTGCTTTCTTTGCTCCTTCGCAGAGAATGAGCGGAACTTCCAGGTGGTTGCTCAGCCAACAGCGAAAGCCAAGTTCAACATCGAGTTGAGTCAGAGCAACCCCATGGCGATGAGCATTCCGCTGCCACACTGCACGAGGTAGGTCTTTAGGAATCCAGATCCTGCTGGAGCTGCCAACTACCCGCTCATACTTACGGTGCTTACTTTTCTTAGAATCAAACCGAGCATTGCTCAGCTTTACCTGCCACACGCTGCTGTCATCGTTGAGGATGAGAGCTGCAAATTCCGTCGTACGCGCCTGGAAGCCAAAGCGCGTCAGCTTCCAGTTGAGCGCCTCATGGATGGGATAACTCACCTCATGGGTGTAGGGGTCTGTTAAGGTATCGGGAACAACTTGGACAGTGCGATCTACAAGTGCCGGGTCAACAGCGCTCTCGACAGTCCATTCCAACTTTGTCCGCTGCCTGAAGGCATCTAGGGTTGAGGAGCGACGAAAAGCATCGGAAAGTGGCTCATTGTTGAAGCTTTTCTCTAAAGTGCTTGACTGTTGGGTGTCCTCAAAGGAATGTTTTGTTGCGGATGAATTAACAAACATAAGTTTCTGCTCCTTACGGAGAGCCGATTTAAAGATTTGCAATAAGCTTTACCCCCAAATAAGTTTGATAGTATAAGACCAAGAAAGCAATCTGGGTTGTGAACCAGGCGCTTTCGCAGTCGGGGTAAGGCTTGGGAGAAGCTTAGAAAGTATGGATTGGTAACCTTTGCTTTCTTTTGCTTCATAGTCTCTCTATCTCGACCCTAATATTCTTTTATTTTTTGGCTACCACACAGTAGCACCCTCGATTTTTAACTACGGAAAATAGCATTCCGATCAAACTGATCGATCTAATAAGAGAAGTACTAGCCGCTGAAAGCCTTACGTTGCAAAGCTTTAAAAATAAGAGCGTATCAGTTAGTGGAACTTAGCGTATCAGTTAGTGGAACTTAGCGTATCAGTTAGTAGGCCCTATTTAGTACTTAGAAGTACTCTGCTTTGAGCAAAGACGGGTAAAGTCCTTGAGCTGATTG
>CADCWO010000275.1 GCA_902806435.1 uncultured Synechococcales cyanobacterium | reverse complement strand
AACGGTCTTAACTGTCAAGGCACTTTATGAGTGTAGGAGCAGGGAATAGGTAATTCTGTTTCTTCCAGACATAAGGAGCAGGATTGCTCTTGGGGAGCTTCTGTCACTCTCGGAAGGTCGGGGCTCAGAATGAGTAGCTACATAAGGGTTGTAAGCTTTGTTCTTTTTTGTCACATTTGGGCTTGGCGAATGGGTCTAAAACATTACTGCATAAGCATTTTAGCTATTTTGCTTTTCCCAATCTGACAAAAGAGGGGTAAGCTATTGGTCTGAATTCTTCAAGAGAGGCAAAGGCCAAAATTATTGTCAGGCAGGATTCGCCATTTACCCAGCCTCAACTTGAGTGACGATTAGCTTACCGACCGTTGCTAACGTTGACCAAAGCGTTTGAAAAATCGGGTCAACCAGTTCTGTGAGGTCTCTTGCAGTTGCGCGAGTTGCTGGTGCAAATGTTGATTTTCTACTCGCAGTCGAGTTGCTTCAGTGAGTAACTGGACATTGCGCTGGAAGAGCTGTTGTTTTTCTTGCTCTAATTGAGCAATTTGTAAATCTTTAGGTGAGATCACGGGTTCTGCTGCTGCTGGTTCCGGCTCTGGAGGAATTGACTTAGCCATTAGTTGCTTGGACGTTTCAACGAGTTCAGGGTCAAGCCAGATGGGGGGCGTTTCCCAAGGATCACTAGACGTGGATTGAGAAATCACTAGAGGATTAGGAGGTATCACTGGCAAGTCGCTAACGCTACTTCTCACTCGCTAACGGTAAGTTTACACGAGGGGCGAGCTGTTGTCGCCACTGCTGCACCAAGGTCTGGAGTCGGATCGGTAGCCAATCATCGTACTGCTCATATACAGGCAAACGAGGGATGAGTTGCCAGCCGATTTGCGCCAAATTTTTAGCAAGGGTCTCGTCACGGGGATGCGGGTAATCAGGGTTAACGTGATCTTGGGGGCCAATACCACCTAGATCCCTAGCACCGGCTGCTAAACAGGATAGGAGTAGCTCAGACTCAATTAAGTTTGGGGGAATTTGCAGGGTAATTTCTGAGGGTAGGATGCGGCGGGCGATCGCAATCACCTCCAACAACTTCTCCACAGCAAATCCCGGACCCGGCCAGGTTTGTTGCTGCCCTGGACTGTGGGGTTGCAAAATTACCTCTTGGATATGCCCCCAGCGCTCATGTATCTGCGCGATCGCACGCAGGGTTTCCACTCGATCAGTGTCTGTCTCACCGATGCCCAGGAGCAACCCTGTGGTAAAGGGAATTTGTAACTCCCCTGCCCAGGCCAACTGCTGGAGCCGCACCTCTGGAACTTTACTGGGAGCGTGGCGGTGAACAGTTGACAGTAGGCTGGGCGCCAGCTGCTCCAGCATCAATCCCATAGATACATTTACTTGGCGTAACTGGGCCATTTCCGTGAAGCTTAGCGGCCCCACATTCGTGTGAGGCAAAAAACCAAGGGATAATGCTAGTTCACAAAGTTCGTGAATTCGCTGTAACCACGCTTGCCGCCGCGGACTCTGGGGATGCACTTCACCACTGAGAATCAATATTTCAATGATGCCTTGCGCTTGAAGGGGCTGAAGTTCGGCGATCGCGGTTTCTGGGGTCAGCCAAGAGCTTTGACCCGGATCGGTGCGAAAATTGCAGTAGTCACACCGGTTAAAACACTCGTAGGTCGGCACAATAGTGTAGGCCGGACTATAGGTGACAGCTTTAGGTCGTGACATAAAGTCCTCTGTGACAAGCAAAAGCTCTAGAAGTTCGTTCCACCGCCAAGCAGCCAGTGAAGATTAAAGCCAACGCTAGTACCGTTATCAGACTGGGCAACGAGACCCCCAAGTGTATACTGACCAATCGCATTGCTGCCATAGACATCAACTCCTAACCCTAGCGCAGAGTTGAAATACCGAGCACCGACACTCCAAACAGGGGTTTGACCTGTAAATAGAGGCGTAAATTCACCAATTAGTTGCAAATCCTTCGACAGGCCATAGTTAACGCCCAAACCAGCACCAACCACCGAGCGTTCCAAGACAAAAGCTGCTTTTGGGTTGAAGGATAAGGCAACTTGGGGAGCAAGCCGATATAGGAATGGCAGCTCAGCAGAGAATAGACCAATCCGATCATCAGAGATTAAGTCTAATCCCAGTGCCACCTTCAAACCTAAGGAAAAGGGGTCCCCTTGCACTTGGTCTAGGAACCGCAATTTTACTGCCGGACCGAGTTTTAGCCCTGGGCCATAGGTATCGGAGTTAAGATCTTTCCCTTCCCTAAGCTGCTCACCAATCAATTCCACCTGAAAGTCATTGGTCAAGCCATAAGCTATATTCAGGCCATCTCCAGCCCCCAATCCTCCCCGTAGCCGTAGCATCCCGGGTAATAGGGTATCAGCACTCGTCAAGGTGAGGCCGTCTAACAGCAGGGCAGCATCTTGCTGATCGAGCTGAACCAGTGGACTTTTGCGAAAACTTGAGGCGTAGCCTTGGCCAAAATCCGGGGTGTAATTGAGGTTAACGCCGATCGCTGTTTGGTCACCATCAGGAACAAATGAGAGGAAGCGTGTTGCTGGGGTTGTCCCAAAAGCATTCGTTGCGTAGAGATCTAGACCGACGTCTGGGTTGACCAGATAACGTAAGCCAGCGCTCCAGACTAATTGCCGGAAGATTGAACTGTCTTGAGAGCTGATCGCGTTGCCCCCGCTCAAGGGTAGATTCAGATCCGCAAATAGATTGACCTGCTCTAAAGGTTGCCAACTCAACCCAGCGCCTAAATTGAGGATTGTGCCAAAGAAAGGCGTAGCGTTTATTGTTTCAGGATAAAAGGCGACTCCGGGGGTAAAGTGTACCTGAAGCTCAGGATTAAGAGCATAGGAAAGCGGGACTTGCAGAGTTCCAGCTAAATGGTTACCTGTAATCGTCTCTGGCGTTGGATTTAGTAAACCTGGGGTTGTTAAAATCTGCAATAGCTCAAGCGAGCCACTTAGCCCCAAAGACAAGTTGCTGTCCTTAATTAGCTGGTATTTGAAGTTCGGCGCGATGGACAGGAACTGAAGATCGACGCTCTGCCCGCTGAGTGCTCGAGGTAGACGATCGTCAAATAGGGTTGTCGCCAGACCTAACTGGAGACGATCTGTGACCCCCCCATCAATTGCCGCATTGTAAACCTGTAATCCTGTACTGAAGCCAACCTGATCTGTGAAGAAAAAGCGAACACCAGTAGATATTGAGACAGTTCCTGCGGGTTGCTGATTGGCAGTTTCTAGATTGAATAGTTTGCTAGGCGCAAGCTGGAGAGGCGTTTGAGATTTTTGTCGTTGCGGCACCCCTTGCGCTTGCAATCCTAAAAGTCTGGCAGATTCTGACACAGGTCCTTCTATGTGACTTGGACCAGGAGTAATTGCGGTAGAGGTGGCAACAGATTTACTGCTAGTCGCTTCAGCTAACCTACCATTCACGGGTTGGCTCAGAAGAGGCTGTTCAGTTTCAAATTGCCCACGCAGTTCTAAGTTAGATGGTTGAACGGTGACATTCTGGCTAAAGAGTTGGGGTACCGCAGCTGTACTTTCGGCGGGAAGCCGGAGCGCTGGGGAAGCAACAGCCCAGTCTAGAACTTCTAATGTAGGAGATTGAGCACCTACAGCTTCCTCTTTCACTGCCAGAGCGGCGGCCGCAAGTTGGTTTAAATTTTCTGTGGCTGCCCAGGCAGAGCTGGGGAAAACCAATAAACCCAGGTAAAGTGCCTGCAACATAAAGTGATGCGCAAAAGCCATAGTTATCCCAGAGCAACTACCAGACATACAGAGAGCTTCCGGTTAAATACACCGCAGGGTTGTACTTTTTATAATGGTTCTAATCTTGGGAAAGTTGAATAGTACGCACGGTAGAAAACTGCTATGAGTGACTTGATCTCATTTTCAGGCAGTATGCCCAGATTTTAGGTTGAATATTTCTGCGAAGAACAGTTTCATGGCCGCCAGCGATCGCTGATCTGATTGGGCGTTATAGGCCACCCCTTCAGCCGGGTCATTCCCCGAATCAGGGTTGGTAAAGCTGTGTACCGTGCCGCCATAACTTACTAATTGCCAGTCGACCCCAGCTTGACGCATTTCATCCTGGAAGGCGAGTACCTGCGGCGTGGGAACTAAAGGATCATCAGCACCGTGCAGGACCAGTACTTTACTTTTGATGTTCTTAGCATCATTGGGGTTTGGGGTATCCAGACCACCGTGAAAGCTAACGACACCCGAAACATTAGCGCCACTGCGGGCTAATTCCAGCACGGTAGTGCCACCAAAACAATAGCCAATTGCCGCGATCCGTTTGCTATCAGTCAGCTGCTGCTGCTGGAGTTGTGCCAACCCTGCCTTGATTCGAGTTCGCATTAGTTGGCGATTTGAGCGGTAGATCTGAGCCTGGGCTGCTGCTTCTTTAGGATTTTTCGGCCGGATGCCTTTCCCGTACATATCGGCAGCAAAGGCGACGTAGCCCATTTTTGCCAGTTGTTCAGTCCGCCGTCGCACGTAAGGCCCTAGGCCTGTCCACTCATGAACTACTAGCACGGCAGGACGCTTACTCCTAATGGCATCGTTATAGGCTAAGTATCCTTCCAAAGTAGTGTTGCCGTGCTGATACTCAACTACTTGTGTACGCAGGTGAAAGGGTGGAGTGCGTAACTGGGCTTGAGCATTAACTGCCCAGACTACAGCGAAGACTAGAGCGATCGCTAAGGAAAGTAAGTAGCGTCTGCGATTCATAAATCGATTGCCAATCAAGACAGCGATAGCTTAGCAAAATGAACGGGGATCAGGCTCCCTTGTCACTGTCTAAAAGAATGCGCCATAGTTATGACAAGGATGCTTAACATTTCGAATACTGTTCGTTTATTGCGAAAGCGGATGAACTACTGTGGCCCCCAGAACTTCCCCTGAATCAGAAAATCTTGAGCTTAATGACCTCGATTACGAGATAGTACCGCTAGATCAAAGCCGGGATCGTCGTGAGACTTCCCGTGGTTGGTTAGGCGGTAAGCGTGGCGTTTTTGCTGGAATCGGCATTGGGCTTGCGCTCGCCCTGGGGGGGATGCTAGTGCTGCCGCGTCTCACTTCTCGATCAACTCCGTCTAACCCACTGAGCGCCAGCAGTGGTTCGGCTCAAAGCGTGACCGTAGGCCCTGTTGAACGGGGATCTGTAGTGAGTACTGTATCGGCAACGGGTACGGTTGCTGCCGCTGATCTCCTACCTGTCTTACCACGAGCCACCGGTATTCAAATTCAGCAAGTCCTGGTGGATGAGGGCGATACGGTGAGAGCCGGGCAGACGATGGCTATCCTTGATAATTCCGTTTTACAGGCCCAACTTAACCAGGCCCAGGCTCAGCAGGCCTCTGCCGAAGCGATCGTGCGCCAAAAACAGGCGGCGGTAGCCCAGGCTCGGGCAACTCTAGTGGAAGCACAAACTAATCGCAACCGCTATGCCGGTTTAGCTAGCCAGGGAGCAATTAGCCGTCAAGAATCAGAAAGCCGCAATACTGCCGCTGCTACCGCGCAAGAGCAAGTCCGACTGGCGCAGGCTGATGTCAGTAGTGCTCAGGCGGAAGTGCAAAGTCGTAGAGCACAGGTGCAGCAGTTGCAAACCCAGTTAGCGCAAACCCTAGTCCAGGCCCCCGCGGCTGGTATCGTCGCGGAGCGAATTGCACGAGTCGGGGATGTTGCCAACGGTACGCAAAAACTATTTTCGATCATTCGCGGTGGGGCGCTGGAACTCCAGGTGAAGCTGCCTGCAATCCAGCTTGCCAGCGTTCAGCCGGGGGCGGCAGTGCGGGTCAGCTCGACTTCAAACGATCGCGTGCGCTTGCAAGGCCAAGTCCGGGAGATTGCCCCGTTGGTCGATCCCCAAAGTCGGCAGGCAACGGTGAAAGTTGATCTACCCCCCTCCCCCCTACTAAGACCAGGGATGTTTTTACAAGCAACGATCGCTTCTGGTAGAACCCAAGGCCTAACGGTTCCTGCTGGTGCGGTGCTACGTGAAGATAATCAAGCGATTGTTTATCGCCTAGAGGGAGACCGGGCCAAGGCTCAGCCGGTGGAAGTTGGGGAAACGATCGGGGGCAACTCGATGGCGAGAGTAGAAGTCAAGCAGGGTTTAAGCCTTGGCGATCGCGTAATTATCTCTGGTGCCGGGTTCCTGAAGGATGGCGATCGCGTTCGGGTGGTACCAGAACCGGGTACAGCCAATGAATAGCTTGCAGTTAGTGCTGATTAATTCTGCTACGCGGAGAACCTAGATGTCGTTTAACATCTCTGCCTGGTCAATTCGAAAACCTGTCCCCACCATTGTTTTGTTCCTGATTCTGACGGTGCTAGGACTAGTTGCGTTTCCATTTTTGGGCAAGGATGCGACGCCGAATATTGATATCCCGGCAGTCTCGATCACGGTGGCCCAGCCGGGGGCAGACCCGACAGAGCTAGAGTCGCAAGCAACCAAAAAGATTGAAGATGCGGTTGCTGGGTTAGGCAACATCGACACGATTATCTCCACGGTCAACGATGGTGTCTCTAACACCCTCGTTAACTTCTTGCTCGGCACAGACAGCGATCGCGCCACGAACGACGTCCGCAATGCAGTGGCTCAGCTTCGCCAAAGCCTACCACAGGACATTGAGGAACCAATCGTTAAGCGCGTGGACGTCGCCGGCGGCTCAATTATGGCTTATGCCGTCGTTTCTGAGCAACAATCTGTGCGCCAACTAAGCGAATTGATCGACGAGACGATCAGCCGCTCTCTACTATCGGTACCAGGGGTAGCGGAAGTACAGCGGATTGGCGGGGCAGACCGGGCAATCCGGGTTGATCTCATTCCAGAACGGCTGGAATCTTTAGGGATTACGGCAACCCAAGTGAATGAGCAGCTCCGCGCCTTCAACATCAACTTACCGGGCGGGCGAGCAGATGTCGGCAGCAGTGAGCAAACCATCCGGACCCTTGGGAGTGCTACAAGTGTTGAGGAGTTAAAGAATTATCAAGTTACCTTACCGTCAGGTAGTGACGGAGCGGTAGCGACTGCAACGGGTCCTGCTGCCGGTGGTACCGCCAGAACCAGTCCTAGCGGTGGTGGTTCAGTCCCCCTCTCCAGCCTGGGAGAGGTCACAGATAGTGCTGCTGAACCCCGGCAAGCAGCACGATTAAATGGTAAGCCTGTGGTCGCTTTTTCGGTGCTGCGTAGTACCGGCAGCACCCTAGTCAGTGTTGAGGAGGGAGTGCAAGAGGCTGTTAAGCAGCTAGAAAAAACGCTGCCTGGGGATGTAAAGCTGGAACTGATTTACACCCTGGGAGATTTCATCCGGGAATCGTACATCGCCTCAATTGATGCCCTACTGCTAGGCGCGGGATTAGCTGTAATCACAATATTGATCTTTTTGCGGGACTGGCGAGCCACGTTGATCACGGCTGTTGCTCTACCGCTATCAGCGATTCCCACCTTTGTCGTCCTTAAATTCCTGGGTTACACCCTCAACAACATGACCTTGCTGGCCTTAGCGCTGGTGGTGGGAATTTTGGTTGACGACGCGATCGTGGAGATTGAGAATATTGAGCGCCATCTGCAAATGGGTAAGTCACCCTACAAGGCGGCGATGGATGCCTCCGATGAAATTGGTCTGGCGGTTGTTGCTACCACGATGTCGATTGTGGCCGTGTTTGTGCCCGTTGCCTTTATGGGGGGAATTCCTGGCCAGTATTTTCGGCCGTTTGGAGTGACGGTAGCCGTATCTGTTCTATTCTCATTACTCGTAGCAAGGACCGTCACCCCGCTGATGGCGGCTTACTTGCTCAAGCCTATCAAGCATCAGCCCAAGGAACTTCATAAAGATCGACTGTCCTACCAGTATCGCCGCCTGCTCACCTGGGCGTTGGGACACCGAATCGCCACGTTAGTCTTTGCGGTTATTTTTTTGGTCAGCAGCTTTCTGTTAGTACCGTTTATCCCTACTAGTTTTATTGACGCTGAAGATTCAGGACTAGCAACGGTCTCCATAGAGTTACCTCCCGGTGTCCCCCTGAAAGAAACCGATCAAGTAGCGCAGCAGGCAACAGCACTACTGCGCCGTGACCCCGTTGTCGTGAGTGTACTGGCAACCGAAGGAGCACCCGCGATCGCTAGCGGTGGTGGACCGGGGGCTCCCAGTGCGGCTAGTGGTGTCAATACCGCTACGCTTTACGTCAAACTGAAGCCTCGAGAAGATCGTCAGGTCTCCCAGCGACAATTTGAGGAGCAGATGCGTCCTAACTTCCGCCAAATCCCAGGAGCGCATGTTGGTTTTGACCAAGGGCAGGTTGGTGGCCGCAAGCAGTTATCAATCGTGCTCAAAAGCGACAATGCCGAGAGTTTAGATAGGGCTGCTGACAACCTGCTCCAGCAAATGCGTAATTTACCGAGTTTGGTAGAAGTCACCTCTACGGCTAGCCTGGTGAAGCCAGAGATTTTGATCAAGCCGGACCCGCAACGGGCCGCCGACCAGGGAGTCTCGGTACAGGCGATCGCCCAGACCGCGTCTCTAGCCACAATTGGTGGCATTGAAGCCAACCTGGCCAAGTTCAACTTGCCGGATCGACAAATCCCGATTCTGGTTCAAATTGCGCCCCGATTTCGGAACGAGATTGACACGATCAATAATCTTCAGGTACCTGCCAAAAATGGTACTTTGGTGCCTTTAGTTTCCGTAGCCGATATCAGCCTAGGTAGCGGGCCAGCGCAGATTGATCGGTACAACCGGGCTCGCCAGGTGACGATTGAAGCCAACTTACAGGGGGGTGTAGCCTTAGGGGATGCCCTGAAGGCTGTGAATGCCCTACCCGCAATGAATCTGCCCCCGGATGTGGCGCAGGAACGCTCCGGTGAAGCCAAGGTAATGCGCGATGTATTCGCCGGCATTGGGGGAGCACTGGCTACGGCGGTGCTGTTTATCTATGCTGTCCTGGTACTGCTGTTCAACAATTTTCTGCACCCGTTGACGATTATGGTAGCGCTACCCCTATCCTTGGGGGGTGCATTGGTAGGATTACTGGTTGCCCAAAAGTCTTTGGGGCTTTATGCCTTGATTGGGATTGTCTTATTGATGGGGTTAGTCACCAAGAATTCAATTCTGCTGGTGGATTACGCGCTGATTCACTTGCAAGAGGGTAAGCCCCTCTACTGGGCGGTTCTAGAGTCAGGAGTAGCACGTTTGCGGCCAATCTTGATGACGACAATTGCCATGATTGCCGGAATGGTGCCGATTGCCCTGGGGATTGGGGCTGGGTCTCAGGTCCGTAGCCCGATGGCGATCGCGGTGATTGGGGGGCTGATGACCTCTACCTTACTTACCCTAGTGGTTATTCCCGTCATCTTTACCTATATGAGCAGGTTCCAAACTCGTCTACTCCGTCGTTTTAAGGGTAAGCCACCTCAGCAAGGAGCCACGGAGGATACCAACAAATTTAATGGTCATGGCAAATCTAAAGACTCTCACGGAGTTTCCTCTGGAGCCTCAAACCGCCAGCCGACCCAGAACCCGGCCTCCAAATGAGTTCAGAACTAATCAGTTTAGGATTAATGTAGTACTCTACGCTATCGCTTCTTAACACCCGGTTAATGATTTGAAATTGCACAAGGAACACTGATAAGTTCTCAAAAGGGTTGAGGCTGAAGGTAAACCCTAGGCTTAGGAAATTTTACCTTTGTCTGGTCTTTGCTCTATCCTATCTGGGTTGGCAGCTCCTGCTGTGTCTTCGCTTTTATAGCCTGAATTCGCATACGAATGCTGACGTTGCTAGCTATGATGCCAAGGCTAGTTTTGACACTATTGACCACTAACTAAGGCTTTTGAGGAGGTTGAGAATGGAAGTTGGGGTTCCTAAGGAGACGAAGGATCAAGAGTTTCGAGTTGGTTTGAGTCCCAGTAGCGTTCAAGCCTTGCAGGAAAACGGGCATCAGGTTTTGGTGGAAACAGGGGCTGGCCTTGGAGCTGGCTTTAGCGATCAAGACTATATCCAGGCAGGAGCCCAGATGGTTAGCTCAGCCCAAGCTTGGAATCAAGAATTAGTCGTCAAAGTTAAAGAACCCTTAGCGTCAGAGTACAAATTTCTGAAAAAAGGCCAATTGTTATTTACTTACCTGCACCTAGCAGCAAATCGCGACCTAGCAGAGCATTTAATAACTTCTGGGGTAAGCGCGATCGCCTACGAAACCGTAGAACTCCCGGATGGCAGACTTCCCCTTTTAATGCCGATGAGTGTGATTGCCGGACGATTATCGGTGCAGTTCGGTGCCCACTTCTTAGAACGCCAGCAGGGAGGTAGGGGGGTGCTGCTGGGCGGAATTCCCGGCGTCCGTCCCGGTAAAGTGGTGGTTTTAGGGGGTGGCATTGTCGGAACAGAAGCGGCCCGAATAGCGTTGGGCATGGGTGCTCAAGTCGAGATTTTAGATATCAATATCGACCGCTTAGCTTATCTAGAAACCCTGTTTGGCCCTCAGGTTACGCTGGTATATAGCAACTCTCAGCATATTGCAGAAGCGGTAGCAGCAGCAGACTTGGTAGTTGGCGCCGTTCTGATTCCAGGCCGTAAAGCTCCTGTACTGGTACCCCGGTCCCTGGTGCAGCAAATGCGATCAGGTGCCGTGATTGTGGATGTCGCTGTTGACCAAGGGGGCTGTGTAGAAACTTTGCGGACGACCTCCCATTCCCATCCCACCTACCTTGAGGAGGGAGTGGTCCACTACGGTGTACCTAACATGCCAGGAGCTGTACCCTGGACAGCAACTCAAGCTTTGAACAACAGCACTTTACCCTATGTGCTCAAGCTTGCCAATCGAGGGATGGAAGCGCTGGATCTAGATCCAGCACTCGGCAAAGGGTTAAACATCCACAACCAGTGTTTAGTTCATCCAGCGGTACAAGCTGTTTTTCCAGACTTGGTTCCCTGACCGCTAAGCCTTGCGACTACGCGAACCTATGGCAGCTTCAGACTTCTTGGTGGTACGAGTGCGTTTTGGCTTGGTTGCTGCGGGGGTTTGGCTGGCTTTTTGACTGGCAGCCTTGGGGGAGCGTCCTCGTGACTTTTTGGTTGATTCTTTAGTGCTTAACAACTCGATAGCAGCTTCTAGGCTTAGATCAGCAGCGGACTGGCCTTCTGGCAAAGACGCATTTGTCTTGCCGTGCTTGATGTAAGGACCATAGGGACCATCATAAATATTGACAGGCTCCCCATCCCCAGGATGAGCACCGAGTTCGCGTAGTGCTTTGGCTTTACTGGCCCGTCCCCGGCGCGCCTTCGGCTCAGCCAGAAGTTCCAAGGCTCGCTCTAAGGAAATGGTGAATAAGTCGTCGCTCGCCTTTAAAGAGCGGTAGTCTTTACCCTCTTGCCCCTGATGAACGACGTAGGGACCAAAGCGGCCTAAACCGACTTGAATTTTTCCCCCTGTTTCGGGGTGTACACCTAGCAAGCGGGGTAAGGACAGTAAGCTCACCGCCATATCCAAGGTCACCTGCTCAATGCTTACCCCCTTAGGCAGAGAGGTACGCTTGGGTTTCGGATTGGCATCGGAGGTGTCACCAAGCTGGACATAAGGGCCGTAAGCACCGAGCAGCAAGTAAATCGGCTCTCCTGCCTCTGGATGAAGTCCCAGCTTGTCCGGTCCTTCTGTTTTCTGCCGGAGCAAAATTTGAATTTGTTCTGGGTCCAGATCGGCTGGGTTAACATCCTTAGGAATAGAAGCGGTCACAGGGCCCCCTTCTTCTTCCGCTTCAATGTAAGGACCAAAGCGACCGATCCGCACCTTGGCTGCTAGATCTGCCAATTGTACAGTCCGAGCTTCACCAGGGTCGATCTGGCTATCACGCTCTTTTACTTGGGTTTCCAAACCGGATTCACCCAAATAAAAGTCTTTCAAGTAGGGCAACCAGTCAACTTCTCCCGTAGAAATTTCGTCCAAAGTCCGCTCCATCCGCGCGGTGAAGCCAGTATTGACTAAATCAGGAAAATGCTTTTCTAGCAGAGCAGTGACGGCAAAAGCGGTAAATGTCGGCACTAGCGCATTACTAACCATTTGAGCATAACCTCGGTCAATAATCGTGCTGATGATGCTGGCATAGGTACTAGGACGGCCAATCCCTTCACTCTCTAGCGTTTTGACTAAAGAGGCTTCTGTGTAACGGGCGGGGGGCTGGGTTTCGTGAGCGATCGCTTCTAGGTCTACACAAGCAGGATGATCACCCACTTTGAGCGGTGGCAGAATTACTTCTTGATCCTCAATCGCAGCGTCCGGGTCGTCAGACCCTTCGACGTAGGCGCGGAAGAACCCGGCAAAATCAATCCGCTTACCCGATGCTCGGAAGCCAGCGTCTTCAACCTGAAGTTGCACCGTAATCTGGGTTTGTCGCGCCTCTGCCATTTGGGTGGCTACAGTCCGCTTCCAGATCAAGTCATACAGAGCTAGATCCCGTCCTTTGAGGCCAGTATTCTGAGGGGTACGAAAGGTACTACTAGCGGGGCGAATTGCTTCGTGGGCTTCTTGCGCTCCTTTGCTTTTAGTGGCATATTGCCGGGGCTGGGGGCTGAGATAAGCTTTGCCATACTTTTGCTCGACACAAGTGCGGGCAGCAGCGATTGCCTGCTGCGAAAGATGCACCGAATCTGTTCGCATGTATGTGATATAGCCCTGCTCGTACAAGCTTTGAGCCGTGCGCATGGTGTCACGTGCCGAAATTTTTAGCTTGCGGTTAGCTTCCTGCTGCAAGGTTGAGGTCGTAAACGGGGGCGAAGGCTTGCGCGTTACAGGCCGCTCATCAATCGCCGTCACGCTCCAGGTTTTGTCGTCAATCCGCTCTCGTAGGGCTCTGGCCTCCGCTTCATTCAACAGCACCACATTGCGGCCTGTAATAATTTGGCCAGTGGTTTCGTCAAAGTCACTTCCCGTCGCCAAGCGTTTTCCAGCCAGGCTGACCAGCCGAGACTCAAAAGGATGTTTGGCCTGTTCTAGGGTTGCTTTGAGATCCCAGTAAGACCCCTGACGAAAGGCCCGTCGTTGACGTTCGCGATTCACAATTAGCCGCACCGCCACCGATTGCACACGACCAGCGGAAAGCCCAAAGGCAATTTTCTTCCAGAGCAGGGGAGAAAGGGTATACCCGACTAGCCGATCTAAAATCCGACGGGTCTCTTGAGCATGTACCAATTGTTGATCAATATCCCGACAATGATTCAGGGCCGCTTGAATCGCTTCTTCCGTAATTTCATGGAACACCATCCGCTTGCTTGGCACTTTGGGCTGTAAGACTTGCAAAAGATGCCAGCTAATACTTTCACCTTCACGGTCTTCGTCAGTTGCCAAGATCAGCTGATCGGCGTTTTTAAGGGCAGCTTTCAGGTCTTTGACGATTTTCTTCTTGTCTTTAGGCACCACATAAAGCGGTTCAAAGTCAGCCTCAACATTGACACCCAACTGTGACCATTTCTCTCCCTTAACTTGAGCCGGGATTTCACTAGCCGATTGCGGTAAGTCCCGCACGTGACCCATCGACGCTTCCACCTGGTAGTCAGCCGGTAAGTAGTTGCGGATGGTACGAGCTTTAGTTGGAGATTCAACAATAACCAGGGTTGTCATAATCGGCGATCGCGCTTCGGAGTAATAAAGTTGAACAAATCTCTTTTCAAGAACTCAAGAGCATTAGGAGCCTGTGAGTGCTGCTATGGTGAAGTGACGATAATTTTTTTTAGATTCTGGAAGTCTCTTCATTGCTTGAGTTTAAAGGTTTTGCTAGTAAGTTGATCCTACGTCTTGAGTTAGCCAGCTCAGGCTGAAAGTTCAGGCGGGATGCACGATAAGATCTACCCCAGAAGGTCTACTAATCCTAAACTCACTAGCGCAATTTATCTTAGTCAGTATCTTCTGCTCATTTACCCAGTTAACCTTAACGCTATGGATTTTGCCAATCTTGCCGCTCAGCTTAACACCGGCGCAATTCTGCCAGAGCTCATTGTGATTTCAACCTTACTGGTGGTGCTGGTAGGGGATTTAATCGTTGGTCGCAGTTCCTCCCGTTGGACACCCTACGTTGCGATCGCTGGCCTCTTAACGGCTGTGGCTGCTCTTTACCTCCAGTGGAACCAGGCTAACCCAGTTGCCTTCTTGGGTAGTTTCAACAGCGATAACCTTAGCGTGATATTTCGGGGCATTATTGCCCTGTCTAGCGCAGTTACCATCCTGATGTCAATCAGCTATATTGAGCAATCGGGCACATCCTTAGCAGAGTTCCTCACTATTTTGCTCACGGCAACGTTGGGCGGGATGTTCCTCTCTGGAGCAGAAGAATTAGTGATGATCTTCGTCTCCCTGGAAACCTTGAATATTGCCTTGTACTTATTGGCTGGCTATACAAAGCGCGACCCCCGTTCTAATGAAGCAGCCCTAAAGTACTTGTTGATTGGTGCCGCCAGTTCTGCCATTTTCCTCTATGGTGTGTCTTTACTGTATGGTCTCTCAGGTGGTCAAACACGCTTGAGCGAGATCGCGGCCAGTTTGGCAGGGCAGGGCCAGTCTTTAGTGTTAGTCATTGCTTTGGTATTTGTAATTGCGGAGCTTGCCTTTAAAATTGCCGCAGTTCCCTTTCACCAATGGACGCCAGATGTCTATGAAGGTTCTCCCACACCAGTCATTGCGTTTCTTTCTGTTGGTTCCAAAGCCGCTGGGTTTGCTCTAACGATCCGCTTTTTGAATATTGCTTTTCCAGTTTTAACTCCTCAGTGGCAATTTATCTTCACAGCCTTAGCAGTGCTCAGCATGATCTTGGGTAATGCCGTAGCGATCGCCCAAACGAGTATGAAGCGGATGCTGGCCTATTCCTCGATCGGTCAGGCAGGATTTGTGATGATTGGCTTAATCGTTGGCACAACGACTGGTTACGCCAGCATGGTGTTCTACCTGCTGGTTTATTTGGTTATGAACCTGGGTGCCTTTACCTGCGTCATCCTGTTCTCCCTCAGAACTGGCACAGATCAGATCAGTGAGTATGCAGGTCTATACCAAAAAGATCCCTTGTTGACTCTGGCGCTAAGTGTTTGCCTGCTATCCTTGGGCGGTATTCCTCCCCTTGCTGGCTTCTTCGGCAAATTGTATCTATTTTGGGCAGGCTGGCAGGCTGGAGCCTACGGCTTAGTGCTGCTGGGTTTGGTGACAACTGTAGTCTCAATTTACTACTACATCCGCGTCGTCAGGATGATGGTCGTCAAAGAACCCCAAGAAATGTCAGAGGCTGTGAAAAACTATCCGCAAGTTAGCTGGAATTTACCGGGAATGCGGCCCTTGCAGGTGGGCTTAGTCTTGACCTTAGTTGCAACTTCTCTAGCTGGCATTCTTTCTAGCCCTCTACTAACCCTCGCAAACGGTTCAATTACCGGAACGGCCTCGCTCCAGGCCATTACCACTGCTCATCCTGCTGGAGCTCTAACTGAGAAGTTTAGTTCTGCAGACTTCAAGGCAAGCACTAGCCCTGATCCCCTTAGTTAAGCAAAAGGTAGGTTTCTTTCGTTGCTTCGGTTACTCAGGGTAAAAAAGGTTTTGGACTAGGGGCACGGTACGCTGTGCCCCTCACCGTTGGATGGTACTTGGGTTAGTCTTCAAGCTTCTGAATTATGCGAACCATTGTCGAAATCAACGACAAGATTAGCCGTGGCAATGTGGTTGTTTGGACCGCGGAACAAGTTAAGGCACGCGCTGCTGAGGTAGGAGTAGCTCAGGCAGCTAAGGAAGTAGATGTAATTACCACAGGCACCTTTGAGCCGATGGAGTCTTCCGGGGCGATCATCAACCTGGGGCATACCGATCCCCCAATCAAGATCCGGCAGTGCTGGCTAGATGGTGTCCTAGCTTATTCTGGGTTTGGCGCTGTCGACCTCTACTTGGGGGCAGCACAAGGAATGGATGGGGAAGCTTCGGAGCTGGAAGATCCCCGCGATGGGGCAGCCGGTTATCGCGGTGGTGGTCATGTGATTGCAGATCTGATTGCTGGAAAGCCTGTCCAACTGCGCGCGATCGGGCAGGTAACGGATTGCTATCCCCGCGCCTCATTTGAGACCACGATTACGCGAGACACGATAAACCAGTTCTATCTATTTAATCCCCGTAATCTTTATCAAAATTTTATTGTGGGCGTTAATGGCGGCGATCGTCCCTTGTTTACCTACTTGGGCCCCCTGCAACCGCGATTAGCGAACGCAGTCTACTCTAATCCTGGGGCAATATCCCCTCTCCTGAACGATCCAAACTTGCAGCTGATTGGGATTGGTACCCGCATTTTTCTCGGTGGCGGCATTGGCTATGTTACCTGGGAGGGGACACAACACTTTCCGCTGCAAAAACGCCTACCCAACGATACCCCGATTGGCCCCGCCGCCACCCTTGCGCTGATTGGGGATGCAAAACAGATGAACCCCTATTGGGTGAGAGGTTGCTACTTCAAACAATACGGCTCTTCCATTATGTTAGGGGTAGGTGTTCCCCTACCCGTATTAAGCGAGGAAGTGGTTCGGCGCTGTGCCGTGGTAGATCAGGATCTGGTCGCACCCGTGGTAGATTTTTCGATTCCGCGCCGCGTACGGCCTACATTTGGCTTGGTAAGCTATGCCCAACTAAAGTCAGGCCGGATCAAGATTGACGGTAAACCTGTGCGCGTGGCCCCTTTAGCCAGCCTTTCATTCTCACGCCAAGTTGCCATAGAGTTAAAGCAATGGATTGAAGCAGGCAAGTTTACCCTCACGGAGCCAGTTGCCTCTATCGCAACTAATCGAGCCTTTATTCCTCAGGATGTCTGGGGGTCGCAAGTTACCCTTGATTGACCTATTAAGTAACCCTCACACTGTATAGCCAAATCGCCGATTAGCTTACTTGGATCTTTATTGCGCCCTGATAAATTTTTAGTGACAATTAATGAGATCTCGGAAACCTCTTCAGCTATCAAGAGTCTTTGTAGCTACTGCTCTCTGGGGAAACAAGGTTTTATGCAACCTAAACCTGATCACACTGATCAAAACGGTACTGGTTTCGACGCTTCTAATCTAGAAGATCCGCTTAAAAACCCTGTCGTAGCACCACATCAACTGGATATGTCTCGTAAGTCTGTGCAGAAGTCAGCAACTTTTCTGTCTCTATTATTTGTGGGGGCAATGGGTACCCTTCTGGGAACACAATTTACACCTTCAAGGGCTTTACTACCGCAACAGACGCTAGCTCAGTTACCTGCTAGTTTGCCGAGTAACACGGATAGTAGTTTTATTGCTACGGCTGTGGAAAAAGTGGGTCCCGCAGTTGTACGTATTGATTCTTCTCGAACGGTGAGAAGCCGAGCACCAAGCATCTTCAATGACCCGTTCTTCCGAGGGCTTTTTGGCTCCGGAATTCCTCAGGCACCTTCAACACAAGTTGTTCAAGGTAGTGGTTCCGGATTTATTCTGCAGGCTAATGGTTTAGTGCTAACCAATGCTCACGTTGTCAATGCAGCGGATACGGTAACCGTAACGTTGAAAGATGGCCGCAGCTTCACTGGTAAAGTACTTGGTCAAGATGACCTAACCGATGTAGCGGTCGTCAAAATCCAGGCTAATAACTTACCAACTGTAAGCCTTGGCAACTCAGATCAGCTACGACCTGGAGAATGGGCGATCGCGATTGGTAACCCGTTGGGCTTAGATAATTCGGTTACAGCCGGAATTATTAGTGCTACTGGTCGCACCAGTTCCCAAATTGGCGCCCCTGATAAACGAGTTGGCTTTATCCAAACCGACGCTGCGATTAACCCTGGTAACTCAGGTGGACCACTATTAAATCAACAGGGTCAAGTGATTGGGATGAACACGGCTATTATTGGGGGAGCTCAAGGCTTAGGATTTGCAATCCCGATCAAGACAGCGCAGCAGATTGCCAACCAATTGATTGCGACAGGCAAGGTTGAGCATCCTTATTTAGGAATTCAGATGGCTACCCTGACTCCTGCTTTAAAAGAAAGGCTGCGTCGCAACTCAGATCTTAATATTCAGGTTCGTGAAGATGAAGGTATTTTAGTGGTTGGTGTTGGCCGCAATTCACCTGCTGCCAGAGCTGGAATACGGCCGGGCGACGTGATTCGCAAAGTTGACGGTCGAGTAGTTAAAACCGTTGATGAAGTTCAGCAGGCTGTGGAAAATAGCTCTGTTGGTGGTAACTTACCAGTCGAAATCAGCCGCAGCGGTCAACGCTTAGCCTTGGCGGTGAAACCAGGGGCATTTCCCACTCAAACGAGTCGGCAGTAAGTTCTCCTCTCCCATCTAGAGTTTCATCGGAGAACTTCTTCTATTTTCAGATAGGCATTAACTGCCACTACTTGTTACTACGGGCAACCTAGGGTTGTAATGTCAAGCACGGCTTTATTAGGAGAATCCTCAGGACTCCATTCACGTAGTTATTAAAGCTGATTCATACCTAATATATGCACCGCCGATTTACTAAAGGCCCAAGCACATATTGACTAACATAGGCTTTATTTAGACTTCACTGAGTACTGCAAACCGCCTCACCCGTAGAGGTGTCAAATTTATCCCATTTAATTTACTACAAGAAAATCGCTAGCAAAAATGTTCTTGTAGTAAATGGCTTTATTGCCTAGCGGCTCGGGATGGAGTAAAACCGAAAGCTTCAAAGTTTTCTTGTGCAAGTAATATTATTTTGAAGGGGGGTAAGTAAGGTCACAATGTGACCATTCCTTGTCATCCTCCCAGTCAGAAGAGATAGAGGGCGGGGTACACACACTGCGGGGACAATGGAATGGCAACGATCAACGGTACTACTGGGAATGACAGCTTGATTGGTTCTCTAGCCAATGACCTCATGTACGGCTTGGCTGGCAATGACACCTTAGATGGCAGAGAAGGTAATGATACAGTATACGGCGGTGGTGGCAACGACACCCTCTATGGTGACTTTGAAGCTGACACCCTCTATGGGGGCTTTGGCACTGACTACCTGAGTGGGGGTGCTGAGAATGACTCCCTGCTAGGTGAATCTGGCAATGACACCCTCTATGGAGGGACAGGTAACGATACCCTGAGTGGAGGCACTGGCAACGATACTTATCTGATTAATAGAGAGGGTACTGACCTGATCCAAGAAGCCGCTGGTGCTGGCACTGACGCGATCCAATCTTCCATTAGCTATACCTTGGGTGCTAACCAGGAAAACCTGACATTCACCGGAACGAGCACAGTGAATGGTACAGGAAACAACCTTGGCAACAGGCTTACTGGCAATGCTGCTAACAACACTCTTCAGGGTGAATTTGGTAACGACACACTGCTAGGCAACGCTGGCAATGACTTGCTTGACGCTGGCTTCGGCGATGACACGGTGTATGGTGGTGCTGGCAATGACACCCTCTATGGCGACTCTGTTGTTTCTGATACTACGGGTGGCAGCGATTATCTCAATGGCGGCGATGGAAATGACAGTATAGATGGTGCCTTTGGCAATGACACCCTGATCGGTGGAGCGGGTGATGACCGATTGTCTGATGAAGGCAACGAAGATGGCGACTTGCTGCGTGGTGGTGACGGGAATGATACCCTAGGTAGCTTCGGTAATGAAGGGGACACGGGTGGCTTGGGTTATGACTCTCTCTACGGTGATGCTGGCAATGACGTGCTGTTTGGTGCCGAGAATGGTGGGGTTAATCTGTATGGCGGATATGGCAATGACACCCTTAGTAATTACTCCTATGGCTATAACAATTTCTTTGGTGAAGCTGGGGACGACGTTCTGAATGGTGGATATGGATATGCACATTTGGATGGCGGCTCTGGTAACGATACATTGTCTGGTGAAAATAGCTCTCTAAATGGTGGCAGCGGCAACGATTGGTTAACGAGTGATAGCGGTGGTAGTTTGATTGGTGGTGCTGGAGCGGATCGATTTATCTTCAATTACGGAAATTTTGATGGTCCTAAGATTGAAGATTTCTCGGTTGCTGATGATACTATCCAGGTTTCTGCTAATACTTTTGACTACAGCCTGACTGCAGGTGCCGTAATTACACCTGAGCAGTTCAGACTTGGTACAGCAGCGGCTGATGCTACTGACAGGTTTATCTACGATGCCAGCACGGGTGGCTTGTTTTTCGATGGCGATGGCACAGGTAGAGACGAGCAAGTACAGTTTGCCAGCCTATCAGCTGGTCTTGAGCTGACTAACAAGGACATTTTTGTGGTTTAGAGCTTGAGGTTT
>CADCWO010000274.1 GCA_902806435.1 uncultured Synechococcales cyanobacterium | reverse complement strand
TGTTGCTGCATTAGTGCCTTCACCACTTCTGTTTCCAAGCCAACGGCTTCCCGTGCTACTTTGACGCGTTCGCACTTGTTCTGAGGTGACTCTGGTAGGGGTGCCCCATCTGTTAGCCAAGCCAGAAGTGCCTCTGCAAGTTCCTCCCCTGGATTGAGGTGGGTAGTGCCACTCAGAGCGGGGCATCGAGACTTGGAAATCGTCAGGATGTGCTCTAGGTTTAGCTCTCCAGCCACATCCAGCTCATACTCGATTCCTGAAGCCTGAATCGGCGCTGTACCAACCTTCTTGGGCGCAACACAGCTTTTGCCCTGCTTGCTTGTATATTCCTCCATCACCCATTCGGTCTTGGTTCGCATGGTGGCAATGACGTGAGCACGGCTGCTGAGCATCGCATCGATGAGGGCACGCTCTAGAGGCCGGACATTCTTCCAGCCCTCAAATCCTTTACCAGCTAGCTCTAACTCTGAAAACCAGGCATGAGAGAGGCTGTCAATGATGATGACCTCATACTCCGCTTTATCTGCCGCCTTGATCAAGTCGATGTACTTAGCAGGGTGGAAGTCCGTGAGGTTGCACACGTCAAAGTCAAAGCGGTCAGCATACTTGGAAGCGCTGCCGTGCTCGGTATCTAGGAGCGCGATGGTCTTACCTAAGTGTTGAGCAATGTTGAGAGCGGAGTAGGTCTTGCCCGCACCGCTAGGGCCGCTGAGGGCTAAACGGAGCTTGGATTGTTGTTTGGTGGCTTTTTGAAACATAGATGTCAATCTCCAAAAAGAAGAGGAGCCAAGCCTATAGCCCAGCCCTCTAGGTCAATCGCTAAAATTCGTCCTCGTACTCTGGCTGGCTGTCGCATTCGCAATCCTGGGCACGGACAAGACCACAGCGGCAGAGCCGTCCATTATGAAGCTTCTTAAAGTCTGCCAACCGCCTAATGTACCTGGCTCGACCAGCATCATAGCCGTGCAGGTATGCGGCATTGTTGGGATATTCAGGATCAATTCCTTCATCCCCGTCCGTCTCTCCAAGAATCTGCCACTCTTGGGCAAGTTGGCCTTGGAGTTCCCGGTATTCCTGGTCTAAGTCGCACAGATAGTCGTAATAAGACATAATTGTTTCAACTCGTATAAGTGGGTAGAGAGCAGGTCTAGACGCCAATCCTGTCCTGCTCTGTCTTGTTAGTAAATAGATATTTCTAGCCCTCAGCCCAGCCCTGAAGGGCGGCGTTAGTAGAGGAACCTATGCAGAGCTGCCGTTCTCAAGACCTGCCTACCACCTTCACTTGCCTTGTCAGGGCAGCCGCTTCAAGGGCTTTCGGCCTCAGTGGTTCCTCAGTCTCTACGCTTGGGCAGTTCGGTTGTCTAAGTTCTGATTGATCGCAGTACAAATCTGATTTTCTAGCTTGATGAGGTCATTGGTTGCCTCAGCAACTGTTCTTAGTATGACACCGTTACAATGCTGTGTCAGTACCATACTGATGCTTTTATAGTTCTTTACAGCATTGTTGTAATGCTGTTTTGCGGTTACTATGAGAAGTGCCAGTACGATGTTTAGGTGATGCGCTATGACTGCTATATCAATGGCAAAACAGAAACTAAGAATGTCTCTATATCTTCCCGATGAGTTGAAGGCAAAGGTTGAAAAGCTCGCTGAGATGGAGAGTCGAACAATTAGCAACTATATTGAGAGCCTTTGTAGGGAAGCTGTAGGCCTGGCAATAAAGGAGGGCAGGCTTAATGAGGATGATGAATAACAAACTCAGAACCCGTCACTTACCTATAGTGATGACTTCCTATTTTCCCAAATTTAGTTAGCTTCTAGCTTGCAAGCGACCGCGCCTCCCGACCAAGAGACAGCGCGATCGCCCTAACCACAACCCAATGCGTAAACAAAGAGGTTGGATCAATGCTTAATCTATCAAGATCAGCATCTACTGGAATAGATGCATCCTCCACATTTGCCTTCCCCAGAAGCACAAGCCTAGTGGTTTGCTACGCGATAAGGGAGAAACACTCATGACATTTTCGGCTCCCGCTTCAAAACTGCAAAGTCAGCCAGCTTTTGACTATCAGGCTTTGCCACTATCAGATAGAGAGTATCTTCAACACAAGACCAGCAAGATTAAAAGCCTCGTTCATAAAACTGCTGAGGCGGTTCGGGAACTGGGTAAAGATCTAGCAGAGGTCCGAGACTTTCTCAGGCACAATAAGACTGGAGGTTTCGATGGTTGGTTGCAACTAGAGTTCCAGTGGCAACGTCGAACGGCTTACAACTACATCGCCGTTTATGAAAAATTCGGCAACTGTGCAATAGTTGCACAGTTTGCTCCCACGGTTCTCTACCTGCTTGCCGCTCCTTCAACGCCTGAAGAAGCGCGTCAAGAAGCCTTTGAAAGAGCTGCCCAGGGGGAGCTAATCACTTGTGCTCTAGCTAAGCAAATTCGCTCTTACCACACCATTGACGTTGAGGCTGAAACCGTAGCAAACGACAAGGAAACTCCTGATCTGAATCAAGCTTCTCTGAACCCAGAACCTTTACCTCAGCCTGAGAAGGTGGATGAACCTCTACCTCCTACGACTAATGCAGAGTCTGAGACTAAGGCTATTGCAGACACCCAACCGCAACCACCCCTTGAACTCAGTCAAGCGAGTAAGGATGTTGAAGACTCAGTACAGACAGAGCCTGCGCCCGTAACCCAGTTTGAAGTGGGCGATCGCGTCCGCATCCTGCGTCGCCAGCTCGGTAAGGATAACTGGAGTGGCAACATCGCTCAAATCTGGGAACTGACGCCTGACGGTTGGCTGCGAGTGGATGTTGAAGGGCATGAGGGAGTAAGATTTACGCTACATCCTGATTGGGTTGAGCGTATGCCAGAAGAAACACCTGAACAGCACAATGAGCAGCTAGAGCAAGTCTTGTCTCCCAGCTGGGCTAATGAACCAGAGCCTGAGTCTCCTACGGTTACTGATATTCCTCCTATAGCGCAACGGGAAGGGGAAGCTGCGCCACATGTCCAGCCTGGAGATTGGGTTTTCCTTGGTGATCCAAACCAGCAAGGCCAGAGATGGATAGGTGAAGTAGCTGAGGTTATTGAGGCTGCTGAAGACTGCATTAAGCTGATTGTTGAGCTTCGACCCTCTAGATAAACCGCTGCCACAATCTTCTAGACAGGGATGGAAAATTTGCTAATCTGTTGCAAACAGCCTTGACATCTTCAACAGGAGCAAATGAGGGGCTTTATGCAAATCGAGAACAAGGTCCAAGAGATTGCCACCACCACTTCCATGACTGCGGCTCAAGATTTTCTCAACACCCTGCCGCTTGAAGCTTCTCAAGCTCTTTCTCCAAGCTTTCTGAGCAGCCTGAGCGACGACGTGCAAGCCGAACTCCAGGCCCTAATTTACAGTCATCTCCTGTGGTCTCAGCAAGCGATTCAGCTAGAGCTAGCTGAGCAACAACGGCAAGCACAACGCCGCAAGGCAGACCTAGACCTTATTAGATTTTCAGTTCCTAAGCCAACCCTTCTACCTCAAGCTGAGCTACGAGAAGATGCTTCTTCAACCATTGAGGTCCCTGGTGAGCCTGTGCCTGTTATTGAGCCTCAACCACTTTCTGTTCCTGTGCTACAGCCTCGCCGTAAGCACGTCCTTGTTTCCAGATCCGCTCCTCGGCATCAGGTAGAAGCTCCTAGTACACCATTCTCACTAGCTAGCCCCAACTCCAACGATGTTCCTCCTAGTCAGCTAGAGCTGCCCGGCACTGCTGAAGTGGAATCACTCAAACCCGACCAAAGACGCAGAGGCAAAGAACCCCAGTTAATCAGGGAGGAGATCCTTGAACCTTACAGCCTCAGCGCAACTGCTGATTCTGCCCCTCGTCCTGCTGAAGCTGGACGCCGTAGACGTCGCACTTCCATAGCCATGAGTTGACCCATTTCACCCGGTAACACCATCAGCCAGCGCTCTCAGCCAGAAAGCCATTCAGATCAAGCTTGCAGGGATTCTAAGCTAGTAGAGACCAGCGGCACTTTGTAGCAAGGTGGACCTTACAATTGCTGTGCAATCGCTTAGGATTAGGAAACTCAGTGACCAAGGCGATGAGGTGTGAGGACGCTATGATGATGATTGTATAAGAGATTACATAGAAGCACTTTCACGCTACCTTACCCTTAACTACTTCCTTCTCCAGCCCCTTATGCCTGATCCACTCGTTCGCTCTGCCTTCAACTACGAGAGCCTTGATCCTGGAACCGCTCAGTTCCTCAACCAGCAGGCTAGTGCAATCAAGGTGCTGGTCAAGCAAAGTATCGAAAACATCATCGAGGTCGGTAAAAGACTTAATGATGTTAAAGAGCTGCTGGTACATGGTCAGTGGATGGACTGGCTTGATGCAGAGTTCGGCTGGACAGAGCGTACAGCCCTCAACTACATGCGGGTAGCACAAGAATTCAAATTTGAAAATATTTCAAATTTACAAATCGCGACAAGTGCGTTATACCTGCTGACTCAGCCTTCCACTCCCACCGAGGCGCGAGAAGAAGCAATATCGCGTGCTCAAGCAGGAGAGCGCATCACGGTTTCCGCCGCCAGAGATTTGAGGGACAAGTACATTCCACCCAAGCCAGGGCTGCGGCCAGAGCTAACAACCCCTGTCCAAGAACCACAAATAGAGTCGCAAGCTAAAGCAGTACAATCAGCGCCCCAAGTTCCTCCATCTTCCGTAACTGGCACCTACTATCCCCCCCACGAAGAGACTAAAGTAGCTCCTCTGACTCCTACCAAGCGCAGGCGGGCTAGGGAGGAGCGAGCTTTGAGTGTTGTTCCTAAGCGGGTACAGCCAGGAGAATGGTGGAAGCTAGGGCAAGATAACTACCTCTACTGCGGCGACCCCACTTCAGTAGAGTTTCAGAAACTGTTGCCCTCTAAAATCAGTCTCTCCCTAGCCTTTCCTGCAACTGTTCATTGGCAACTAGACTTCCTCTCAGCAAAAGTTCTCTCCAGCTTTGCCTTACATACTGTCTATGAAGCAGATCAAGATTTGAGCCTGCTGCGGGAGGCTGTTGAGCGCTTCCTGGAAGTCTATACCGAGGGAGGAGATACCGTTGTTCTGTCTTTTCTAGCTGATACGGCGATTCTGCCACTAGTAGATGAACTGGGATGCCTCTTCTTCTGTGCAGACCCTGACCCCAAGCGCTGCGATGCAGCTTTGACTGTCTGGACCACAACAGGACGCACCGCAGAGAAGATGAAGACCAGGCAGGACCGCAAGAAGCGCCTGTCGAGTCCTGCCCTTGCCAAGTAGCTAGCTCCTCTGAATGCGAAGCGGCTCAACCTCAAGCAACTCTGCCACTACATCAATGGTGACGTTCTGGGCGCGATAGTCGTTTCGCTTGTGCCGTTTCGGATGTGGAGGGGCTTTGCACTTCTTGCTCTTGTCGCTTAGCTGAGCTTCATCAGGTTTGCTGGCCCAAGAATGTCTGAATGTCGCTTTCATAAGATTTTTTGCTTCCAGTTGGTGTCTAAGGTTTTACCGAACGATTAGTTTTTCCCGTGCGGTAAACAATGCTCACTAAGAGATGAGAGCCTGAACTTGCGCTTGTTTTGGCGGACGAATCGTTCACCAAAATCAGCAGCAGCTTGAGGGAAAAGCCTCTCTAAGATTGAGTTCCAGGTGAAACTGTTGATTTTTCTATCTGAACGATGCGTCCAGATAGAATACACTTCTTTTCTGAGTCGATTTACGAGGTCGTGGCTGACTCCGCAGCGCCGTGCAATTTCTCTATTACTTTTCTTCTGCCATTGAGGATGAGTCGATAGCGTTAGCACGGCTTGTCGTTTCTCAATGTTGCTGTAGCTGGGGTAGTTCATGCTTTTGTTCAGTTTGTCAAAAGTCCGATTCAAGCAGTTGCGCCTATCCTGGCTTCTTCCCTCTGAAGCAACTAGGGTCTTCTAGGACCCTGAGCATGATTTAGTGAAAACTTCTGTGTAGAAATAATTTTGCCCGTTACGGGTGGAGGAGAGTTAACCAGTAGACAGAATGCTTGTTGCAACTGTAGCAAGAGTGTCCAC
>CADCWO010000273.1 GCA_902806435.1 uncultured Synechococcales cyanobacterium | reverse complement strand
TCGCCGTCAAACGCTTGATCAGTGTGACCAACTTGGTCACACTGTACGTCGGCACCGACTGCACTAAAAAATGCACATGGTCTTTGTCTACACCGATTTCTACAAACTTGATCTCGTAGCGTTTCTCAATCTCCAAGCAACCTTCTCGCAAAACCTCATCAACCTGTTCATCAAACACAGCCCGTCAATATTTTGCTGGAAACACTAAGTGATGTAGCAAAACGGTTACGTTATGACTTTTGTGGATGTACTCGCTCATCCTGGCATCTGACGCCGAACAGCGGCGGGGAATTGACCCGCAGAGATTAAAGGTCTGATCAGCCGCAGTTGTTGCAAGTCTTGCTTAGAGTGTTGACAATTATTTTCAATAAGCCTATATTGTTTTGCAGTGTTCTCCTCTTTGAGGAATCGGCAGGCGGGGCCAAGAAGCAGTAGCAGACTGGTCCCGTATTTTTAATCGCATAAAACAGGGTTCTTCAAAGTTAAGCGGCGATTTTGAGTAGCTAGTGCTGACACCTTCAGCCCAAACCAACATGCACTAACTCAGTTGAGCTCGAAACCGATTCATACTGACTGTCAGTAGAACAACGGCGAAGATTGAAAGTGCAAGCACGTTTGGCCATAGCACACCAAAGCCAATGCCCTTGAGCAGCACACCGCGCGCGATCGCCACAAAGTGCCGTAGTGGATTCAGCAGTGACAAATATTGAAAGGCCAGCGGCATACTGTCAATCGGGGCGAGTGCTCCTGAGAGCTGAATCAGCGGCAAATTAATAAAAAAGGAAGTGAGTTGGGCCTGCTGCTGGCTGCGCGAGATGGTTGCCAGCAGGATACCGATACCAATGCCGACAAACACATAAAGGCTAGAAATCACCAGAAAAAAGAGAAAATTTCCCCGGAAGGGCACCCCAAAGACCAAACGGCCGACGCTGAGGGCCAAAATCACATCCCCCATCAGCAGTACAAACAAAGGCACTACTTTCGCCAGCAAAATTTCCCAGCCCGCTGCCGGGGTCATTAACAACTGCTCCAGCGTTCCCGTATCCTTCTCCCGCACCACGGTTGCCGAGGAAACTAGCGTACTGGTTAAAAGCAACACCGTTGCTAAAACACCCGGCACAAAAAACCAGCTGCTGACCAGGCCAGGATTATAAAGGAACTTGACCTGCGGCTCGATGAGGGGAGATTGGCTAGGTCTAGCCCTGCCAGACTGACTACTCCCAATCGGAGGCCCAAGCTGACGGCTGTACTGGTTGACAATCTGACGGATATAACCGCTAGCAATCCCAGCTGTATTTGCATCAACACCATCGATTAAGACCTGAACCTCCGCCGTCTGACCCTGGCGTAAGTCACGATCAAAGTCGGGTGGAATCACCAATCCAGCCGTTACCTGGCCTTCCTGGACTTGTTCCCCAAGAGATTCTTGGCTGATCCCATAGTACTTCGCAATAAAAATCCGATTTTCCGTAAAAGCCGAGACCAGTTCCCGACTGGTGTTGGTGTTTGCGTAATCTACAATTCCCAGCTTCAAGTTCTGCACATCTGGATTGAGGGCAAAACCAAAAACCAGTAGTTGTACCGTGGGGGGAAATAGCAAAAGAAAGATCAACTGCTTGTTCTTCAGTATCTGGTTGATTTCTTTAATCACCAGTGCCCATAGGCGGCTCTCTAATAGACGATTCAGGAGTTTCATGAAATTTTTGAGTTGGGAATCATTAATTCTAAGTTTTGAGTTGAGGGAAAATAGCCTAAAGGTAATTCAAAAGAACAGCTTCGAGTTTGCCCTAGAAATTATTCGGCTCTACCGTAAACTCCAAGCTCAATGAGAGTAGGTGCTGTCTAAGTATTTATTACGGAAGTTCCATAAGTATTGGTACAAAGGCCAGTGAAGCTAGTGCTAGTCAAAGTCGTAAAGATTATCTAGTGAAGATGTTTAGTGACTCAAAGGCAGCTAGGGCAACCAAGTACTGGCATAGCGATTAAAAGCCTTCGAGCTGGTGGATATTGATCCCGCAAATGAAATAATCCGTGTCCAGGAAATCATTCGTATTCTCACCTCTATCGTCAAATCACCCAGCTCAAACCTCTAACTCAAAACTGATACCTACCCTAGTCTGGTAGCTGCATTCGGCTTAACACGCGGGAACTGGCTCGCAGGAACAGTAAACTCAACACAACAAGCATCAAGAGGGAAAACCAGACGCCTATCCAGCCCGTTCCACGCAAAAATCCATCTCGAGTCACCTGAATGTAGTAACGGGTCGGAATAAAATTTGTCAGCAAGGATAAAGGAAAGGGAATATTACTCAGGGGGTAGATAAACCCAGACAGTAATAGCGCGGTAAGAAAACCAGCAGTGGCGACGGCTTGAACCGCTGCGCTTTGCGTACTGGTCCGCGCTCCAATCAGCAAGCCAAACAGTACACTGCTGCTGAGAAATACTACGGTGCCAACTAGTAGAGGGGTTGGATCACCTGCAAACCAGATACCGAATACCACAAACCCCAGGATTATGATCGCTAGTGCTTCACTGATCCCAACCAGGAAATAAGCCAACCCCTTGCCCAGGATGAGTTCAATTGCGCTGATGCTAGAAGCATAGACCTGGAGAATCGTTCCTTGCTCTTTCTCCCGGACCATCGCGATCGCTGCTAGCAGTGATGGATAAATCCAGAGAATCACAGCATAAACGCCTGGCACGATGTAAAGAGACTCTTTGCGCCCTGGATTAAACCAAATCCGTACTTGCGCCCTTACGCGTTGAGTATCAGGCTGCAACCCAGCACTTTGCAAGAAAAAGTTAGTTGTCGCCTTAATGCTGTTGGCAATCACGCGGGCGTTGTTAACATCGGTACCATCGACAAGTACCTGAACGGAGCTGGTTTTGCCCGCTCTAATCCGGCGGGAAAAATCTGGGGGGATCACCACTGCGACCTTTGCTTTCCCTTGATTGATCGCCTGAACAGGATTGCTGCCAGTCCAGGCGGTGGGCTGGAACTGGTTGGTGGCATACAGGCGCTCAATGTAAGTGCGGCTGAGAAGGCTCAAGTCAAAGTCCTGAACTGCCAGGGAAATAGATTTAGTTTCTAGTCGGATAGCAAAGCTGAAAATAAATAACGTGGCAATGGGCAGTACAAAAGCTAGTGCAACGGTGAGGCGATCGCGGCGGAACTGGGCTAACTCTTTGCTGCACTGGCTCCAGATGCGCTTCATCGTTCAGACCTCTCCACTCAAAATTCTGCACTCGAAACTACGTTTGGGCTCGGGAGACCACACCGATAAACACATCTTCCAAAGAAAAGGGAATCGGTCGCAGAGAGTCAATCTCCAGTTGTGCTGACTGGAGTAAGGCTTGGACCTGAGGTAGTTGTTGGGGCTGATCTAGAACCACGTGCAGGCGATCGCCAAAAATCGATATCCGCCAGGATTCCAAGTTTTTTTTCAGCAGGTCGGAAGCAGCTTGGGTCTGCGTCATCACTACTTCAAACACTTGGCCCGGTTGCTCCGCCTTGACTTGACTGGGGGAGCCTTGAGTCACCACCTCTCCCGCCACCATAAATCCCATGCGGTTGCAGTGCTCTGCTTCTTCTAAGTAGTGGGTCGTCACCAGCACAGCCGCCCCCTGACGGGCAAAATCCTCAATCAAGCGCCAAAACTGGCGACGAGCTAGGGGGTCTACACCGGATGTGGGTTCGTCCAAAAACAAAATTTCTGGCTCGTGCATCACCGAAGCCCCAAAGGCCACCCGCTGCTTCCAGCCCCCCGGGAGCTGACCTGTGAGCATATCCTCCTGTCCAACCAGGCCACAGGTCTCTAACACCCAGTCAATTTTTTCGCGGCGCAATGAGCGAGGCACTCCATAGACACCGCTGTAGAACTCCAAGTTTTGCCGGATAGTTAAATCATCGTAGAGCGTAAACTTCTGGCTCATATAGCCAATGCGCTGTCGTACCTTGGCGCTGCGGAGGTTGCGCGTTTGTCCGGCTAGGGAAATTCTGCCACTACTCGGTTCTAGCAGGCCACATAACATCTTAATGGTGGTCGTCTTGCCGGCCCCGTTAGCGCCTAGCAAACCGTAGATTTCGCCGTAGTGGATGTCCAACGTGACGCCTTTGACGGCCTGGAAATCAGCAAATACTTTTCGTAGATTGCTGGCAGCGATCGCAATGGGATGTTGAGTTTTGAAATCTAATTCAGTCGAATCTGAGAACTGAGACCTCTTCCGGCGCGGAAAGGGAATGAATTGCGGATCAGCTCCTTGCTGGCGCAGGCGAGTGACAAAAACATTCTCTAGGGTAGCTTCACCCTGCTGGATTTGCGTCAAGGGCAAAGCGTACCGCTGGAACACTGAGCGCACCTGCGCTTCGGCAGCCTGAGCATCCTGGACGAGCACATCCAGCCGGTCTCCAAAGGTTTGGACATCCACGACGCTTGCCTGATCTTTCTGCGCAACCTTGAGCAGCACCCGTTCCGCAGTTTCTAAATTACTGGTTCGTACTTCCAGACGCTGAAGGCCTAAGCTATCGCGCAGTTGAGCTAAGGTACCGGTCTGCTGGATCGCACCCTCATAGATCAGGGCAATGCGATCGCAGCGCTCTGCTTCGTCTAGGTAGGGAGTGGCAACCACAATTGTCACCCCCTCATGGGCCAAAGTCGCCAAAACGTCCCAGAATTCTCGACGCGATATCGGATCAACTCCTGTAGTGGGTTCATCCAGCAGTAAAACGCGGGGTTGAGAAATCAGGGCACAGCAGAGGGCAAGTTTTTGCTTCATGCCGCCGGAGAGTTGCCCTGCCAAGCGATCGCTAAATTTCTCCAGCCCCATTAATTTCAGGTACTTGATCCGCCGCTCGGCAGCCTGAGCCGGGGGAACTTGTCGCAGGCCAGCACTGTAGCGCAAGTTCTCATCAATACTTAGATCTAGGTAAAGTGAAAACTGCTGGGTGAGATAGGCTATGTTCAGCCGCGCCTCTCTAGGAGGGCGATCTAATACCTGGATTGTCCCTCCGGTAGCTTCTAGAACCCCCGCTAGGATATGAAAGGTGGTTGTCTTGCCAGCGCCATCAGGCCCGATTAAGCCGAAGATCTCACCTTGGGATACGGCAAAATCAATACCGCGCACCGCCATAAACTTGCCATAACGCTTCTGCAAGCCCTGCACTTGGATCACCACCTCCTCAGATGAGGTAGCAAGTAGGTTGTTGCGGTCGGCTGCCAGGATCATTTCTCAGCCTCCGGCTTGATCAAAATCTCACCGTCAGCCGGCATACCTGGTTTGGCATACCCACCTGGAGAGTCCAAGCTCAGCTTTACCCCAAACACCTGATTCACGCGGTCATCTCGAAAATAAATATTTTCTGGCGTAAAAGACGCTTGAGGATCGATTGCGGCTACGCGGGCATTGAGGGCTGTATCTGGAGCTGAATCTAAAAAGATCTTTGCAGGCTGACCCACCCGGACTTTGCCAATCTCTCCCTCTGGAACATAGCCCCGTAAATAAACCGCATTTAGGTTAAGAAGTGTCAGCAAGTTCTGGCCATTGGTAACCACCGCCCCTGGCTCTACGCTGCGGGTTTGAACAACTCCGTCTATCGGGCTAAGCACTTTTAGGTCGTTGATCTTGGCCGCAATCTCTTGCCGCGCTGCTTGGGCATTAGCCACGTCAGATTGGGCCGCTTTAAGCTGAGAACGGGCCTGGGCTAGTTGTTTATTTAGAGCGTCGATCTGAGTGCTACGAATCGCTGGATTGAGATCGCTAGTCTGCGCTTGTACCAGAGCACCCTCGGCTGCATTTACCTGCTTGCGCGCTGCGTTCACCGTTGCCTCACGAGTTCGAACAGTCGCCCCAGCGGTTTCAAAATTTGTTTGGGCCTGGTCCAACCGTTGCCGAGGCACCGCTCCTTGGCGGGCTAACTGGGCATAGCGATCGCGCTCGACACGGGCCAGCTTTAGTTCTGCTTTGGCCTGAGTCAGCTGGGCTTTGGCCTCGTTGAGTTGGGCTTCAGCTCCAGCAACGGTAGCTTCTGCCTGGGTAATCCGTCCCTGGGTGTCTCCTTGAGACTGGAGAAAATTGAGTTGAGCTTCCTTGACCTGGCTAGCCAGAACATCCACTTGCAGACGAGCTTGGCGCTCCTGCTGCTGGGCTGTGCTAATCCGGGCGGTGGCACCCTGGAGCTGGGCTTGAGTTTCTTGATCAGAAAGTTGGACAATTACCTGCCCTTTGCGAACACGATCTCCCTCCCGGACAGCTACTGCCTCAACCCGGCCTGCTACCTTTGCGCCTATATCAGTTTCGTAACCCTCAATCCGGCCACTGATTTCCAGTTCTCCCTCAGGTAGAGTGGGTGTCCGAAACCAGAAATACCCTATTAGGCCACCACCCATCAGTACTAAGCTAATCGGGATTAGCAGGCGTGGGTTCAGCTGCCGGCCCTGCTTAGGCAGTACTGAAGACTCAACCCTTTGCTGATGTGGTTTTACTTGGGTCATCATACTAGACCGTACAGTATGATGTCATACTAGACCGTACAGTATGATTAGGCAAGATATTTTATCTAAACTTAAGCAAAGCAGATACCCCCATAGCAGTTATCTTTTGCATGGGGCACCCCAAAACCTCAGTTCAAGCTCTAGCCTTCGCTCGAACAGGGGGTTGGGCCAACGGAAAAGCACTGTAGCCAGGCTGTGCAGTACACCCCAATAAGTGACTTTTTGCGGCTTTTATTCCATGTCCATTCCTCCTTCCGAATCGCTGACTGAAAGCATGCCGGAGCAAGACCGGTTAGTAACGCTTAGCAATGGCACAGAAAATTCTTTCGCTGTAAATGCCAAGCAGGAGCAAATTCTTCAAGGGGCAATGCGGGTTTTTCTCCAGGGTGGCTACGCGGGTACAAGTATGGACCGAGTGGCAGCCGCAGCAGGCGTCTCCAAGCAGACAATCTACAGCCACTTCCAGGATAAAGAAGGACTGTTTGTGGCCCTGATTGAGCGGGTAACAATCCGTAAATTTCTAATCGAGTTTGGTCCAGAACCACTGCAAGGTGAACCAGCAATCCTGCTCCCTAAGCTGGCGGAAGTGTTTTTTGCTAAAATGAGCGACCAGGAATATATCTCCTTACTGAGAGTAATAATTGCGGAATCAGGACGCTTCCCTGAACTTGCGCAACTCTATGTGCGGGCAGTGATCCAGAGAGGTCGTGGTATCCTAGGAAGCTATTTTGCCTCTCGTCCAGAACTCAATATTTCTGACCCAGAGGCGACGGCTCATATCTTTTTTGGTTCTCTGGTTTCATTTATCCTGTCTCAAGAAGTCCTGCACGGCAAGCACACCACCCCGATCGAGAAAGAGCGCTTGATCACAAGCTTAGTCAACTTGATTCTGGAGCCTAGGGCAGCATCTAGATAGAGTCAGCTTGACGAATGCGCTCACCCATCTACTTTCTCTCCCTAGATAGGTACGCCATCAAACGAAACCTATAGGCTAGTAGATACGTTGACGTACACGAAGGTTCGGCTCGCAACAGCACTAGAGACACTTGATAGACAATAACTTGCTTAGCAGTTTTAGTGTATCCACCATGGATCTAATTTCTGACTGTGCTCTTTAAAGACTAGACAAACCAATTTGAGTATTCAAAAGTGCTAGCGAAGTGTAGGCGTAGCTTAGCCCGCGATCGCAAATTTCAACAAGCGATTAGTGAGAGCAGGTTTAAAGGTGATCGCGGCTAGTACTTTGGTAGATCACAACTACTGCATTGATGTAAACCATTTAAGGATGAAAGTATGGCTCTTCAAAAACTTAAGGATTTTGATCCGAATTATCGTGAAGCATTAGAAGGAAAAGACATTCACGGATTCAGCGTTTATGCCCAGGGAACGGATGAGAAAGTTGGTACTATAGATGATTTGCTGGTGGATGAAGAAGGTACCTTTCGCTACTTAATTGTTGATTTGGGTTTTTGGATTTTTGGCAAAAAAGTATTACTACCGATTGGCCGTACCCGAATCAATTTCAAAGAGCAGCGAGTTTATGCCTTGGGCATGACTAAGGAGCAGGCCGAAAATCTGCCTGAATTGACCAAGGATATGACAGTTGACTACGACTATGAGGAGCGGGTTAGGGGGGTTTATCGTCCCTCGGCTATGGCATCCTTAGAGACTGCAATGCCTTTGGATACCCCTATCCCGTTGGATCGCTCTGATTCAACGGCTAAACCAGCGGCTCCTACACCCGCCAAAGCTGTTGCTCAGACTAGTGCTACCTATAATCGCGATACTTACAGCTACCAGCAAGAGCCGTCTTTATACGATTTGAGTGAACAAGACCATCAAGACTTAAGACTTTATCAAGAACGATTGGTTGCAGAAAAGCGGCGGCAAAAAACAGGGGAAGTATCGGTTGGTAAGCACATCGAAACTGAAACCGCACGTGTGTCAGTTCCAGTTGAAAAGGAGCGCATTGTAATTGAGCGACATGCTCCAACAGTTTCGAGAACTACTGTTGCTCCGGGTGAAGCCAACTTCCAGTCAGGGGAAGTTGCCCGCCTAGAAACCTATGAAGAGACTGCAGACTTTCATAAAGAAGCCTTTGTGCGGGAAGAAGTTAGCGTCCGCAAGGAAGTAGACCAGGAGACCGTTGAAGCTGAAGGGACAATCCGGCGGGAAGAGCTAGATATCGATGCTCATGGCCTCTCAATTGAGGATCAGACTGGTAGAAAGTTGAGCACTTGAACCTGGTAGATTTCTGCGTTTTTGTACCAGTTGATTCAGGTTGAAAGGTGGGCAGGTGGAGCAAGATTCTTGGCTCCGCCTGTATCTTCTCCTCAGATTACAACCCAACTATCAACCGAAGAGAGCTTTAGTACGGTTGTGCGGCAAAAATTAATGTCCCAGGTGATATGGTAGGGAACTCGGATCGTTTTTGGCCCAACTAGGAAAAGCAGGATGGATGATCGCTCATGGGGGACATTGATCCGGCAACAGCGAGCGATCGCTGTGATTCGGGCCCCCCAAAAAGGGGTGGCGTACCAGATGGCAAAAGCTGTCGCCGCTGGCGGTATTCGTTTGATTGAGATTACCTGGAACAGTGACGGAGCTGCGGAACTGATTGGTCAACTGCGCTCAGAACTACCAACCTGCACGATCGGTACGGGCACCTTGCTAGATATGGGACAAATTCGACAGGCGATCGCAGTAGGCGCCCAGTTTTTATTTTCGCCTCATCGCGATACTGCCTTAATTGAAACAGCACTAGAGCACCAGATTCCGGTAATTCCAGGAGCATTATCACCTACAGAAATTCTTGCCGCATGGCAGGCCGGCGCTAGCAGCGTCAAAGTATTCCCAGTCAATGCCTTAGGCGGCGCAACTTACATCCAAAGTTTACAGGGACCGTTAGGCCATATCCCCTTAATCCCCACGGGTGGAGTGACGCTAGAGAACGCTGCTAGCTTCCTGAGGGCTGGAGCAGTTGGGGTAGGGCTTTCTGGAGACCTGTTCCCCCGGCAGGATTTGGCGACGGGTAACTGGTCAGCGATTACTGAGCGGGCACAGGCGTTGATTGGTTCTCTAGGCGCTACTACTCGGTCTGATCTTAAGTTAAGGTGATCGAATTAATCGTTCAACTGGGCACTGTGATAGAAAGGCTATACTCTGTGCGATAGAACCGTATTGGTAATCTAGATAAGCTCAAATATAGTCTCCAGCCGTGAGTAGAGAATTTTATGAATTCTTATCAAGCTGATCGGATCACCTTTCTTCTGGTACTGGTAACAACGATTTTAGGGAGTCTTTTGGGTGTCTGGTTAATGACTACCCCTAAGTCCCAGGCTAGTTCAAGCAGTCAAAGGGAATTAAGTTTCATCCTGGCCCGCGAAGGCATGAAGCCCCAAGCTCGCTAAGAGTGGGCTTGCGGTATTTCTTTGAGACCTTCTTCAAAATAATCTAGTGCATAGAAGGGTTCAGCAGATGTGGGTTTCATCTGCGGCTGAGTTGCTTCTATGTCAGAATAGGTATCTGGCAATAGTTAATATTCTATGTTTGAAGCGCTTTCCGATCGCCTAGAAGGAGCTTGGAAGAAACTCCGGGGTCAAGATCGGATCTCTGAATCGAATATTCAAGATGCTCTGCGAGAAGTTCGCCGTGCCCTCTTAGAAGCCGATGTCAACCTTCAGGTCGTCAAGGACTTTGTCGAAGAGGTACGGCAAAAAGCCCTAGGCGCTCAAGTGCTCACTGGGGTACAGCCAGAGCAGCAATTTATCAAAATTGTCCACGACGAACTAGTCCGCGTGATGGGGGAAACCAATGCTCCCCTGGCAATTGCCGACTCGTCACCGACAATTGTACTCATGGCAGGGCTGCAGGGAACGGGTAAAACGACTGCTGCGGCCAAGTTAGCCCTGCAACTGCGCAAGCAAAATCGCAATGCGCTGCTGGTAGCAACCGACATTTACCGGCCAGCGGCGATTGATCAACTGGTGACGCTGGGTAACCAGATCGATGTCCCTGTGTTTGAGCTGGGTACCGAGGTTAATCCGGTGGAGATCGCCCGCCAGGGAGTTGAACGGGCTAAGGCAGAAAACATCAACACAGTAATCATTGATACAGCGGGTCGTCTTCAGATTGACCCAGAAATGATGGGAGAACTGGCTCAGATTAAAAAAACTGTTCAGCCCCATGAAACGCTGCTAGTCGTCGATGCCATGACCGGCCAAGAGGCTGCAAACTTAACTCGCACCTTCCACGCAGAAATTGGAATTACCGGTGCTGTTCTGACCAAGTTGGATGGCGATACACGCGGGGGGGCTGCACTTTCTGTGCGCCAGATTTCTGGTCAACCGATTAAGTTTATTGGTGTTGGTGAAAAGGTGGAAGCCTTACAACCTTTTTATCCAGAGCGGATGGCCTCTCGGATTTTAGGCATGGGCGATGTCTTGACTTTGGTCGAAAAGGCTCAAGAGGAGTTTGACCTTGCCGACGCCGAGAAAATGCAGCAGAAGATGCTCTCGGCAAGCTTTGACTTCAGTGACTTTCTCAAGCAGACCCGGCTGTTAAAAAACATGGGTTCGCTGGGCGGAATCATGAAGCTGATTCCCGGCATGAACAAGTTGTCAGACGAGCAACTTCAGCAGGGCGAGACCCAACTGAAGCGAGCAGAGGCGATGATTGGTTCGATGACCCAAGAGGAGCGACGAAACCCGGATCTGCTCGCTGGTTCCCCCAGCCGACGTCGCCGGATTGCTAAAGGTGCAGGCTATGGCCTGGAAGATGTGAGTAAGCTAGTCAGTGATTTTCAAAAAATGCGATCGCTGATGCAGCAGATGGGGCGAGGTCAGTTCCCCGGGATGGGGGGTGGCTTCCCCGGCATGGGTATGGAGGGACCCTCTGGAGCGGGGGGGCGTCCCACGCCTGGTTGGCGGGGCTATCCGGGTGGTATGGGGGCGAAGAAGAAGAAAAAAGAGAAGAAGAAGAAAGGGTTTGGTACGCTCTAATCCTGGCTTCATCTGATTCTAGATTCTTGAGAATCCGTTAGCAAAAAGCTGACGTCTGGTAACAGAACCACTAAAATTTGATAATTACACAGGAGTATTTCTCACCCAATGATCAAATTGCGATTAAAGCGGTACGGCAAAAAGCGTGAAGTTAGTTATCGGATTGTGGCCATGCATAGCCGCGATCGCCGTGATGGCCGTCCTCTAGAAGAATTAGGCTTCTACAATCCTCGTACTGATGAAGTGCGCCTCAAAGAGGAGCCGATTGTTAAGCGGTTAAAAGAAGGGGCTCAGCCAACAGAGACAGTACGTCGCCTCTTGGAAAAAGCTAATATTCTTGAGCAGGTTCGTGCCTGAGACTACGCCACCGGCAATGAATTATTCCTCTATAGACAGTCCTGACTACGCTGGGCTAGTTCGCTTTTTAGTGACTCCTTTACTAGAGTTTCCGGATGCCCTTAGGGTTGACTCTGAAGTTAATCCTGCCAAGACACGGGTTTGGCTGCGGCTAGCCTTTGAAAGTTCAGACAAGGGTCGGGTGTTTGGTCGGGGGGGGCGAACAATTCAGGCGATCCGGGCTGTCTTAGTAGCCGCAGCTGCGGCACACGGTCATTCAGTTTATCTGGATATTTACGATAGCCAAGAGCAGTCCCCTAAGCCAGAAATCTCTAAAAAAATCGTGCCTAAGCGACGTTGAGTGGATTATTGTGGCTACTTCAATCAGCTCGAACTTCAGCTGTCACCTAACTCGCAAACAGACACTTCTAAGATAGGGCAAAGCGGGTTCGGGCAAGCCTCAATCAAGGAATTAGCGTGAAGACGCTTCTAGAAAAAATTGAGCGAATGCTTCGAGTAGCACTCTCCCAGAGGGCTCATAGTAGGAATAATTGATGATTCAACCCCAAATCAGGTCATGAATAATTTGGTATGGAAAAGGCATTGACCATCCAACTGCCTAGTATCCCAAGTGCGATCGCCTTAGCTGGCGATCGCGAAGAAAACTTGAAAACGATTGCCCAGCTAACCGGAGCCAACTTGGTTCTGCGAGGGCAAGAATTGATGATTTCAGGTACAGCACAGCAAACCGAACGGTGCCAACAGCTTGTGCAGGCGCTTGCAGATTACTGGGGCCAAGGCAAACCAATCTCTAGGGTTGATATTTCAACCGTACACCAAGCCCTAAACAGCCAGCGCCAAGAGGAATTAAGAGAGCTGCAGCAAGATATTCTCGTTCAAACCCGTCGCGGTGAGTCTATACGAGCGAAAACCTTTCATCAACGACATTACGTGCAAGCGATTCGCACCCAAGCCCTGACCTTTGGCATCGGTCCCGCGGGTACAGGTAAAACCTTTTTGGCTGCGGTTCTAGGGGTTCAAGCTCTGCTAGCCAATCAATATGAGCGCTTAATTCTAACCCGTCCAGCAGTGGAAGCCGGAGAAAAACTGGGATTTTTGCCAGGAGACCTGCAACAAAAAATCAGCCCGTACCTACGTCCTCTTTACGATGCCCTTTACGAATTAGTCAGCCCAGAAAAGATTCCCGGATTGATGGAAAGGGGCGTGATTGAAGTCGCGCCCCTGGCCTACATGCGTGGTCGCACCCTGAATAATGCGTTTGTGATTCTAGATGAGGCCCAGAATACAACCCCGGCTCAAATGAAGATGGTCTTGACTCGGTTGGGCTTTCACTCGCGGATGGTTGTGACAGGTGATATCACCCAGACCGATTTACCTAGCCATCAACAATCTGGGTTGGCCGTAGCCCAAAAGATTTTGGGCCACGTTGAGGGTATTTCCTTTTGCTACCTGACCAAGGCTGATGTTGTGCGCCATCCTCTGGTTGAGAAAATCATTGATGCCTATGAGCGTCATGAGACACCTTCTACCCCAAGCAGGTGATTAGTTAGGAGTATGCCTTGGTATTATGTTTGGGCGTCAGGTAATAAGACTCTGCCGCTAATCTTTAGTCACCTTTGGAATAATCTCGCCGATGACTGCCGCCTTGAAAGAATTTTTAGAAGCTTGTGAAAGCTTAGGAACCCTGCGATTTATCGTCACAAGTGATATGGCAGTACTAGAAACGCGCGGAACAATCCAAAAACTGTTCTACGCGGAACTACCGAAAGGCCAGTACGCCAACATGCACCAAGATGCTTTTGAGTTTCACCTAAATTTAGACAAGATCAAGCAAGTAAAATTTGAGACGGGAGAAGCTAAACGAGGAAACTTCACAACCTATGCGATTCGCTTCTTGAATGAGAAAGCAGAGCCTGGGCTGAGTTTATTTTTGCAGTGGGGTAAGCCCGGAGAGTACGCAGCTGGACAGGTGGAAGCGTGGCAAGCTTTACGCGAACAGTATGGCGAGGTTTGGGAACCAGCAGTAGTCCTATAGACATCGCTGGATAGTCTATGGGGGCAGGTTGCGGCCTGTCGACTTGACTGAGGGTAATCTACTGGTTTGGTGAATTTAGCCAAAATTAGGACTTAGTGATCATCACCATCTCTGACTGCTCATGGACTTTTTCCTTCGTAATAACGGCAATAGACAAGCTTTTTCGTCGGTAGCTTAGCCTCTCTGCGTTCTCGCTTCTCTCTCGTCAGAAAGATATGCAAGATAGCCTAGATTCGTCGTTAGGAGGATGAATCTAGGTCAGTAAGCTCTTTAAAATAGACGTGCATTGTTCGCGATGTGAAGTCAGATAATAAAAGAGGTACCATGGCACTTGTAAAAATTAAAGATTTTGACCCCAACTATCGCGAGACATTTGGTGGTAGTGATATCAAAGGGGCCAGCGTTTATACAGAAACAGATGAGAAGGTTGGAACGGTTGACGATATCTTGCTAGACGAGAATACTGGCGAGTTCCGTTATTTAATAGTCGATCTTGGTTTCTGGATCTTTGGTAAAAAAGTTCTCCTTCCTGTGGGACGTTCTCGGATGGATCAAGGCGCAGACCGGGTTTATGTGATTGGTCTCAATAGAGAGCAGGCGGAGAATTTACCTGAATTTAAGTCTGATATGACCATCGATCAAGACTATGAAGAGAGCGTTAGAGGTGTGTATCGCCCAAGTGGGACAGTAGCTGGTGGTTCTGTAACTGACCAAGCAATGACAGGTACTTATGCTGCAACTGACCCAGCAATGACAGGTTATGCAACTGACCCAACCATGACGGCGGGTGTTATGCCTGAGCAAAGCTTAGATAATCCAGCGTTAACAACAGCGGCCGGGGGTTCTGTAACCGATCCAGCAATAACAGGTTATACAACTGACCCAATGATGACGGGTACTACGTCTGAGCAAAGTTTAGACAATCCAACACTAACAACAGGGGCAGCGTACGACCGTAATACCTACAGCTACGACAGAGATCCCGATTTGTACCAAATGCCTGAAGCAAATCAAGGCCTAAGATTATACCAAGAGCGTCTAATCGCCAGCAAGACGCGCGTAAAGGCCGGGGAAGTTACGGTTGGTAAGCATGTTGAGACGGAAGTCGCTCAAGTATCAGTGCCAGTTGAGAGAGAGCGCGTCGTGATTGAGCGTACCACTCCTAGTGGTGTTGGTACTCCCGTCATGCCAGGAGAGGCTACGTTTCAAGAAGGGGAAGTTGCCCGGGTAGAAGTTTACGAAGAGACCCCTGATATTCATAAAGAAGCCTTCGTGCGTGAGGAAGTTCAGGTTCGTAAGGAAGTAGACCGGGAAGTCGTCAATGCTGAAGATACGGTACGTCGTGAAGAGATAGACATTCACACGGAAGGCCATCCTGATGTTACAGGACCTGGCACGTTGGGAAGCGATCGCATCTAAGCGAGTTACTTACCTCCAGTAGCTTAGAGTAGCTCAAGGTAAGTGAAATTATTGGGTGCAGGTAGAGCAGTGTTTCAGCTCTATCTGTACCCTTTCAATATTTTTGATAGCTGTAACCGCTAAATTATTACTACAGTCTAAGCTATGACTAATCAAGGCCCTACTGGTGGGGCAGATTCTATTAACAATGATGATCGTGTCGAGACTCTCCTGCATCAGTTGAGAGACAAGCTAAGTAACTTTACAATCATCGATAGACAAGGGCAACCAGTTGGTAAAGTCGATGATTTGTATCTTGATGCCAGCCGTCAACTCAAACTAGTGATTTCTTTATTCACTGCCCTTGATGATTCCCGTTGGTTGCTAAGCAGTAAGTTAATTCAGGACGTTGATCCGGCGACCCACTCGCTTTACGTCAATATTAGCCAGGCAGAATTAGACCGTTTGCCGCAGTACCAGCATCCAGAAGGATCTCCGGTCGAAGCTGCAACCGAAATGAGTGGCTCTCGTGATGTTATGCCAGGAGGTGCTACCGAAGTGCAACCCGATCGAGACCAACCAGCATTTGAACTACAAACTCCCTCCATGAGTGAAGCTATGCCGGGGCAGGTCATTCGTTTACTGGCAGAGCGCCTGATCGTTAACCGTACCAAGCGTAAAGTTGGAGAAGTTATTGTTCGTAAAGTGGTCGAAACCCAATTTATTGAAGTTCCAGTCCGGCGTGAGAAGTTGATTGTTGAGCAAGTTAGCCCAGAGCTTAAGCAAATTGCTGAAATCGATCTAGGGCTAGGAGAAATGAGTGGTCTTGAGCTTTCTCCACCGCAATTAACGCAAGCTACAGTTAATCAAGATATCTCTGTTGAGCCTAGCCATTCGGACTCCAAACCGATGGTCCGGGGAGAATTTACTTCCCCCAAAGCAGCCGGTTTACTTTTGGAAGCGATCGCCCTTCAACGTCAACATGGATGTACCCGGATCCGGGTGGAAATTGAGCTTGAAAACGCCAGCTACCAGGAAACTTACCAAGCCTGGATAGACCGTTCTTCAGATAAAGCTGATTTAACAGGCCAAGTATAAGATTGGTAGATCACATCTGCCAGTAATACATAAAAAAATGAGGTTGTTTTTGAGACAACCTCATTTTTATTTAGATTAGCAATTCATTGCCTAGACCAAAGACAAGCTTTAGGTCAGGGTTGCCATTCTCACCTCGTTGTTATCAAGTAGCTCTTGTAATTCGTCGGCATCAACGGTTTCCTTTTGCACCAGCATTTCCGCTAACTTATCAAGCACAGGACGGTTGTTGAGCAATACCTCTTTACAACGGCGATAAGCTTGCTCGACAAGATTACGCACTTCATCGTCAATGGTTGCTGCAGTCTCTTCCGAAAAATCACGTTCGGCCATGATGTCTCGGCCTAAAAATACGTTACCTTGCTGACGCCCTAAGGCAACCGGACCCAAGCGATCGCTCATTCCAAAGCGGGTAACCATTTGGCGAGCGACGCGGGCAACCTGCTGCAAGTCGTTAGAAGCACCTGTGGTGACTTCTTCTTCACCAAAGATAATCTCCTCAGCCAGGCGGCCTCCAAGCGCAACAGCCATTTGGTTCTGTAAATAGGCACGGCTATAAAGACCGGAATCCATCTGATCTTCATTGGGGGTAAACCAGGTCAGCCCTCCAGCCCGACCCCGCGGAATAATACTGATCTTCTGCACTGGATCATAGTCAGGCATCAATGCCCCGACCAGGGCGTGACCAGCTTCGTGATAGGCAACTAAGGTTTTGCGCTTTTCGCTCATCACTCGGTCTTTCTTCTCTGGACCGGCTAGTACCCGATCAATGGCATCGTTAATTTCATCCATTGAGATCTCGGTCAAGTTGCGCCGTGCCGCTAGGATCGCCGCTTCATTAAGTAAGTTGGATAGGTCAGCGCCCGTAAAGCCTGGGGTACGACGGGCGATTTTCTCTAAGTCAACATCCTTAGACAGGGTCTTACCACGCGCATGGACATTGAGAATTTCAGAGCGCCCTTTGTAGTCCGGCCGATCAACAACGACTTGCCGATCAAAGCGACCAGGCCGCAGCAATGCTGAATCTAAAACATCTGGGCGGTTAGTTGCGGCAATAATAATAATGCCAGTATTGCCTTCAAACCCATCCATCTCGGTGAGCAACTGGTTGAGGGTTTGCTCGCGCTCATCATTACCACCCCCTAGGCCAGCTCCCCGTTGGCGACCAACAGCATCAATTTCATCGATAAACACAATACAGGGCGCATTTGATTTGGCCTGCTCAAATAAGTCACGGACGCGAGATGCCCCTACACCAACGAACATCTCTACGAATTCAGAACCAGAAATCGAGAAGAAAGGAACACCTGCTTCTCCAGCAACGGCACGGGCCAGTAGTGTTTTTCCGGTTCCAGGAGGACCGACTAGGAGCACGCCTTTGGGAATTTTGGCACCAATCGCTGTAAAGCGATCGGCATTTTTCAGAAAGTCTACAACTTCGCTCAGTTCCAGCTTGGCCTGCTCAATACCGGCAACATCATTGAAGGTTACCTGGGTTTGAGGCTCCATCTGCACTCTTGCCTTGGACTTACCAAAGTTAAGGGCCTGGTTACCAGGACCACTTTGAGCACGTCTCAACAACAGGAATAAACCGACCAGGAGTAATACTGGAAACAACAAACTACTCAAGGCCCTAAACCAGATGCCTTCATCGTTTTGTGGCAATACAGACAGCTCAACATCGTTGTCAGTTAAAACGTCAATCAAACCAGGATCATTAGGTAGATTAACCATTACCCGGTCACCCTCTAAGGTCTTTACCAAAGCTTGGGTGCGATCAGCACTGATGCTAACTCTCTCTACCTTATTGTTCTCAACCTCATTTAGGAGTTTGCTGTATCGCCATGTTTCTCTTGATTGCGGCTGTTTGTCGAAAAAGGCTGTGCCTAGTGCAACCACAACAACTGCTAGTAATACATACAGTCCCGTATTTCTCCACCGTTTGTTCACCGAGTTTGCTCCTTCTATATCTGGGCGATCAGGCGCTTAAGGTTATTTTTATATTAATTAATATTAACCTACTCTGAGAATGACAAGTAGCATCACACGAGTAGATCAAAGGGCTAGCGATCGCTTCAAGCCCTGAAAAGTAACCTTTCTAGTGAGTTTTAGAGCTTAACCTGGCATCATAGGGGCTCACTAACTTTTACTGGGCCCTGATAGGGGTTGTTTCTTGCAGACCACCCACCTCTCGCTGTAAAGAGGCTAAAGCTCGGTTATACCCAACAATCGACTGTACTAGGTTCCCCTCCGCCCGGGTTAGTTCGGTTTCAGCCGCGATGACATCTGTCTGGGTTCCTACCCCAGCCTGAAAGCGTAAGCGGGCTAAACGCAAGCTCTCCCGCGCCTGTCGCAGTGCTTCAGTGGCAGTACGGGTATTCTCCAGTCGCGATTGGAGGGTGAAATAAGCTTGCTCGACCAGAAAGCGGACTCGATTCCGAGTGTCGGCGAAACGGGTTTCAGCGATCGCAACATTTGCCTCCTGCTGCGCTGCCCTAGCTCTGGAGGCTCCCCCATTAAACAGATTCAGGTTGACGCTGGCCCCGTAGGAATAGTCATCGAAAAAACCGCGATTGTCCTCGCTGATATTGTTAACATTGTAGTTCGCAAAAACGCTAACTTGCGGTCCCAACTCAGAAAGAGCAATCCGGCGCTGTTGCCGACTGATATTGCGTTGGGCTAATTGCTGCTCCAGTTCTGCTCGGTTGCGAAACGCCAGGACAAGACTATCTTCGATGGTCCGATCCCAACGGGCGGCGATCGCCACTGGATCTGCTGCCGAGACATCAACGGTTTGGGCAATACTAAGCCGCTGGGCTAACTGACGCCGGGCAATTCGTTGTTGAGCTACCCCCTCTGTCAAGCCTTGCTGTTCATTGGCTACCTGGACCTGAGCTCGGAGGACATCAAAGCGAGTACCGATTCCTCCTCGTTCTAGGGCTTGAGCATCGCGAAGACTAGCCTGAGCATTTTCAACTGCGGAGCGGGCAATTCGGACCTGTTCATCTGCTTCCTGCACACTGAAATAATCGTTGGAAACATCCAGTCGCAGTTGCTCAGCCAGACGCTCAACCTCCAGCTCGCTGAAGCGAACCTGTTCTTCTGCTGCCCGAATCGTTGCAGAACGCCTGCCGGAAGTAAAGAGGTCATAGTTCAACTCCACAGTTCCTGTCAAAGCAGTGACGGCAGAGTTATCTCGGGTTTCCAAGTCACCCACTGTTGGATCACCTACAACTTGTTGCAGGTTGAGCGATTGGGGCTGAGTGCCAGTGCCAGTAGTGCCACCACCTGTAGTTCCTCCTGTGGTTCCTGTGCCTGCGGCCGGGGTGATAAGACCAGTGTCTGTATTTCCCGTAGTACCAGTGCCTGTAGTACCTGTGCCAGTGCCGGTAGTGCCACCACCTATGGTTTCTCCCGTGGTACCTGTGCCAGTGCCAGTAGTGCCACCACCTATGGTTTCTCCCGTGGGTCCTCCTGTGGTACCTGTACCTGGGTTTGTAATGACTGGAGTACCCGTACCAGTCCCACCTGTACCGCCACCCCCAGTATTAATGACACCTGTACCAGTTCCACCACCACTTCCACTTTGACGAATTAGATTCGCTCCAACGCCGAGGGAAGGTAATAAATTAGCCCTGGCTTCTCGCAGCGCTGCCCGGCTCCGCTCTAGCTCTAGAAGGCCAACCTGTAGCTCTCGGTTGTTACGCCTTGCAATACCCAATGCTTGCTGGAGGGTAATTGGCTGGGTTGTTTGAATTTGGACTTCGTTGGGGTTAGTTGGTCTTTCTAAAGGATCAGGGTTAGGAGCGAGGTTGTTTAACTCCGCTGGTAAAGGACTGGGAGACCCAGGAGAATCAGGACTGGGCGTTGAAGTAGGCGTAGCACTAGGTAAAGACGCCGGAGGGCTGGGAGTTGGCGTTGCCGCTGGAGATGGAGAAAAAAA
>CADCWO010000272.1 GCA_902806435.1 uncultured Synechococcales cyanobacterium | reverse complement strand
AAAATTGCATCTGTTCTTTCGTATTCAAGTAGAAACAGAAGATCCAAGATTGTGCGATCACAGCTCTTAGCAGGGAATAACCCTGGGTCAGCTCCAGCCCAATTTCAAGTGGTTTGGTGTCTGAATCGCGATACTGCGATCGCATTAAGAGCGACAAGTAGCACCAGCCAGAACCCAGAATCGATATCCAGCACGATGCCAAAGCAGGCAATCAGGAGAAGCCCCCAACCTACAAATGGCGGTAAAGGAAGATCTAATCGGTTCTCAATCCAGTAGCACAGACAACCAAATAGCATCAGAAACAATCCAGAAATTAGGAACCAGTAGTACCCCCAAATGCGGAGAGCATCTGGCTTGACAGCATCAATGACACCTGAATTCGCAATGTCTTGCCAAATACCCTCAAATCCGATCAGCCCTGGTGCGATTAAGCCGATGAGGCTGTGAAGCAAGGCAATCGAAACGAGTGCAAGTCCATTAACCTTTTGCATAGCTTTTTCTCCATTTATCTGGCTGGAACTTGATAGGCCAAAATTTCAGAAACATGCGTCCCTCCTAAAGCCAATACAAGCGAAGCTGGTGAGGTGAGCTAACCCAATGGGGAATAGCACAAATTGAAGACGAATTAATCCAGCTTCATGCATGAGGCTGAAGAGCTCTTTGCGATTGAAACATCGGTTTCCCCAATGCCACTGAATAAACCAACCTGGTAGCGCAGAGCAAGTGACCACTAGAATTAACGGTGCGCCCGGACGGAGAATTCTCACCATTTCCCGTAATCCCTGGGTTGGATCAGCTAAGTGTTCCAGCATGTGAGCGCTGATCACGGCATCAAAAGATTCATCTGCCAATGGCAATATCTTCACATCACTCTGACAGATTTGGTGACGAATCTTTGCCTGGTTCAGGAGCCGGTGGGCTGTGTTGAGCATCTCGGATGAGATATCGACTCCCGTAATCTCTGTTGCTGGATTGATCGTTTGCGCAAATGCCAGGCTGAATGCTGCAGTGCCAATGCCACAATCACAAATGGTTAAACTATCTTTCGAGTGCGGCAGGAGGTTGGTATTTTTGAGCGATTGCCACAATTCCCGATAAGCATGGCTGTAACCTAGAAGACGGAGATGTTGATGCCACCAGTTAGCCGCTTGATTGTAAGTTTTAGATAGCTCCGTGGTCGTTGGATAAACTCGTTGAACCGAAACCTGCCACCATCCAAATGTCCATTCCATTGTGAAACCTCATTGATTGCGACTGTATCTTCAAAGTCGCTCTCAGGTTCGATTTCGTCCCTGACCCAATGGATAGTTAGAAGGATAGTTCTGGAGCTCTTAGAGATGCAACACTACTGATTTAGAATTTGTTGAAGATCTTCTGGAATCGGCATTCTTGCTGAGGCATCAACATTGGCTTTGCCACCTCTCAAAGTTCTTGTTTGGCCATACAGAAGTGTCAGGGGAACTGCCACAATAGTTGCCAAGAGTTGCCCAACCACTTCTCGAAAATCCCGCTGTCTCCAGGCAAGCTTCAGCATTTGCCAGTGGGCAATAGCATGAGCGATCGCGTCAGGTTGTCCTAGAATGTGAGCCCGTTGCAAAGCTTTCCAAGCGGTCTCAAAGTCTTGCTCAGCAATAGCTATTTTTGCTCTTTGAAGTTCTGCGTTGAAATGTTCCCGTACAATTGCTTTCATCTTGATCCTCGAACTAAGAAGTGGGCTGGGTTGTCAGTTGTTGCAGCGTGAAATAGTATGAGGCATCACCCGTCTTGAAGAGCCCGTACCAGGCTTCCAGGATTTCGGCATCGTAGAGATCAAGCTTTTTGAAGATGTGGTAGGCAAACTCAAGTGGGGCGGTTGAGTTCGCGGTAATGACATTACCAGCCGTAACAGCAGACTGGTTTCGATAGAAGCCTGCGCCTCGATAGTTCGTTGCTTGTAGGTACTCCAAGGCATTGCTGGTGTGGGGCCTCTCATCTAGAAGTCCAGCACGTGCTAACCCTGCAGTCGCACCACAGATAGCCGCAACGGGGATATCCGCTTCCAGAAAAGCTTTTGCCAACTCCAGAATCTCAGTATTTTTGACTTCATCCCAAGCTTCTCCTCCAGGCAAAATCAGCATGGTACTGGGTTCTAGTTCATCAAGAGTAATATCGGGGAGAATTGTCATACCCCCAATTGTCATCACAGGTTCAGCATTTAAGCCAACCGTTTGCACCCGGTAGTGCCCGGGCCTTTTTTGGAATGCTGGATTATTGATTCCCGCGATTGCATAACCCGTTTCCCAATCGGCAAGAGTATTGAATACAAAAAGATGAACAATTTGCTTTTCCATTGAGCCCACTCCTGTTCGCTCCTAATATTTCTCCCATGTTTCTCGCGTAAGCTGCCATTCAGTTTGATGCCATCCTCGTGCCCTCATCCAAGCAGGGCTGGGCGGCGTACCAATTAGAACAAATCCATACCGCTCTAGCAATCGGGACACCCGCAAGTTGGCGCTGATAGAAATACTACGAATCTCGGTTAATCCCAGATCACGAAACCCAAATTCAATCAGAGCTTTCCCAACTTCAATTGCAAAGGCGTAACGCCCCCAAAACTGAGGTGCCAACTCGACACCCAGTTCGGCTTGTCCAGACCCATATCCCTCACGGCGTAGCCCCCCGCAACCAATCAGCTCAGAACTGCGGCGATCAACAATAGCAAGCTGATAATTGCGCCGAGGATGTTCGATAGCCCACTCATTAAACCGTTGAAGTAGCTTGCGGGTAAAGTTTGGGGTGACTTCTTCTGGCGCACAGAATTCGGCATAGCCAGGCTCAGCATGATAGGTTAAAAATGCAGCTTCATCTGCCGGGATAAAGTCTCGTAGAAGAAATCGCTTGGTGATGATTTCCATGCCGGTATACTCACCTGATCGATTTACAGCAATATAATTGCCCTCTAGTCAGCCTAGCCCCTGGTTGTTCCAGTGTGGCGCGATTTCACCTGGAGTTCACTAGCCGAAAGAATAGTTTTGCAATTGTGGGTTTCGCTATGACAAAATCCCCAGTTCTCTGGCTTTTGCGACTGCCTGGGTGCGATTACTCACCTCCAACTTGGCGTAGATATTGCGAGCATGCCATTTGATTGCGGCGAGGCTGACGAACAACTGATCTGCAATCGCCTGGTTTGTCATTCCGGTGGCCAAATGATGCAATACTTCTAGTTCACGATTGCTGAGCGGCTCGATGAGAGCTGCGCTCAAAGGCTCAATTAGCAGTTGGCCCGCAGCAGTTTTCTTCTGTAAAGCTGAACTAAATGCAGCTAGCAAACACTTCACTTCTTTAGAGTGAACACTGTTTGAGACAGCGGTTTGTAATAACTCCGCCATTGGTTTCCCTTCGTCTAAAAAGAGACGGCTGTAATTCCCATGACGGGGAATATTCAATGCCTGGTTCAGAGCATCTAATGAGCGCTCCCGGTTGCCCTGAGCCTGTAAAACTAACCCCTGTAAAAGCAACGTTTCCATTACCCGAATAGTTCGTCCTCCAGCTTTGGCAAATTCATGTAATCGCGCTAGCAATCGGAGCGCAGCTTGTAAATGGGAGGGGGATGACAGCTGTTGTCCGTAAGCCAGCAGCACTCTAGCATAGGTCAAGTATTCGAGTTCAGATCCAATCAAAAACTGTTCGGTTTTGCTGTAATTTAGTTCATCCTCGACACTCAGATTATGGCTCTTGGCCCAGGCCATTGCCGCATCTAAATTTCCCTCCGCCAGATGCAATCTGACCTTACAGGCTTCAACTGAAAGAATGGTTGGCCAGAGCCAGTGCTGACAGCATTCAGCAGCGTGAATTGCAGCCCATGTTGCCTGAAAGTCTCCCTGCGCCAGGCGCACTCGGGCCAGGGTAATGTAGCCCATCATCAGCCCTGGCTGCTGATTTTGAATGGCGCGATCAATACTTTGACTTAGGTGCTGGGCAGCGGCTTCTAGTTGGTTTTGCTCTCGCAGTAAGTCGGCTAGTGCTACCTGCACTAACACTCCGGCATAGGTTGCTAGCCAGCGCCGGAGTGTTGCCAGGTCTAAGCCTTGCTGGCAGAGTGAAGTGGCTTCATCCATATGGCCCCGTAGTGCCAGGATCTGGGCCTGTAAATAGAGACCTGCGATCGCAGGATCAGCCGTTCCTCGCGCCCTACCAATGCGGCTGACTTCCGGCAGTAACTGCCTGGCAGCCTCGTAGTTATCGGCCACGAAGTACGTGACGCCTAGGTTGAGCAGGATCAGCGATCGCAACCAGGAATAGTTCTGCGGCAACAGTTGCAGCGCTTTTTCCATCAATGCAATCGAGTCTGCCGTTTGTCCCTGCTGACGAGCCTTCATGCCTTTAAGGGCGGCGACTAGTCCCCAGAGGTAGTCCGTATTTTTAGTTGTAGGCGGGTTCTCATCAAGTAATTGTTCGAGGATTTGGATAACCGCGATCGCCTCGGCAAACTGGGAGGAGGTAAATCCCACCCATGCCTTGGCAACCAGCAGCCAGGGACGGGACTGCGTCAGTTCAGGGGGCAATGCTGCCAGGGCACTTCGCAGAACAATCGTATCCAGGCGAGGATTCTCGTTCGTCTGCATTTCTTGTTCGATGCAACGGGCGGCGTATTCAAAGGATTGGGCAGCAATGGCGTGATGAATAGCATCGGCCATATGTCTCTGCTGCTCGTACCATTGGGCGGCGCGGTGGTGGTAGGTCAGTACGAGATCTGGGTCTGTTCGCTGCAGCAGGTGTCGCAGCGACTCGGCAAACAAGTGGTGGTATCGATACCAGATGCGTTCGTGGTCCAGTGGCACCACGAACAGGTTTTGCCGCTCCAGCTGCTCTAGGATATCCGCTCCCTCGACCGCATCTTCGCCCAAAACGGCTTTGCAGAGAGAGCTACACATTTGATCTAGGATTGATGTTCGCAGCAAAAATGTCCGAAGCGGTGGTAGTTGACGTTCTAAAACTTCCTCCACTAAATAATCCAGGATGTATCGCTGGTTGCCTCCAAAGGTGTCAATCAATGCTGCCGGATTGGACTCATCTCGTAGAGAAAGCATGGCAAGCTGTAACCCGGCTATCCAGCCTTCGGTTTGTTGTTGTAGGGTCGCTACTTGGGCCTCAGTGAGCGACAATGCCATGGATTGATGCAGAAAGGTGGTAGCTTCTTCATCCGTGAAGCGAAGATCTGCGGCTCGCAGTTCCGTTAATTGCCCACGACCTCGCCATCGAGCCAAGGGAAGCGGGGGATCAGTCCGAGTTGCGATCGCCAGATGCACCTGGTTCGGTAAATGCTCCAGCAGGAACGTCAAGGCATCATGAATAACTGACGTTGTAATCAGATGGTAATCATCCAAAACAACAATCAAGTCTGTCTGGAGCTGGTCCAGCTCATTCAGCAGGGGGGTCAAAAGCACTTCAGAGTCGAAGGGTCCGGGGGATTGCAGCAGGGACAGGGTGGCTTCCCCAATTGCCCCTTCCGCCCCCTGCAACGCCGCCACCAGGTACGTCCAGAAGCGAACCAGGTCGTTATCTCGCCCATCTAAGGTCAGCCAACTGATGGGCAGTTGAGTGTGCTGCGCCCATGCACTCAATACAGTAGTTTTGCCAAAGCCAGCTGCCGCCGAAAGCAAAATCAGCCGACTGGTTGACCCTTGATTTAATTTCGCCAGGAGATGGTTTCGCTGCACCAGGGGTGAACGGAGGGATGGGGGGTGCAGCTTAGTTACTAGCAGGGAACTAGCCATATCAAGTTGCCCATCTAAGACTCCTGTGTTCAGAATAACGAATCGAGTCGCGAGTTTTTTGCCTCCCCTTGACCCTGACGCAAAGTGAGGCCTTTACCATGGGTTCGTTACCGAACTGGTCTCCGGCGAGGAAAGCCATGCAATCCATCGCCCTGAATGGCATTGTGAGGCATCCGGGGAAACATTCCGCCTCACGCACTCTTCAGTTTTTCAGTCTCCGCGCACAGGCGTTCTTCCTGTTCCCTCAACAATGACGAAGGAAGTTGCCAAAAACGATATAGTGGCTCAACATCATGTCCAATGCTTTCCAACTGCTCGTCATTGCCTCTGAAAATCGCACAAGGGCTCCCTCAAGACAGAGTTGATTTATC
>CADCWO010000271.1:17466-20621 GCA_902806435.1 uncultured Synechococcales cyanobacterium | reverse complement strand
TGTTTCTGCGATAGAACAAAAACAGGTAAAAGAGGACTTACTGGCTCAGATGCCGACTGATGCTCTCAGTCAGCTAGTGGAAAATCAACGTCAAGCTGTTGCTCTGCCTTTTTGGGGAATTGCTGGACTGGGATTGCTGCTAGGAATTTCCTTTCAACAGCCTTTAGACCTTCTGGCTTCGGCGATCGCATTTCCAATTGCTTTTCAGATCCAGAAGTGGGGCTGGCGACTTCAAGCCAAACGCCTCATGATTCGAACTTTAGAAGATATCGAAGCTGGGATGAAAAAACCTAATATCGATGTCAAGTAGTTCTGGATCTTCCGAGCTTTTGGTGAAGCCAGGACAATCTGAGAGGATGCTAGGGAGAAACTAGTACGCCCCTTGCAAGATGGCCGCGCAACTGCTCCAATGTCTGCTTCCTGATTCCAACCTGCTGCGTCTAGAGCACTATGCCATCGACCATGCAAACAAACATCTCACCTTAAGCGTCTGCTCAACCCAACTATGGGTCCAGTGCCCGCTTTGCTCGACGACAACCCGGCGTATCCATAGCCGTTATCAACGAATATGAGCGGTTCAGGAACGTGATTGAGTAGGGCATTAGCATCTTGATACAGCCGTTCTGCTGCAACCTCATTCAGCGGCTTCCCCATCTGTGAAGCAATTTCCTGCAAGCTTTGCTGAATCGATTGTTGAAAATTTGGTGCAAAAGAACGATCCATAGGGTCAGTGTAAAGAATTTAAATGCTTCTGAATTTATCTTCGCTCTCGCTGATAGATAATTCTCCATTAGGGTGCATTTTGGGCACCCTGTTTCTAGTCAGGCATTTCCTGAATGCTACGCGGTTCAATCTTCGGCTGTTGATTCATCTCATGACGGTAACGGCTGGAGGCTTCGTACACCTGCATGCGGACTCGCTGAATTGAGCCAAGCGGTCGATGCTCCGCAATACAGTGCCAAGCGTTGAACGAAAGCACTTCATCCACATAAACACGACGCGCTGGACTATACGCCTCCTGCACCGGAATCGTTATCTTTGCAATCGCCTGGTATGGACTTTCCTGCTCTGACCACTGAATGGAGGCATCCTCAATCGGCATCGTTTCCAAATTTGTGCAAAGCTGGACGCGCAGTTCATACTCGGCAGCCTGCTGGCGGAAGAACTCGACAATCAGATCGCGCAGAACAGAAGGGTCATCTGTTTCAACCGTTTTGCCCATCAGCGGCTGAAGACTGGCTGATACAGGAACCGCGCTGACTTTAGCAATGTAGTCTCCATAGCGCAGGGCGGCACTTGTGTAGTAGGTCTCTCCCAAAATGTGCGTTTCTGGCAGAGTGAGGCCCAACGCGGTCGGGTAGAGATCTATCCCCACCTTTTCAGTGACCGCATTCACAGTGCGTAGGGCAGTTGTCAGAAGTTGTTGCGCCTCTTGGGGGCGCTGACAACGACCTTTTCTTGGAGCACCTGTTCATTGAGGTAGCGAGCGACATTTCCGGCTGGAAACACTGGACGGTTGATCATCAAAAAATCTTGAGTCAGTGCGTCTGGTTCAGAGCTAAACAGCTTAATCCCTTCCACTCCAATAACCTTAATCGCCATGCCACGAAACGCAGACATGCCATCAGGCATGATGTCACCGGGAGCTGTCGAGAAGCGAATCATCACAGGATAAGTTCGGGGTTCTCGGAACAGTCCCTGTGCAAGGGGCGCAGGCAAGTTGTCGTAAATCTTCAGCTCCCCCTTAAGTCCACCATGTCCCTTGGCATGGGCACCGCGCATGGCATGACGATGTTTGTCAAACACCTTTTGCCCCATTCGAGCAACCGAGTTAAGGGTTTCGCGGATGAGCCTATCTTCATCGGGTTGCTTTACTTCTACATCATCCGAGTAGTGAACGTACTGTTCTATTAGGTTTGGCATTAAGGCTTCTGGCCAGGTTAGGGGTTCACTCTAGACAGTCGTAGTTTAGCAATTTGGAATTGAGTCTGCTTTCGTAGTTTTTTACGTCTCCCAACCTTGCTAAAACTTGCGTCAGTTTGGGTTTAGCAGCATTAAGCCAGGATGCAACCACAGTCAGAGGGTGCTTGTCCTTGGAAAATTTCAGGGGCCTGGCGTGATCACTAACTTTGTTTCCAATCTTGAAGGCTACTGCAGCGATCGCTAGGGCTGGTAGAAGCCGATAGCTACTCAACTTGTTGCAATCTTTCCTCTGTCTGCTCAGCCGACATTCCACAAAGGTCGATTTGTCCAAACGAACCAACGGAATCCCTTTGATTTCGTTGGTCTATAATCGCACTGAGCCGATCCAAGGCTTCATACAACTGCAGGTGATATGCCGTTCATAGCGTGAGAATATTTCTGGGCTCTGTAATTCTTTATTAGCTGCCTCAGATTGCTGAATTGCCTGATTGCAGAGATCTATGTCAGCCAAGGTTAGTTCAATTTCCTTCACTCTTTGTCTGGCAAGTCTTTGTTCAACGTTGCCCCTAACCCGCCGCTAAAATCTCTCGGACTAAACCAAAAGCCTTAATGCGGTCAAGTTCATGTGCGTTGTTAGCCTACGGAAGCGTCACATGAATCTGCATTATGATTCAAGATCATAATAAGTTATCAGCCATTTACTTGATTCATTTTTCCATCACCATCCGATGTAACTCTGCCTCCTTCTGTTGGAAAAATAGCCAGGCGATTGGGAAAAAAGTCATGTAGCGATTATAAATCTCAAGCCCAACTAGGGACTGAGCTTCCTCCCGATTGTCCACTAGTCGGTCATACCATGCTTTGATCGTTGGCTTGTAGTCGTGAATGGAGTCATGAGTAATTCTAAAGCCAGCACTTTCGGCAGCTTCAATATGATTGTGATGTATCGCTAAAAGAGAACCAGGGAAAAACAATTGCAGGTGTAATCCCGAAGCTGGGTAGGATTCACGCTCAAAGGAAAAGAACTGATGTACGGCCAGCCCTCCTGGCACAAGCGCATCATATATTTTCTGATATAAAGCTTTTAACTCTGCTGGTCTTACATGTTCTAAGCTCGACTTTATCCATCAGGCTGCGTAGCACAGCAAGTCAGACCAGGCGTTGAAGAGGTGACGGGGAACTTTAACCGTGTCTGATTCCACAGCCGACATTTGAGAAGTCCGCATCTGCCA
>CADCWO010000271.1:0-17456 GCA_902806435.1 uncultured Synechococcales cyanobacterium | reverse complement strand
TTTGGGTAGCAAGTTCATCAGGAGAAATCAAACAACGCTGTCCTGATCTTGCTACCTTTCCTCCTCTTCAAAATGGATAAAGTCGAGCTAAGGCTCCGATCGAAAAGATACGATCGTAAGGTGCATGCTCAAATGGCGCAGTAATGAAGTTGGTGAGGGAAACATTCAGACCTAATTTTTGCTGAGCGTAAGCTACTTGTTCCTTGGATAATGTAAATCCAGTTAACTCGCCTCTGTGCCCTGTGTCTTGAAGATATTTGAGCATTGCCCCCCAGCCACAGCCCAAATCCAAGACTTTCTCATGCCCGTCTAACTTCAAAAGCGAACGAAGGTATTCTGCCTTGCGTGCTTGTGCTTCCTCCAAAGTATCTTGTTCACTCAGAAATTCCGCACAAGTATAGAACTTGTACTTTGCATCCAGGAATAAAGCGTAGAATTCGTTTGATACATCGTAATGGGTTTCAATTCCGCTTGCATGGTCTTGGGTCAGCATTGAATCTAGATATGCCTTGCGCCTTGACTCTGGGGGATAAGCTCGGATGAGGGACTCTAACCAACCTGGTTTTGGCTCAGTCCAAAACTGTCAGTTTTCTAATGGGTATAAAGGTGTTAGCGAATGGATTCTATAGTTTGCGAGTGCATACACTGGACCATAAGCGACAAGCTCTGAAGTAAACTGCGATAACCGCTTAAGATTATTCACACTAGTTATCCTTTCTAGATAGGACATGGCAGTCAATGCCCATGTCAGCCGAAGATTGATATGCACAAATGCGATCTTTAGCTGGTGATGTTTGCTAGTTTTTAGCCCAGTCAGGACAGACAGTACTTGAAGTGAAATTTACGGCTAGTTTGCTATGAGCGCTATCTTGATCGGTCTTTCATTGCGAATAGATCGAGACAGCTCTGCGATATTCCTCCTTGAGCAATCAGAGAGGGCTAACGGCAAAATGCAGCGGCGGCAGATAACCTCGTTACTGCCTGCTCAAAGTGAATGAAGCGGAAGTCGGCGCTAGCCTATTTCCATCTTAGTGCGATCGCTTCAGACGGCAGACAGTGTTGAACAGAAACATTACGAGTGCTGCAAAGCCTGTAATAGCGATCGCTCTCAAAAGCTTTGATGAATCAGTTCACGCTCTGGGTTAGAAAAAGGATTAATGTCATCTTCGGTTGCTTGAACCTTAGGCAATTTTAGATCCGCTGCCATACCTGCAAATGGATTTTCATCTGCTAGATCTGACTTGGTAGCCCAGTCACAACAGGCTGAAAATTGTGTCACGCAACACTTAACAGCGTTGGGGGTAAGCTTTTTTAAAGAAATCCCGAATTTGAATGGCATCCCTCAGCTTATCGGTAGGAGCTTTTTGATATGAGATGCTGTTTTCGCATAGGCATTAGCTAGGGGTGACTGTAAAACCTGCAGGCGCTTATATTCCGTGTACTTTTCCCACAACTCAGCTAATGATAGTTTTGGGGTAAAAATTGGGGTAACGGTACTCAGAGCTGATAGGGGCTTGTACTTAGCCAAGGTCGAGTCGAAGCGATCGTAGGCAATATCAGTCTCAATTAGCTTCTGCTGCTTTTCGGTTCAGTTTACTTTCGCCCAATCCAGTAGAAAGATAATGCCGCTTACCAGCGTGGGAGAAAACGAGCTGCACAGGCCCATTAGAAACTTTGATTTGGACAGAACCCTTTAGCCTTCGTTGGGTATCTTTAGAATGCATTGGGCGTTCTACTGGGGTAGGCTCCTCCGCTCTAGACAGAGTTCACCCGAAACATACCCAAAAGGCCCCAAACCCCTGAAGCAAAATTAGGAGAATGTAGGGCTGTAAGGCTTGAAACATAAATGCCAGGACGCAGAATTGAACTGCGGACACGAGGATTTTCAGTCCTCTGCTCTACCAACTGAGCTATCCCGGCGAACTCGATTTTTGGCGCTTTATCAAATTAACAAACTTACTAATCCTTAGCAACCCCGGATAGCAGCCAAGCTCAAATGCACAGTTAGCTATCGGAATCAAGAAGAAAAGAATAAAGCATTGATTATCCTAAGCTTGAGCACAATAAGGTGATAGTTAGAGCAACAAAGGCAACCGCATCAAGCTGTCGGCACGCGCAAGCGGCAAAACCAACTATCAGCAAGTGTCTACCAGGATGACAAACCTGTCAGAACACCCCAGATCGGGTTTGTCAGAATGTGTCATCAGTTACGTTATAGGTGGGGAAGGGCAACTCAAAGAGCTCAACTGGGGCTGGTTTACTTCTAGTAATAACCAGCCAGTCTTACCCTAAGTAAGATATTACTTGCAGACACACCAAGAAGACATGTTGAGGAATGAACTCAATCTTTCAGCCAAAGCGCCAGTCCACCCCCACGACCGCGAGCCGCAATAAAGTCTTCGGTCACCACAAAGAACGTAAAGAAGGGAAGTTTAACAATAGACTGATCGTAAAAATTTGTTGCAGTAGCTTTACCACCTCGGAAAGCTCCACTGTAAAAAGTACGTTTAAATAGCGAAAGCTGGATGTGAGTAAAGTCAAATGACAGCAGGTTTTTCTTGCGTAAGTGCTGAGTTGGACCGCTCAGTTTCAACAGCAGTGGACCAAATTGAATCTGATTGCCGATTGTTGCTTGATCTAAACTTTGACCTGAAGTAGGAGCTTGAGGGTGGAAGGAAATCTGTGCCGGGGTGATTTGGGGTACATAAAAGCCTTTGCCTAGAGCTATACCACCCCGTAGATGAGCTTGACGAGGAGCAGTAAAGCAAAGCTGCCAGTGACCGAGGAGAGAATTGAGAGGATAGGTTAGTTTTTGCTGTTTAGCTACTTTTTCTGCTTGCAACAAAGCATGGACTACTGCCTTGGTAGTGGGCCGATCGCCCGCCTTTTCTCGAAATGCAGCCGCAACTAGATTGAGAGTGGCGACATAATCAGGTGAAGCAGTGGAGGATATCATCTCAGCCGTCGTTAGGTTAGTTATCAACTACTCTAGTTCACGGGTTGAATTTTGCTCTTGCGATCGCGCTGACCTTGCCATGGCTAGTACTGACATCTTAGTTGTTGCCAAGAGACTAGGCGCTGAACAATAGGTTTAGGTAGCGAGTAGCCTGACATCAGACCAAGATGCGGTAAGGGTTCTAAAAGCAGTAGACAACACCAAGAGCGCGTTGAGACTACTTGAGAGACTCTTAATCTCCCAAGAAGCTAATCAATAGATCAGCTCTACCTTACTCAAGTGGCGTCTTGATTAAGCTGAAGCTATCTTTTGCTGTGGGCATTGGTACCTAAGCTATCTCTTCAACTATCGATAGGTACAGGCGCTGATTACAGAGGGTGACTTACCTGTGGATCAAAGCGCAGTGTTTGCTCTGGGGATTTTTAACGTGCAACTGTAAGCTTGTGACTGACGGCAATGGTAATGAAGCGATGAGAAATTGATCAGTATTATCATCCGCAAGCGTTAAGCATTATGGCCCACATTTAGTCTAAGCTTTAACCATCTAAGCCCAAGGAGCAGATGCTCGACTTCAACACGCTAGCTGAGTTTTCACGGACGCACTGCATCGCCATTTGTGCCTTTTTGGTTCCAGCCAACCTGGCTGCAACTTCAGTGACACTTATCTCAAGTGCGATACATCGTCCTCAATCTCAGGTGTTTTGTGTTGCAGGAATTGCTAGCATTCCTGCTTTGGTAATGGGGCTCCATGTGTTTACATGGTTCATGATTGGCACAGTTGCAGCTTCCACATACATTCTGCTTTTTCTAGGAATGACCTGTCTGAGCATTAATCTGGGGACAGTTACCCAAGACTTCCTACAGGCCAGAGAGATGCGCAGTTATGCCTTGAGCAAAAGGTAACCGGGTTACAGGGGCGAGAAAGTCTCCAGTTTTCTACTCAGCCATCCTATTTCATGGTTTTCTACCGCTCTATTTATTGAGTTGTCAAAAGCTAAAAATTCCTTCGGTACTAGCAACGTCCATGCCAATGTGGATTAGGTCAGCTAGTTTGCGCCTTACACTTTCGAGATAAGTTGCCGTTTCGAGGATTTATCTAGGCCGTTGCGGGGGGATTCATTGGCCCATATACATAAGGTAGGCTCTCAGCTGCGGTATGTCGCTAGAAAAAGGTAAGAAATGGTCAGGGGTTTGGCTTGACTATTCATAGCGGGCCTAAGTGGTTCAGCAACTATCGACCAGCAGCTTCTCGGCTGGAGGTCGGTATGAACTTTACAAAATAGGTAGCCAGTTCGACGGCCTAGCTAGCAATTCAGTTGATCTAGAATAGCTGCCGTTCAGATTATTTAATCTTTCCAAGGCACCGTCAACAGACAAGTGCTACAGCCGCGATTTGTTCGTAAGCCGCTCAAAAGCTTGAATTACTTGCTGTAAGTCTCTTGGCAGACGCTCTTGGATCAAGTCAGCATAGCGCACGCTGGTCTTATGACTACTCAGCGTGATGGTGAAAAAGTCAGCTGCACCTCCCGGCGCTGGATAGCTGAGCCGGTTAAACTGGTTAAACTGCGGGCGTTTCAGCAGTCCTTGAAAGGAACGAAGTTGCTGGGGAGAAACACGCTTGATTAACGTCCTGCTGGTCGTCCCACCACCATTAGGAGCAGCAAGCGACTGGACTAGCCGCCCGTCAGTTCGTAGGGTGATAACTGTAGTGCGTCCGGCAATCCCACCACTGTAAATTGCTCTAAAAAGCTCTCCTTGTTTCAACGGCGGGGGAAGTTCACGAGTTGGTATCTTCACAGGCTTGACGATAGAAGCATCGCCTGTAGAGGTGGCAGTTGGATCAAATTTGACCACTGAGCCTGACTCATTGGTGCGATAGGTAAGCTGCACCCCTCGGGGCCCGTTGACGACAACCACCCAGCCTTCCACTAAAGCCTGCGTACAGACAACACCGGGTTTATTCAGTCCTAGGCAACCGTTAGGCCAAGTTCGCCTCTGGGTCTGGACAATCTTGAGCACAGAAGTGGGTTGCCCCGTCCGTTGGGAAGCATCTTGTAATATCGTATCTGCCACTGTTGTGGGCAAGCCGAATGGAGTCGCAGCATCAAAATCGTTCTCCAAACGCAGGGTACGGCCTGTCAGGTCGGAGCGGTAGATGAAGGGTCTCACCCGCCCAGTATCAGAGATATCCGGGAAGGCAACGATGCGGAAGCCTTCCACAAGGGCTTGAGCGCAGACCTCATCTGGCCTTGGCAAACCCAGGCAACTCTCAGGATAGGTTGCCCGGCTGGCCTCGGTAATTCCAACCTTCTCCTGTGGCACCCCGGTCCTCCGAGACACATCCTGCCGCACATTATTGATCAAGGGTTGGGGCAGACGAATCGAATATGTAGTAGTATCGCGGGGCCCTCTTTGAGAAGCCTGGGCAACTAACGAGTTTAGGTTAGAGGTGGTAGTGATCGCTAAAGCCTTGGCAGGCTGAGAACCCCGCCACCCGTTTCCCAAAACCATCATCCCAGCTAAGGCTAAGGTTGAGAGCATGTGATGAGACAACATAATTCTAAAACTAAGTGTTTAGTATAAAAGCATACAGTTTGACGATTCCAGGGCCGGTTTAGTTCCTGAAATGCTTGCGGGGCGGAGCTTTCATAGTTGATAACTCAGCTCAATTGATTGCCAGACGCATTGGTCGATGCTCAGAATTTAGCTTTCAAAATTGCTGGAGGTCGGCAGCAGCAAACTTCAGCGTCCCTGTGCTTAGATTCCGGCATGGTTATCCAGTATTAAGGCTTCAGCTTGGCCGGCCAGCTAAGTTTCTCCACTGTCCCAAGATGCTCACCAGCCATTTCTAATCCTTCGGTAAGGCTAGAACGCAAACCTCTCTGCGGTTTCATAGGCTTTTGAATCATCAGCTTCGAGCTCTCAATAGTAATTGACAAATTCCGCATGAAGCTTTGGCCGAGCAAACACTCAACGTCTGCTAATGCAAAGCCATCAAGAGTGTCAGTTACAGTTTGAACTCGTTTGACCTTTGCGGCGCCTAGCTTGACGTCTGTATAAGTAATAGGGCTGAGCTGTCGGCTTTTTATCCCGACTATGATTGCCTTTCCCTGCGCCTTAACACCAATCTTTCGGGCTACCCGAGGGGGGACCAAGCTGAAGGTTGCGCCGGTATCCAGCAGAGCCTTACAGGTAGTGCTACCAGCAGGGCCAGTAAAGATAGCCTTCACGATAATTAGGCCGCCAGCTTCTCGCTCAATGGGCACAACTCCTGGGGCAGGAGCTATCACGATATCCTCACCTTTCAGAGCCGCTAACCTATCAGCCCATCGGTAGGGATCTTGAAACGCAAGCAGGCTGACGACTGCGGTAGCTATAACAGTAGACAAAAGCACGCTGGTTATCGCCAGCCCGATCAGGGCAAAGAGGATAAGGCGGACAACACGCATGTTATACCCGTCTGCATTCTAAGAAGTGATCTTCAGGTGGAGGAAGTAGGCCATTGAGGTCAGCACTCCAGAATTGCGGTGAGTGTACTCAACCCCTCAGACAAAGTTTCCATGACAGCATTCATCGAGTTAAATGCTTGGGTGTAGAAGTGTTCGCTTCTCCCCTCTGGGCTCAACGGGATTAAGTTGTGCGCTGCTGCTGTGAGCAGATTGAAAACCAGGTGGGTATTCTTAGCGATCGCCCTCTCATAGGACTTAAAAAACAATGTACCTGATCACCCGAAGGTTATCTGCCGCCACCAAGTTTGGGGATGTGCGTGGCAGTGACGGTAGCTTCCAAGGGGTGAATGGCAAGTCAGATTATGTGCGCTCTGCCTGTGAAGCCAGTTTGAAACGCTTAGGGGTTGACGTGATTGACCTCTACTACCAGCACCGGGTCGATCCCAATACACCAATCGAAGAGACGGTGGGGGCAATGGCAGAGTTAGTCCAATCAAACCAGATCCGCTATTTGGGTTTGTCGTAAGCAGCACCTGCAACGATCCGGCGTGCTCAGAAAGTTCATCCAATTTCCGCTCTGCAGACGGAATATTCCCTGTGGAACCGGGAGCCAGAAGCAGAGATTCTTCCTACCTGCCGCGAGTTGGGGATTGGCTTTGTTCCCTATAGCCCTCTAGGTCGCGGGTTTCTCACCGGCAAAATCAAGAGCCTCAATGATCTATCTGAGGGAGATTTCCGGGCTGAGCGCTACCCCCGCTTTCAAGCCGAGAATTTAGAGCGAAATCTATAACTGGTGCAGCGGGTTGAAGAAATGGCAGCGCAGAAGGGGATCAAACCCGAACAGCTAGCCCTGGCTTAGGTCCTAGCTCAGGGAGAAGACATTGTACCGATTCCCGGCACCAAGCGACGCACCTATTTAGAAGAGAAACTCACCGCGGCGGAGGTGACGCTGACTCAGACAGAGATAGACCAGGTTGAGGAAGCTTTACCGCCAGGAATTGCGATGGGCGATCGCTACCCAGACATGAGCACCGTGAATCGCTAATCATTGATTGAAGGAGGTGCGGTATCAGTCGGAAAGCGAGTCGGATAAGGGCAATTACCAGCGGAACTAACGCAGCCCATCTATAAAGACAACCAGCCACTTCTAGCCATCATGCCGCGAGCTTTCGCGCTTCTGCCCATCAGATCGCTATCCTGATGTTGACGCAGCAAAGATCAACACCGCAATTACTGAAATAGATGACTATGGTGGCTCTGGGTTAGGCAAATCTCCCCAGTTTGCTGGCGCTTCAGCGGCTCTAGGAGTGGTAGGGGAATTAGGCCGGTAATCCCGTTCCGGCTCAACCAGTTCTAATTGGCGTTGCTGAGGCTTGGCAGTCACGGGTTGAGCATGACGGCGACGGGAGGTATTTTCTTCACTAGTGTTCTCCGCAACGACTTCGTACAGCAGGGCCAACTTATCTTTATCTTTACCGCGGCGGAGAATGCGACCCAGGCGTTGGATGTATTCACGGGTTGAGCCAGTCCCAGAAAGAACGATCGCCACACTAGCTTCTGGGACATCTACGCCTTCATTCAAGACGCGGGAGGCCACAAGGGTACGATACTCACCTTCTCGAAAGCGGGTGAGAATATCATGACGTTCTTTGACTGCAGTCTGGTGGGTAATCGCCGGGATCAAAAATGCCTGCGAAATTCGATAGACAGTAGCGTTGTCATCGGTAAAGATCAAGGTGCGCTCTGGGTGGTGTTGCGCCAGTAAATCAACCAAGATTCGCAGTTTACCCTCGGTACCAAAGGCGATCGCCTTGGCTTCACGGTGGGCAAGCATAGCCCGGCGCCCGGCCTGAGAGCGGGCACTAGCCTGGACAAAGTGCTGCCAGCCTTGGGTGCTGCCTAAGAAGATATTTGATTCTTTTAGGAAATCATTGCGCGTTTGGATCAGCTCATCGTAGCGATCGCGCTCGCGAGGGGAAAGCTTCACCTTAATCTGGACCGCTTTGTGCTTGGCTAGGGCACTACCAGACAGTTCCGCTGCTGCTCTGCGGTAGACCTGCGGGCCGATCAAGGTTTGCAAATCTGCGTGCCTACCATCGCTGCGATCGGGTGTAGCTGTCAACCCCAGACGGTAGGGCGCGATCGCGTATTCCGCAATGACTCGGTTAAAGTCACTGGGAAGATGGTGGCACTCGTCAAAAACTAGCAGGGCGTACTGGTTGCCTAAGGTTTCCGCATGGATAGCGGCACTATCATAGGTAGAAATCAAAATTGCTGTGCGATGGCCATTAGCGTCTGGCCGCAGACCGTCGCGGGAGCCTCCTCCTAGTAAACCAATTTCAGCATCTGGGAAAGCCGCAACCAAATGAGCGTACCACTGGTGCATCAGGTCTAGAGTCGGCACCATGACTAAGGTACTGCGTTGGGTAGCTTGGATGGCTAATTGGGCTAGATAGGTTTTACCCGCAGCAGTGGGCAGCACAACTACCCCGGAACCACCTCCCTGCGTCCAGGCTGTCAAAGCTTCCTGCTGGTGAGGATAAGGCTCCATCTCCAGGCTCGGTACTAGATCAATCTCTTGAAAGGCTTGCGCTTGATCAATTAATGGTGTGCCCGTACCTTTGAGGATTTGTACAAGGTTACGGTAGTGGATTGCCGGAATCCGAAACCGCTCTATCCGGTCATCCCAAGTAGCATAATCTACCCAATCTTTACCTCTGGGCGGCGGATGCAAAATTAAAGTGCCCCGGTCAAATTGCAGCGTGGGGGTGCGAGCCATCAGTAGGTGCGTACTGCTGTGAGTGAATCTTTATATTCTGACTCTAATCCATGCCTGTAAGTGTGAACCAGCGCTGAGGTGAGCAGAATTTTGATTGCTAACAGCAGCTCAACCCCAGGTAATCTGTGCTAGCCTAGGTTTTGCTTGAGCCACCCTGCGGGCGTAGTTTAGTGGTAAAACCTTAGCCTTCCAAGCTAATGATGGGGGTTCGATTCCCCCTGCCCGCTTTTGTTGTCGATTGCCACATTGTCTGTCCGTGGTGACAAATTGTTGTCCATGGTGACAGATTGTTGTCAGCATTGATTAACTAATCCAAGTTGCTAGATATGAGAGCAGCGTAGTAGGACAAGCAAATAAAATCTTCTTTTGGTCAAAATCAAGGAGAGGAAGATGATTGATATGAAGACTCTAGGCGATGGCCTCAAATCTGCCTCTATCTCAAGGACAGGCTGTGCCGATGGCGATCTCTGTTGATGCGGTAGATACTACTCCTAACGGTTATTGAGCTTTTATGCTGAACATTGGCACTCGTACTTCTAGTGAATACCTTGACATCAAGCTCAGCCGCTCTTACCCGCTACGAAAGAATTTATCAAGTCGTGCAGCAAATTCCCTACGGTAAGATTGCCACCTACGGACAGGTGGCGGAATTAGCGGGCCTGTTTGGCCAGGCGCGGCAAGTAGGTTATGCCTTGTATCGCTTGGCTCCTGGTGCCGATATCCCCTGGCACCGAGTGATCAATGCGAAAGGGCAAGTGTCTCTCTCGCCATTTCGCAATGGGACTGACGTCTTACAGCGAGAGTTACTGGAACAGGAAGGGATTGCTTTCACTCAGGCAGAGGCGATTGATCTACAAGTGTATCTCTGGCGTCCAACTCCATTGGAGCTGTCACAGTTTGACGCTGTAAGCTGCGAGGATCTAGAGCATCGCGCAGGCCGTCTCCTAAAAGGTTAAAGGCCAACACTGTCAGGATAATCAGCAAGGCAGGTGGCCAGATCAACCAGGGTTGCAACACCAGGATGGAAGCATTAGTTGCCAAAGAGAGCATGTTGCCCCAGGAGGGGTCGGGTTGTTGAATTCCCAAGCCAATTAAACTCAGGACGGACTCCGCCACAATAAAGCTGGGAATTGCCAGGGTGGCAGAGATGATGATATAGCTGGCGGTTTGCGGCAAAATATGGCGGATGATGATGTACAGCGGCCGCCCCCCCATGGCGCGAGTGGCCTGGACAAATTCTTTCTCCTTAATCGAGAGCACCTGCCCCCGGATCACTCGTGCCAACCCGGACCAGCTAACAAAAGAAGTAATTAGCACGATTAACAAAAATCGCTCTGCACTACTTAAGCCGGGGGGCAGCACCGCCGCCAACGCGACTAGCAGGTAGAGGCTGGGGATGGTCATCAACACTTCTACCAAACGCATCAAAAAAGCATCGGTTAAGCCTGTAAAGTAACCAGACACACCGCCAATCAACATCCCTAGGGGGAAGGAGATAACAACGCCGACTAGGCCGATGCTGAGACTAATTCTTCCCCCATAGAGCAAGCGGCTGAACTGATCTCGTGCTTGCTCGTCGGTCCCCAGAAGATTAAATTTTGCCACTCCTGTGGTGCCAAATAAGTGGCGATCGCCTTTGAATCCTGGAAACAACTCCACTTCCTCTACCTTGGGCTGTCGCAGGGACAACTGAGTAGGCAGCGGCAGACGAACTTGCAAGAAACTGTAGGGGTCTCCCTTGGCGAATAAGCGTAGCGGGTCAGGATTCTGCCGGTCCACAATCAGCTCTCGCTTCCCTGTGTTTAAATCAACCGGGCCCTGAGTTGTGGGATATACATGCGGCCCGATGAACCTGTTCGTTGTTTGGTTCACCCAATAGATCCGCGTGGGGGGTAGCAAGGCTCCATTCGGCTGTGAGGCGTAGGGGTCAGAGGGGGCAATAAAATCAGCCCCAATCACGGCAGTATATAAAACCAGTAGAACCAATGCCCCAAATCGGGCTAACGGGTTGCCTTTGAGTCTGCGCCACCAGTTCATACACCTGCCTCTTTATTGCCTAATCCCATTTGCAAATGGTCACTCCATTTATAATTGAGCTTATCCCCTAACTCCATTAGTTGTGACACTAGATCAATCTGTTATCATTTCCCCTGATACCCTAGGACGCTTTGGTCAGTTCGGGGGTAAGTACGTCCCAGAGACGCTGATGCCAGCGTTGAGCGAGCTTGAAGCAGCGCTTCAGAAGTACCGGCTTGACCCTTCTTTCCAGCAAGAACTAAATGGATTGTTGCGAGATTATGTCGGCCGCCCCACTCCTTTGTATTTCGCGGAGCGGCTAACCGCTCACTACGCCCAAGCGGATGGTTCTGGCCCCCAGATTTACCTGAAGCGAGAGGACCTAAACCATACCGGCGCACACAAGATCAACAATGCACTGGCTCAAGTTTTACTCGCCCAGCGTATGGGCAAGCGCCGGATCATTGCAGAAACCGGGGCCGGTCAGCATGGCGTTGCCACGGCGACCGTCTGTGCCCGCTTTGGCTTGAACTGTGTGATCTACATGGGCGTTCAGGATATGGAGCGGCAGGCGCTGAATGTGTTCCGGATGCGGTTAATGGGTGCAGAAGTGCGGCCCGTGGAGGCAGGCAGCGGCACACTGAAAGATGCCACCTCAGAAGCGATTCGCGATTGGGTGACTAACGTCGAAACCACGCATTACATCCTGGGATCGGTGGCTGGTCCTCATCCCTACCCTGTAATGGTGCGAGACTTCCATGCGGTGATCGGTCAAGAGACCCGTGCCCAAGCTCTAGAAAAATGGGGAGGGCTACCAGATATCCTCCTGGCTTGTGTCGGGGGCGGTTCCAATGCAATGGGCCTATTTCATGAATTTGTAGAAGAGCCAACGGTGCGGCTGATTGGCGTGGAAGCGGCGGGAGAGGGCGTTGATTCCACCAAGCACGCTGCCACGCTTACCCGCGGTCGCGTCGGGGTATTGCACGGAGCAATGAGTTATCTGCTGCAAGATCAAGATGGGCAAGTGGTAGAGGCGCACTCGATCAGTGCCGGATTAGATTACCCCGGCGTGGGGCCGGAGCACAGCTACCTGAAAGACCTGGGCCGAGCAGAATATTATAGTGTCACAGATGAGCAAGCAGTGGTAGCCTTCCAGCAGACGGCACAGCTAGAGGGAATTATTCCGGCTCTGGAAACGGCTCATGCGATCGCGTTTCTAGAAACGCTTTGCCCTCAATTGAACGGCAACCCGCGGATTGTGATCAACTGCTCCGGGCGTGGTGATAAGGATGTGCACACTGTGGCCAAGGTTTTAGACCCCCAATAACTGAAAATGCCTTCCTTTGAACATTCCACCAGCATTGTTTTGGCTATGATTTAAGGCTGCTATATTAAAGCCCCAGCGTATGCTTGTTTCTCATCAAGATCCCCCCCAAATATTAATTCCTCCTAACCAGCCCCACCAGTGGCGGATGATTCGGCCATTGGGTGTTTATGAGGTTTCTGGCCTTGCTTTTGGGCAAGAGAAGGACCCGCAACTAGGTAACGGGTTACTGGCCCTGGATACGGTGCGGGGTTATTTGCTTCAAATTGACCCAGCCACTGACAACACGATTATTCTTAACCCCTACGGGGTGGAGCACTTTCTCGATGCAACGGGGCTTTTCCTGGAGGACAGTGCAACTCCTACGCTGTGGTTTTGCCGGGAAGACGGTGTCTACTGCTGTACTTTGCTTGAGTTGACGCCGCAGCTGATGCTGCGGTTGCCGTACCCGGCAAACGGTGTGGCTGTCTCAGAAGAAACCATTTACATTACCTGCCAGAAAGCGGGCTATATTTTGCTGTTTGATCGCGCTACTTGGCGGCAGGTGGGTAAATTCCCGGCTCCAGGGGTGGGCATTGAAAATATTACTGTGCGTGGTGATGAACTGTGGGTCTGCGATCGCACCGAACAAAGCGTCTACTGCCTAGACCGCAGCACAGGAGAGTTGCGCTTCAACTTGTTGACCCCTTTCGGGTCTCCCACCGGTTTAGCCTTTTGTCCCAACCCGCAGTCAGAGGATACCCTTTACATTGCCTACGCGACAGAGGAAGCCTACATTCGGGATAACCCCAATAACCGGGATAATTCTTTAGAGATTGCAATTCGCGATCGCACCTTTATTCATCCTCTCCATTTCCGCGTCCATCAGGCAGAGCGTTATGCCATATCAAACGGCTATTTGCTGGAGGTGTCCTATCTTGAAGAACTCTCTCCCCTGGATGCAGTCCACCTAGAAAATCTAGAGTGGCGGATGGCCTTACCCGCAAATACAGCGCGCCAAACCCTGAAATCTGTCGAAGCAATTGGCTTACCGTTTACAGAAGAAGTTCAACAAGACCAGCGGGTGGCCGTATTTCATTTCTCTACGCTTAAACCCGGCGAAGCACGGCTATTTGGCTGGAAGGCGCAGGTGGAAGTGCACGCAATTAAGTACCTACTCACCCCCCAAGATGTAGAAGACATTCCTGCGCTTTCCCCTGAATTTCAGGCTCGCTACTTGGTAGACGATGATGATTTAGCGATGGATACCCCAGTTGTGCGGCGAGCAGCCCGCGAGGCGATCGGGACAGAAACCAATCTCCTGCGCAAGATTCTTAAAATTCGTAACTATGTCTACGAGCGGCTTTCCTATGGCATTCAAGCCCGGATTGATACCCCGGATGTCGTTTTAGATCGGGGTGTGGGTTCCTGTGGGGAGTACGTCGGGGTGTTATTGGCACTGGCCCGTCTAAATGGGATTGCTTGTCGTACAGTGGGGCGCTATAAGTGTCCCGCCACTGCTGATCAGCAAGGAGTGCCCCTCCAACCGGACTACAACCATGTCTGGCTGGAATTTTATATTCCGGGGTTTGGTTGGGTACCGATGGAATCTAACCCAGATGATGTCACTGAACGCGGTCCTTACCCCACGCGGTTTTTCATGGGGTTACCCTGGAACCATATTGAGCTTGGCAAAGGCATTCCGTTTGAAACTACTAGCGCCCGCAGCCAAGGGATCAGAATTGGTGATCTGGCGCTTAACCATGTGCGGTTTACGATTTTGGGGGAATTGGCTGCGCCTTAGTGTCGGTGCTTTCCCGGCATCACTACATGTTAAACTGCAATTCGTCCCTGAAGCTGGGTCGGGATTCTTTCAAGCCTACGATTGGCAAGTGCGGGAGTTTCGCTTTCTTCGGCAAGTAGCACACTACCTCAACCGCAAAATATTATTGGATGGGCTTGTGTGACGGATACCTGACTTCAAAAAAGATGGCCTCTTACTTCAGCGGACCTGAGCCGCTTTAAAGCGAGAAAGTAGCTGTTGGGTAGGCGATTGTCGGCAAAATATGAGCTTTAAGACTGGACCTGTTTAAATAGCTTCAGGGTGATTACTTGGACCGAGGTGAGACACGATGGATGTGATTCCGGCGATTGATTTACTGGCAGGGCGTTGTGTGCGTCTCTACCAGGGAGACTACGCGCGATCGCAGGTCTTCAACGACGACCCGGTTGCCGTAGCGCGTCAGTGGGCGGAACAAGGAGCGGCACGATTGCATTTAGTGGATCTAGACGGGGCTAAAACAGGTCAGCCCGTTAACTTAAAAACGATCGCGGCGATTGTACAGGCGGTGAACATTCCAGTTCAGGTGGGCGGCGGGGTGAGAGATCGCGATCGCGTGAGAGCACTCTTAGAGCTAGGCGTTGAACGAGTAATTTTGGGCACTATTGCCCTGGAACAGCCTGAGTTGGTCCAACAACTAGCTCATGAGTTGCCCCGACAGATCTTGGTGGGCATTGACGCGCGTAATGGTCGGGTAGCCACCAGAGGTTGGCTAGAAACCTCGGAAGTCTCAGCCATAGACTTAGCGCAGCAAGTCGCTAGCCAAGGTGTAGCCGGGATTATTTACACGGATATTCAGCGAGATGGCACCCTAAAAGGTCCGAACCTGGCTGCCTTACGAGAACTGGCCGCCGCAGCCTCAGTCCCGGTGATTGCCTCTGGCGGGGTGAGCTCAATCACCGATTTGCTCAGTCTGCTGGCTCTAGAACCCCTAGGAGTCTCAGGGGTGATTGTTGGCCGTGCGTTATATACGGGGGATGTTTCTCTGCGCGAAGCTCTACAAGCGATCGGGCCTGGCCGGTGGCAAGACGTTCCGCCAGACTTTGGTAACTCTGCTCTTGCTTGAGATAACTCTAAACCCGTCGCTCCTTTGACCAGTAATCAGTACAACCAATTGCCTCTTCACCCAGTGCCCTGGAAGGGTGGACAGTACACTTGAGGTAGTAATTACCTGTAAAAAACTGGCAGTTGGCACAGGGAATTTGATGTAGTTGCTTCACAGTCTTGACGCCACTCTTTGTGGCTGTCCACAGGTCCCAGGAAACAAGAAACACAAGGGTCCAAGCAACTAGACAGCAAATAGGTGCTAGTACAGGCTGTAAAGCTTGAATCAAAAGGTGTAGTAATTGAAGCATTGTCAATTCTAAGTAGCTATACGTTAACAGTGACACTGCCGCTAAGAGATTATTTGAAAGTTTTCTCTCAATCCCCCTCAGCTTCGTAGATCAACTTAAAACCTCACAACAGGCAATAATTTCTGCTGTTGTGACATCTATTTGCTAGTTTACTTGGATATTTGCCAGCAGCGCTCTAGACCTTGCACTAGCTCTTGACGAGAAGATGTCAATTGCCTCACAACACTCCACAGCTGAACTGAGGCAGCTACGGTGTTAATTTCAGCCCACAGTGGTTGTTCAGAAGAACATTCACAGACGATTCCTAACTCCTGCAAGCGTAGACAAACTGCCCAGCGGTCTACTCGACTCACCTCAATAAATTCGCCTGCTTCTAATCTTGGTTCAGGTGGATGCATTGACTTAATAGATGCGACAAGTTTTCAGTAATATACACTTTCTTGAGCGGTTCTTGATTAGTTTTACCAAGAACTAGCCTCTGATTAGCATAGATTAAGTAGGAATCATTCTCAGTTGTTAGGAATACAAGCTTAAGAAAACTTTAAAAGCCCCTTTGAGTTGACCTTCGGTCTTCAAGCATAAGCTAGGCTAGACACATCCCTAACTAGCTGAAACTTAGGCCAGGCAAGGTACAAAACGCCACTGCACTAGCAGTCGCTTAATAAGTAAAGAGGAGAACACGGTAATGACGGAAGCATCTAGAGGACAAACTGTATTGCAACCCTTTGGCCAGGTTTATGACAACCCAGTTTTACTGGATCACAGTGTCACAAGGCCGGTTTGTGAAGGTCTCAACATCGCTTTAGCCAGTTTTCAGGGACTCTACCTGCAATACCAAAAGCATCACTTTGTTGTTGAGGGTGCTGAATTTTATTCGCTACATCAGTTTTTTGGCGAGAGTTATCAACAAATTCAAGGATACGTTGATGACCTGGGCGAGCGCTTGAATGGTCTAGGTGGTGTCCCAGCTGGCAGCTTTAGCAAACTGGCAGAACTTTGCTGCTTTACCCAAGAATCAGACGGCGTTTACGACTGCCGCCAGATGGTAGAGCACGATCTTGAAGCCGAGCAATCGATCATTCAACTGCTCCGCCGCCTAGCTGGGCAAGCAGAAAGCTTAGGCGATCGCGCAACCCGGTATCTTTACGAGCAAATCTTGCTTAAGACAGAAGAGAGAACTTACCACCTGGCTCACTTCTTGGCCCATGACAGCTTAACCCTTGGGTTTGTCCAGGCTACCAACGGTAGAGCCACCCACTAGAAACCTGGTCTTTAACTAAGATGGACAAGCTATAGCGCAAGACCAAATGCTTGTGTTCGTCCTGCGCTGTAGCTTTGAACTTAAAAGTCTTTGCTGAATTCGAAGCTATGGTTCGGTAACTCCTCAACTTAAAACCCAACGAATATTGTAGGCTCTTTAGCCTGCTGGAGCTGTCGTGAAGCTATTGTTTCAGCGGCGTCCGGCGCAGTGTATTTACTCTTTCAGGCCTTCAAGCGCACCCCGCAAAGCTGCAAAGCATATTCAGTTCGTACCTCAACGCTACTGATCCGGGTCTTTACCCGTAAATTCTCCTGTACCTAAAACTTCCATTACACCTTTTACTACTGGGAGCAGGGTTTAGTTAACACTCAATCATGTCTCCAAAGGTCGTCTGGAAGCTGACTCTGTAGAAATAACGTTTGGTAGAAACTGTTCACCATACTGCGCTCTCATTAGTAACTGCTCTTGGCGATCGCGACTCTAAAAGTTCAGTTGGT
>CADCWO010000270.1 GCA_902806435.1 uncultured Synechococcales cyanobacterium | reverse complement strand
GCGCTCCTTCAGTTGGGCACAACTCAGATGAGGTTCTAAATAAGCGTTTCTTGGCATCCTCCTACTCTACAAAAGATAAGGGGGTTAGACTAGACGGATTTCGTATTAGACCACTATGGGGATTAGCTCATTGCGATCGCCCACCTTAAGAGGTGCTGCTTTCTTTAGATTCTTCCGGCTCTTATTTGTCTTTGGTTAAAGTGCATCTCCAATGGTTGACTGGTATGCACATCAGCTTCTGAACGAAACCATTAGCAGTCATACACTCATTGAGGGATAGGGATTCCCTTGTCGGTGTAGCGGCTCGGTGTGTGATACCAATTTGCGTTCTAAGAAATGATCTTCAGATGGAAAAGTAGGTCATTGAGCGTCAATGCTCTGACTTTGCGATGAGTGTACTTAACTCCTCACGTAAGGTGTCTATGACCACATCCCTCGAGCCAAGATAGCTGTTCCCTCAGCTGCTACTGCCCCAGGTGCAACATAGAGCAATTATTTGCCTGGTTGTTTAACTTCCGGCGCTTAGTTGCCCACTGTACATAGTACCTGGAGAACTTCCTTGAATTCACCTACCTTGGGTGAATCCTCATTCTTCTCAGACGGTACTTTTGGGATAGCCTCCAGTAACATTTGTTGCGCAGCTTGGGAAAGCTACAACTGGTGAGCCAGTAAAAATATAGTGACACCTAAGCAACAGCAGGTTCAGCATCTTCTGGTTATTGAAGATATGCAAGGCAAACGTACAGTTGCCCTTAAGGATGCCACTTATTCAATTGGCCGCAACCAAAGTAACACTATTGTGCTTGATTCCAAGTCAGTTTCTCGTCAACATGCCTTTTTACTACGGGTCAACACCCCCGGAACGGCCACTTATACTTTCCGAATTATCGATGGCAATCTCCAGGGAAAGCGCAGTACGAACGGTTTGTTGGTCAATGATAAGCGCTGCTTTTCCCATGAACTCAATTCTGGTGATGTAATTGTATTTGGAGTAGACGTCAGAGCAAGGTACTTGGCCAGCTCTAGCCAGTTGGATCTGGACCTGATCAGGTCCTGTGAAGCTAAAGATTTATCTGGTTTACTGTCAAGCCTTGGTAATTCCTCTCAAATATCACCTGCCGGTTTAAGTAACGCCTCTGCAACGCTGATGTCCTCAGACACGGTTTTGGGAAATTCTAATGATGCTGCACTGGTTCGGCTGGCGTCCTTCCCGGAACTGATCTCTCATCCCATTCTAGAGATTGATCTAGCAGGAACTCTGACCTATTTCAATCCAGCTGCTGCTGAGCAATTTCCAGGCATTCAAGTAGCTGGGCTAAAGCATCCAATCCTAGCGGGATTACTTTCAACGATTGCTACCGTTCAAAATAAGAAGAAAAAATTTTTTGTGCGTGAGGTTGTAGTTGGTCAGCAAGTGTTTGAACAATCTGTCCACTACATTGCCGAAAGCGACTTAGTCAGAAGTTACATCTTTGATATTACTGAACGCAAGCGGGTAGAAGCCGCATTACAACAGGCTCATGACCAATTAGAAGTTCGAGTGGCAGAACGCACTGCTGAGTTAAGCAAGGCTAACGAACAACTACGCAACGAGATCGCAGAGCGCAGGCAGGCAGAAGCAGCTCTCAAAGAAAGTGAAGATCGCTTTCGCCTACTGGTAGCGGGTGTGAAAGATTATGCGATTATCATGTTGAATCCAGATGGACGCATTGCAAGCTGGAATGCGGGGGCGGAACGCATTAAAGGCTATCAAGCAGAAGAAATTCTCGGCCAGCATTTCTCCTGTTTCTACCCTCAGGAAGATATTCAGTGCGACAAGCCTCAGCAAGCTCTACGTACTTGCGAAATTGAAGAACAGATTGAAAACGAAGGGTGGCGGGTACGCAAAGACGGATCACTCTTCTGGGCCAACATGGTACTTACCACATTGCGAGATGAAGCAGGTCTACTCCGAGGCTTCTCCAAAATTACACGAGACATTACAGAGCGCAAGCAAGCAGAAGAGGCTCTTCGTTCAAGCGTTGCGACAAATCGCGCCCTGATTAATGCAATGCCAGATTTGATGGTTCGGATCAGCAAAGGTGGTACCCTTGTTAACTTTAAAGCACCAAAAGACCACAACTTGTTAGTGCCCCCGAGTGAGTTTTTGGGCAAAACTTTGGCTGAGGTGTTGCCACAAGCAGTAGCCCTGCCAGCTATGGACTGCATAAAACAAGCTTTACAAACCAACGATATTCAAATCTTTGAGTACCAGCTTCCAGAGAAATTGCAATCAGCCGCAGCCCACACCGACAAAGAGATAGACCACCTACGTGATTACGAAGCCCGCATCGTGGTCAGTGGTAAAGATGAAGTAATGGCTATTGTCCGCGACATTACTGAGCGCAAACAAGCAGAAGCAGATATCCGTAACGCTTTGGAAAAAGAAAAAGAACTTGGTGAATTAAAGTCTCGATTTGTCACCATGGCATCTCACGAGTTTCGCACACCCCTAGCCACGATCCTGTCTTCTGCCGAGCTAATACAGCATTACAGCCATAAGTGGGGAGAAGAGAAAAAACTGGTCCATCTTCAGCGGATTCAGCTAGCGGTCAAGCATATGACCGGGCTTTTAAACGATGTGCTGTTAATTGGCAAAGCGGAAGCGGGCAAACTAGAGTGCAATCTAACATTATTGGATTTAGTCCAATTCTGCCGTGATCTTGTAGAGGAGATGCAAATCAGCACAAGCACCCATACAATCGATTTCCGCATTCAGGGACAATGCTCTGATACATACATGGATGAAAAGCTTCTACGGCACATCTTAAGTAACTTGCTCTCGAACGCGATTAAGTATTCTCCCCAAGGGGGTACGGTCCGCTTTAGTCTCAATTGTGAATTGGCAGATATGATTTTCGAGGTACAAGACGAAGGAATAGGTATTCCAGCGTCAGACCAGATGCAACTATTTGATTCGTTTCATAGGGCCAGCAACGTGGGTACAATCTCCGGTACCGGGTTAGGGCTATCTATTGTCAAGAAGTCTGTAGACCTGCACGGTGGCACTATTGTCGTCAAGAGCCAAGTCGGGAGCGGTACAACATTCACTGTCAAGCTGCCATCTAATAAACAGGTGTAAAAATGACAAAAATTTTGGTAATTGAAGACGAAGAAGCAGTGCGGCTAAACCTCGTAGAGATGCTTGAGGCTGAAGATTACGATGTAGTTAGTGCTCAAAACGGCATGATCGGTGTGATGTGGGCGCTTGATTACATACCTGACTTAATCATCTCTGATGTGATGATGCCAGAGCTAGATGGCTATGGTGTCCTAAATACCTTGCGCCAAGATTCAGCAACGGCCACAATTCCATTTATTTTTCTGACTGCTAAAGCTGATAAAGGTGATATTCGTGAAGGCATGGAACTCGGTGCCGATGATTACCTCACTAAGCCCTTCAGTCGAGATGAATTACTCCAGTCAATTACGGTGCGGCTTAAAAAACACCTGACCATGATGCAGCAGCCTCAGCATGCCTCAGGCTCTCCCCAGGTTCAGCAAGAAAATTCTTCAGACGAACTTCAGCAAAAGCTCCAAGAACTACAGCAGTCTGCCGGAATTCACAAAGAACTGTTGAAGAAGTCTCACCAGGAAATGTCTAATTTTCTCGCCAAGATTAATATGGCAATTTACATGCTACAGAATACGACTTCTGAAGCACAACGCGATCGCTGTCTAGAAATTCTTCAAGAAGCCTGCACGGAAGAAATTGAACTTTTGAACCAAATACCTAAGTTACAAGAGCTGCTGACACCAGAAAATGTCAAGCTTCTACATCAATTGAATCTGGGTAACAGTCAAAATCTATTAAGCTAGTTGGTCACAGATAAGCAAAAAAACGCTGAGTGTATCTTGGCTGCTTCAGGATTAAAATGGTCACCCACTACCAACGCCCAGATGAGGAAGGTCATCAAGTCAGAGACAATTCGCGGTGGTAGAGCTAACAACTGGAAATGTCTGCAATTGGATCATTCATTAAGCACTGAAAGCCACACCTAGAATAACTGGAGCCCAGTTCAACTAATTTGGAGCGTTGGGCGTAGCAGAATATCGTGCACCTGAACATGATCCGGTTGGCTGAGCAAGTACCATACTGCCTCTGCAATGTCTTTGGGTTGTAGCACCGGAAACTGGCCGTAGACTTCGCGTGCCTTCTCCATGCTCTGATTAAATTTCTGCGCAAACTCTGTCTCGACGAAACCAGGGCTAACGGAACTCACCTTGATCTGGCTGTCTGCAGCACGGAGTTCCTGCCGCAGTCCTTCAGTGAGGGCGCGAACCGCAAACTTGCTGGCCGAGTAGACGCCACCTGAAGCAGGAACTCGATGAGCGGACATGGAGCTGATGTGAATGATGTGACCTGTGTTGCCCCGCTGCCGCATATCGTGCACCGCTTCTCGCGTGCAGATACACAGTGCCAAGACGTTAACCTCCAGCATCTCGCGCCATGCTTCTGTGTGCCCTGTCATGAGTGGTTCTCGATGGCCTAAGCCCGCATTGTTGATCAACACATCCACCCCGCCCCAGGTGTTACGAATACGGTCAAAAAGCTTTAGAATTTCTTCTTCCTGACGCAGATCGACTTGTTGGGCCAGCACTTCGGCATTTTGGTTTTGGAGGTCTGTGGCAAGTTGGTCAAGTCGCTCTTGCCGACGCGCACAGATCACAATCCGATCGCCTTCCGTTGCCAGCCGCTGAGCGATTGCTGCTCCAATCCCGCTGGACGCGCCTGTGACAAGCACAACTCGTTTAGGATGTTCGCGGGCTGAGGTTGACATACTTTATACTGAGCTTTGGATAAAATTATCCTGGCATAAGATACGTAGCTACGTCTTTGCGCGATCGCTTTACAAAAGTTGATCACTCGATAAATGGGATGCTTACATTTATGCCTTGGCAACTATGCGAGCATTTACTCATCGTTAGTTTTGGTTGGTTGTAGAAATTACAAAAGTACCTAAGTATGGTTAGGGTTGAGTAGTGATAACGTTTCAGCTTAATTCCTAACAAAGGAGAATCAATGACTCGCGCGATTATGGAGACAGAGAAAGGCACCATCCATCTAGAGATGTTTGATCAAGACGCGCCAAATACCGTCAAGAATTTTGTTGACCTGGCTGAAAAAGGTTTTTATGATGGCCTCATTTTCCATCGGGTAATTCCCAACTTTATGGTTCAGGGAGGTTGCCCACAAGGCAAAGGGACGGGTGGTCCAGGTTACACCATTAATTGTGAAATCAACCCTAACAAGCACGAAGCCGGCACCTTATCAATGGCCCATGCCGGTAAGAATACCGGAGGCAGCCAGTTCTTTATCTGTCACGCCCCCCAGCCCCACTTAGATGGTGTTCATACCACCTTTGGTAAAACTGAGGACATGGATGTGGTCAATGCTATCCGCAAAGGAGATAAGATTCTCTCAGTAAAGATTGAGCAGTAACTGGCTTAAGAGAGTCTAAAGGCCTTTAGACTCTCTTCGTCCTTTCATTGGCTAGAAATCTTAGCATCCAAAGCTGTCTCGATTGTGTATGAGCATTCTGGAAATGTTTCATAGGGCAAATTCGTTTCTACACCCAAATCAATGCCATTTTCGTAACCGATCTGAAAGACTTCCTTTAGATAGGGCTAGTAGATAAAGCTATAAGCTTGGATTGCCTTCAAGTAGAGTATTAAGCTTACGCCGTTGGTCTCGAATGGTTGTCCGCAGCTATTGCTGCAGTTTCCGAGTTGAAGCTGCCACCTTAGGGGATATTCCAGCACAACTGCAAGTCGATGCCTCAGTTTTTTCGCTCTTCTCTCCCCAATGTTTCTATCTTCTCAACCAATTTAGTGCTATCTACTCGCTCCCAACTTTGTTCTTTAAGTAGTTTGGCTTGTTCTTGAATCTCTTTTGGGTACATTCCCCGCCGCTGTGCGGCGTCAGATGCCAGGATGAGTAAGTACATCCACAAAAGTCATAACGTTAGCGTTTTGCTCTACCACTTGATGTTTCCAGTGAAGTATCGATGAGTTGTGTTCGACGAACAGGTTGATGCAGTGCTCAAAGAGGTGTGCCTGGAGATCGAGAAGCGTTACGAGGTCAAGTTTATCGAAGTTGGTGTGGACCAAGAGCATGTGCATTTTCTGGTGCAGTC
>CADCWO010000269.1 GCA_902806435.1 uncultured Synechococcales cyanobacterium | reverse complement strand
AGGAAGGTCCGGCGGCATCTGCATCAAGACTCAATGCATCTGCAAGACAACATAACGACTACGATGTTAGGAATAGAAGCAATGCACGAGAACAGGTTAGGGGCCATTCGAGGAAGTGGGGCACAAAATCAGCTCGAGTCGAGCTGATTTAAACGAGTCTAGACAAAGAATACGGGAAGGAAGCACTAAAAAGACTTTACATAAATCAGCTCGACTCGAGCTGATTTAGTAAATTAGAAGGACATGGCTTAACAGTAAGCATATTCAGCATAGAGAGCAGATTCAGCTCGAGTCGAGCTGAATATGGACTCAACAGATTCAGAACGAGACAACAAAATATAGGATCAAAAGTACAACAGAAGTAGTAACAAGCAACAAAACATAGTTCGGAAAAACTACAAAATTGAATATTTTACACACGGGGGTTACAAAGTCCTAAGCATTTACTTCGGGAGGAGTATGGCACGCACACAACACTACTACACACTACTCTCCAGTGAGGGATCCACCTGAGGAGTACGACGGAGAGGGATCTTCCGGGGTTCCGACGACGGTAGGTTGAACTTCCAAGGGCAATTCCGCCGGGGATGGCTGAGTCGGAAGGAAAGGAGCCTGCTGCGAGACTTGAGGGATGATATCCATCGCCCTCGGAGACTCGGCGTCGAGGTCAATCACCGGAGCAGCTGGCGTTGAAGGAGATGCAGAATGTTCCCCCGACGCAACGACTGCCGATTCGACTACTTCCACCTGACTCCGCGATGGAGACTCGGCAGGCGACTGGACATACTCCGGGGTGGTGACGACCACCGCAGGTGCAGCGACAGACACCGCTGGCGAGGGTGCGACCACAGCAGGCGACGCCGGGGGAACCACAAAACCAATCTGAGCTAGCATCCTGGTGATGAGCTGCTGCTGGCTCTGCTCCATCATTATCCGCTGTTTTTCGAGCAGCGCCTCCGCTCGCTGACTGCTGCGGAGCTCTTTCTCTGCCTCGACCGCCTTCCGCTGCATCTCCCTCTCTGCGTCAAGCGCCTGCCGCTGACTCTCTTGATCCGCCAAGAACTGTTGTTGCGCCGCCATCTCGTCAAGGAACTTGCGCTCCTGCTCGGCCAACCTCTGCTCCAGAAGTTGGACCTGCCTCGCGTAGTCCACACTCGATGGAGGTGAGGTGGACTCTGCCGGCGAAGGATGCACGACGTTCGTCCTCTGCCGCTTAGTAGGCGGTGAGCGCGCTCCGCGATCGACCAAGTGCTCATCTTGGTCATCGCTGGTCTCATCGGAATCGGAGATGGTATGAACATCTGCAGACTCTGGGGGTTGTCGTTGTGACGATGATGGACCAGCCCCCTCTGCAAACAAATTACAGGGTCTCATGGGAGTAAACCCAGAGGCCACTGCGAAGTGCTCAACAGAAGGCACCCAGGAGGGGTCGTCACGCATTTCCTCATGAAAGGAAGGAACATCATGTGCTCCGATGTCCTCGAACTCCTTACCATCATTACCCACCTCGTCCTCCTCATCAGTGTCATCCTCCTCGTCCTCCTCCGCCTCAGGTACCCGCTCTTTGCCCTTGGCCGACGGCTTAAGCGGATGCTTTTGCGCGTCCACCGGATACCCATTCACGACAAAGTCGTCCTTGTCCAAAGACAAGGCTAACTTCGACTTCGTGGAGTACGATTGCTGCGCATCATTCTCGCAGATGCAGAAGCACTGGAGACCTTTCATCTGCAGATGAAGGTACAGACTTTAGCTTCAGATAGACGGACTGTGAACATCAGTAGAGAAACTGAAGGGCTCCATATTCAGCTCGACTCGAGCTGAATATGGAGATGAACCGTGACTTACCAGAGCTGCGTTCAAGATCTTCGATCCTGCATACACAGATACTACCTTGTCCCCGGTCTGGCACCAGGCACTCAACACCCGTAAGTAAAATTCCATGGTCAGTTCGGTGTTGTGAACACGATACTCCAACTCCTGATACTTCCGATTCTTCTGATTGCCCGGATGGTCGGGGGACTCAAACATTTCAGGGATGACAAGACCCACCGGAGTAGGCTTCTTGACGAGCCAAAGCAGAGCCACCGGCTTTGTGGACTTAATGCCGGCGTCTTCAAGCCTCTCGTACTTTCCTGGCATGTAGACGGACTCGAACTTGGCGTAGTGCTCCTTGAACGCCAAAGTGTCCGAGTGGGCGTATGCTTGCAGCTCCGTCTCCTTGTCGCCAGAAATCCACAGCCATACAGCTGGCTCTGAAGGCCCAGGCATCCCCTTCTGTTCGAATGTGCGCATGAAGTCGCCGAAGTAGGGATCTGCCACGCTCGATGTCTTCTTCTTACTCTGGATCGGCGTGTTCCGAAAATCCACAATGGCGATCTTCACTGGCTCATTGGTATTCCAACTGGTGGGGAGCCAACCTCCAAGTTGGTTGGTGGCGGAGTTGTACTGCCGAAAACAAACTGCGCCGGTGGGAGCGATGAACTTCTTCCGCTTGACCAGGAACAACTTGAAGAACGCCTTCGCATACGGCGAAATCTCCTCCGTCTTCTTGTTCCTGCTCTTCATCTGCTTCGCCTCCCCGAAGAACCAATCGCCAGGCTGGTCCAGTAGCAGCCGCAACGAAGCACTCGAGACATTATACTCGCGTTTGAAGCGCTTCCAATTGGCCGGAACGTACTTGTTCTGTGCATCGAAAAACGCAAGCTGCGGCCGAAGCTTCTGCAACTCCTTCCGCACAAGATGCTTGCGCTTCCTCCTCTCGATCCACTCCCCCACCGTGTAGCAGCTATCGAGGACGGTGACTGGCTGCTTGATCACCACCTTCGGCCACTTGAAGGTCCTCTTCGGACCGCTTCTGTTCAGGATGTGTTGAATCATCCTGACGTGGTCCGCCTCCGTCAGATTCCCGAGCCACTTGAAGAATTCGCGGCTCAGCATTCCATCCTTCTCAGGTTTCCATTTCGCAGATTCTTTGAACTTGCGAAGTGGGTTTGTATCCACGTTGATCAGCTCGCCCTGAGCGTACGAGGCGATCAACTCACTCCACAGATTATACGTTTCATCGGTGGATGTGATGATCTTGACCTCGTTGTGAAGGTCAAGCAGTGGACCCTTCTTTGACTTCGCCAGCTGCTGGTTCTTCTTCACGTCTATGTTCGCGAACCGCTGTTGGATGGCGGACAGAAATTGCTGAAATAACCAATGATGAGTGCATTAGTAAATGTCATTGCAGCAGAATGCATAATCAGCTCGAGTCGAGCTGAATCTGGAATGGTTTGGTAAACTTACGTTGTATTGCCTTTCGTTGGCACTTAGAGCCCTACCACCTGGGGTATTCTGTGCCGGCGGAGCCTTTGGACGCCCGAGGTTCACCCAAAGCGGACGCGCTCCAATGATGTTGGTCGCCCACGAAGGCAGAAAATTATTGAAGTGGTTCACCCTGTTGTAGAATGCCGAGATCTTTCGCAGCTTCTCCTTGTCCCGCGTGTAGACGATGTAGCAGTTCCACGTCCGAAAGTACTTCAACGTCTGCTCACCAATCGGAGGATTTGCCGCTATCATAGCTTTGCTTGCAGCAACGCTATGTTGGCCGTTGATGATCCAGAACTTGCCCTTCTTGAGCTCGTCCCAGTTCTCAGCGGTGACCTCGCCTTCGACGACAGCGGGCATGACGCAGAGTGTCTGCTTGTCCGTCTTGTCGGGCATCTCCATCAGGAACTTCATAATAACCTCCATCCCCTTCTGCTCGAATGCCCTGATCGTCCAATCCTCGGGTGCTGGAAAAAGTTGGCTCACTTCCAGCTCCTTCTTAACGGAGATGTCGAAGAGATAGCAGTCCTGGCAGTCCGACCAATATTTTTCAAAAATATCGGTCGTGCTTGTGTAGTCTGCCTGCTCTCCGGGACGCAGTTCTGTGGGGATCTCCGTAAGGGCAGAGGCGATGCTGATCTCCGGTTCAGCGGGAATTTGCGCCTGCTTCTTACGATGCAAAGATGACTCTGGTCCTTTGGCTCTGCGCTGACGCCTTGGAGTAGCCGCCTGCACACCTTCGGACCGTCGTCTGTTCGCACGACTTGCCTGAGGAGCGCTTGTAGTTCGTTGACTAATTGAGCCAGGGCTCATGCTTCGGCTCGACGTCTGCCTCGAGACTGTGGCGACTCTCGTCATCGTTGCCCGAGTGGCATTCTTCATCGCTTGGAGCTCAATCAGGTGAAGGAGCCTCTGCAGACGTGCTGTCAAGGCCTTCGCTCGCAGTGGGTGGCCATCCTTGGTGGTCCACAGCATCAGGTCTTGCTGCGTTTCGATTTCATCCTTCATTGACTCAAACATCGTGTTTACGATGCTGGCAAGAAATGGCACAATTGAAAAGTGCTGACTAGTGCAGTCCATAAGTAATGTATATTTAAATTTAGACTCTGTTGTGGACTCTATTTTGATGACAATATATTTGCCATCGTGGTCTACCTCTACAATCTTCTCCTCAGGAGTGATCGGCATGTATTCGTCACTACCATCAAATCTATGTGTTACAACTAGATTTGATGACATCGGAACTAATTCTACTCCCCATCCCGTGTGCTTAATTGGCTCAAGCAACTCGTAGTAGGGAGATGACGTTTCAGCATCATCGTTTTCGATGACGACCTTTGAGACCATATAGAACTGCTGAACGAGTTCGAGGTCGCTGCAGGGCTCGCTGAAATGAATGAACACAACAATGTCAGTAGTGGGATAATAATCCAGTTATTTTGCATTTTAGATTCAACTGAAATTAAGCTGAATTGCTACCATGATACAGAATTTGGAATGACCACATTCAGCTCGAGTCGAGCTGAATGTGCACTGCGTTGATGAATTCTTTTAATTAGGTCGTTAATTGCGAAATTGTGAGTCACACATTCAGCTCGACTCGAGCAGATTTCGTTGCAGGTTCAGCTCGACTCGAGTTGAATATTCAGAGATGAAATAAATTTTCATTCATTCCTTTAACGAGAAATTGTTCATCACGGGCTTACCAATGTGCCATTTTGGCGCAGAATATCTTCAAACAAATATTCACCGCTTCTGTCTCCGAATGAGAAAAAACCTGCAGAAATGAACTCTCTGTAAAACACAGAATCTGAATGTACATGAATCAACTATAACAATTCAATGCAATTCAAAAAAACGCAATGCAACTCAACGCAATTCAATCAAAACTAACAAATATCATAAACATACCTGTTTTTCTGAATTCGCTAAGTACACAACCTGGAAGATGCTTATGCACACAATTTGCACAGGCAAACAACTGACAGACCCTAAGAGAATTCGCAAACCTTGGCAAATCCTGAGAAACCCTACAAATTCCTTCAAACCACCTGAGACCTCTGCAAATTCTAATACCGGAGTCCCCAACACACACAGCAATGACGCCTACACACAGAACACACGCACGCCCAGAACACACAGAACACAAGCACAGAACACACGCACACAACTTAGACCAAACCCTAGACACAGAACACACATAACACACACACACAGAACACACGTCTTAGACCAAACCCTCGACACAGAACACTAACAAGCACACACAAAGACACGTCTTAGACCAAACCCTATACACAGAACACTAAAAAACAACACCTCACGCACCTAACACGCTCACACAAACACGCTCACCCAAACATGCTCACACAAACCTTGACACGCACCTAATACGCTCGGACTAACACGCTCACCAAACCCTGACGCACAACCCTACACACAAAGACAAGCGCACAAAACGACAACAGACGCACAAAATAAAAAAAGAGACTTCAAACGACGAGGAGCAACTGTTTACCCCCTCCCATCCGCGGTCACGGGCCCAGCATCCTATTATTGCGGACAGCACCTAAGACCATGTGCACTTCTTTGACCGTGGTAGTCCTACGACTGTAGAATCTCCTCAATTTTCACTCCTCAAACCCATGTCATTTATGCACCATACTCTTAAAAAAATTACCATTTCAACAAATTTTGAAAGAAATGCAAACATAATTTCAACGAAATTAGAATATCACCGACACCAATAGCCAAATCCATTTTATTTTAGACGAAATTTCGTTTTGTCAGTGGTGTTCATCTTCATGTGCCTTTCCACTTTCTAGTTAGGCGACTATTAAAACCAAGTGTACTCTTGAAAATGGCTTTGCATATTTGAGGAATGTTTTGCATATTAGATTATT
>CADCWO010000268.1 GCA_902806435.1 uncultured Synechococcales cyanobacterium | reverse complement strand
TACTAAAACGTCATCTTAATGGTGAAAAATACAAAGAAAAATGAAATGAATATGAAAATTCAGAATGTTTTTTTGGATAGATTTAGTGGTATAAAACTTAATAGGAAGGGGAGTAGCTGCTGATTAATAACCTAGTCAGCCCGCCTGAGTCAACATACTGGCAGTAAGCCTGGTTCAGGTGACAAATCTCTGGTTTATAGTTCAGTCAGCGTCTGAAAGCAAGACTGAACTACCAAGCATTTGGAAGCGAGACCTTCACTGAGTCCACAGTTGCTGTGAGCTTGGTGAGGTCTTTATTGCTCTCTTCAAGCTCGCTCAGACTGTTAGAAAACGCTGAGGAGCTTGAAAATGGGCACATTGACAACTGTATTTCTAGCTTTTGGATTGGCAGCCGATGCTTTTGCTGCTGCCATTACTAGTGGCATAAAAATTAAGTCCTTGAGAGTTAATCATGCTTTAGTGATTGCCACTTTTTTTGGCGGCTTTCAAGCCTTCATGCCCTTAATCGGATGGTTGATAGGTCATAGCTTCAAAGATCTAATTTCTGAAGTAGATCACTGGCTCGCCTTTGGTCTTCTGGCTTTTGTTGGCTACCGAATGATTTATGAGTCGATTCATACAGAGCCAACAAAAAAAGAACGAGATCCGCTAAATATTTATATTTTGTTGACCTTATCTATTGCTACTAGTATTGATGCGCTAGTCATTGGTATTAGCTTTGGGTTTCTTGAAAGCTACATTGCAACCTTGGTAGTTGTGATTGGCATTACCACATTTATCCTGGCTTTTACTGGTGTCTTTATTGGCAATAAGTGTGGTGGCTTGTTTAGCAACAAAGTTGAAATTGCTGGAGGTTTAATCTTAATTGGTATTGGTACAAAAATACTGGTAGAACACTTGTCACATTCCCCTTAGTACCGTCGCCAATCATCAAACTATGAGGCTTGAAACCACGGTGAAACCTAAGTCTCGTGCAACGCAAATACATGCTAGGCATCAGTGAGAGTATTGAATCAGGATCGGTGTTACCTACAGAGTTGGAAAAAGGCTGTAGGTTTGAGCGGCAACTCAATAGAGAATACAACCAGAGTGGAACATCTAGCAAAAATTGAGTCAAAACAAACCTATCTCTCTGAACCACATTGATTATTGATTACGAAGCATGGCAAAGAACTGGGTTCGTCCCTCTAAGTTGGTCAAGAAATTAGTTAGGTATCCTTACCGTGAGTACTTCTTGGACAAACCTGGCAGTGCCCCAGGGACACTTAGTATCAAGGCAGATGCTCCACCGGTAAAAATTGTCTTGATTGACTACAACGACATCCAGGCAACGCGGGTGCCAATTCCCACCCCTGAAGACTGTTTACCCTACTTAGATACAGAATCTGTTTCCTGGATTGATGTTCAGGGTTTAGGAAGTGAAGACATCTGGCAGAGGCTGGGCAAGGTATTTAATCTGCATCCGCTCACCTTAGAAGATTTGGTCAATGTTCCTCAGCGGCCTAAAGTCGAGGACTACGAGGATCAACTCGTGATCATTAGCCGGATGGTGGTGTTGCAAGAAGACACAGATAGTTTTCTCAGTGAACAAGTCAGTTTCGTCCTCGGTGAGCATTACCTACTAATGGTCCAAGAGGAGCCAGAGTACGATTGCTTTGGAGCAGTGCGAGAGCGGATTCGAGCCAACAAGGGCACCATCCGCAAACAGGGAGCTGATCATCTCCTCTACGAGTTGTTAGATGCAATTATTGATGGCTTTTTCCCCGTACTGGAAGCCTATGGGGAGCGCATTGAGGATTTAGAAAATGAAGTGGTAGAGAACCCAACGCGTCAAACCCTGGACAAAATTCATCAAATTAGGCGTGAATTGCTCATCCTGCGCCGTGCCATTTGGCCGCAGCGGGATTCAATTAATATGCTGATCCGGGATGGGGGTAATCTGCTCAGTGACGAGGTGCAAATCAACTTGCGCGATTGTTACGACCATAGTATCCAGGTCTTGGACATGGTGGAGACCTACCGCGAGTTAGCCTCTAGCTTGATGGATGTTTACCTCTCCTCGGTCAGCAACAAAATGAATGAAGTAATGAAGACGCTGACTGTCATTTCGACGATCTTTATCCCCCTAACGTTCATCGTTGGGATATATGGGATGAACTTCAACACCGAAAAGTCGCCCTGGAATATGCCAGAGCTGAACTGGTATTGGGGGTATCCACTCACCATGGCCTTCATGTTGGCTGTGGCCTTAGGTCTCATTTTCTTTTTTTGGCGTAGAGGCTGGTTCAAGAGGTTTTAAGTGGCACAATCATCTTGGTATCGCTCCTTGAACTCGCTGCTCTTGAAAGCGGTTGCACCCACCTAAGTGGCGGATAACTATAAATATATAAGTGCAACAACAAGCCCAATAGCGAGAATTTTCGACTCCTGCTCTGATTTAACTCTTATGATCGCAATAAACCCTAATGCTCCTAACACACCAAGCAACAACCAAACGATAGGAACCATATAATTCCTGGCTAAAGTGACACATACGAAGCGTAAACCAATACAATTGACCCGATTAAAGAACTCAATGTTAACGAACCCATTTACTTGGGATCGTATCTAACGATGTTAAAGCCTTCGTCTGTGGTCGGTGGTTGAAAATATGCGGTGATGTAGTCGAATTCTGCCTCAGACATGATCATCGAGCCTTCGGGCTGTTCAGCGTTTCGTTTCCGCAATTGCTCTTTGCACAGGGAGTCAGAAGCAACAATATAATGAAGCACATGATTCACTTTGGCTGCTTCAAATATTGAACGGAACCAGTGTCGCTGAGAAGGAACATTCCCTGGGAAATCTAGAACAACGGATATTCCCTGTGCAAGATATTCTTGCACGTGCTGTGAGACTAAAGGTTTTAAGCGTGATGAATATCTCAAGTAATCATCGAAGGTACTAATCTCTTCCGCGTACAACTTCGACAACCAGATATCTTCACTAATAAGAATAGCAGTATGATCTGATACCAGCTTTTTCGACAACGTTGTTTTTCCTGATGCCATTTTTCCGCAGAAGAAGTGCAGAACGGGATTTATTTTCACTGTCCAATATCGTTACATTTTTCAAGTCTACTCAGATAAGCCTAACGTTGTGCTCATCACCCACAGCAGATATTTTCTCGAACCCAACAGATAAACCCTTGACGGTCGGTATGCATGGCATTGTTAGGGAGCGATTTTGCAGAGATGAATTTATACATCGAAGTTATTGGAAATCAGCTTTTCTTTGATAGGAAAAATAACGATTTAAATCTTTGCTACTGACTATATAAACTGCAATAGCAGCACCGAGAACAGCCATGATCAAACTTCCAACAATCAGGGCGGCGGGAAGCTTTGAACTTAGTGCAAGAACTATTGTTATGAGACTGACAACTAGTAAACTACAGATGCTTACCAGAAGCCATTTTGCCCATTTCCTTCCCTGGATAACAAAGTACATCACGGCAACGGTTAGTAAGATCCGACCAATCGCCCAGCGATCTTGCGTTGCAATTACTAAGGCAACATCCAAAATGCAGAGCAGCAGAAACATCGCGAGTAATCTGTTTCGAGCTTTCAATGCAGATTGATCGGGTTGGATCATGGGTTTGTCAATGAGGTGGAGACATTAATACTTACTGTATGACACTTGCACTCAGCGAGACAGCCTAACGTTGCCCATAACCTGCTGCTAATTACTTTTTGAACTCATTAATAACCCCTGTACAGTCAGGTTCATGGGCTTTGTTAGCCTACTGACAAACCTCATACTGCTACATAACTTTCACATAGCGCTCCTCTTGATAGAGACGTAAAGCATATTTGCCTGCGATTGTTTCCCGCAGAATTTGAATCTGCTCAACCATTTCATCAGGAAGCTGTTTCAGTTCAGGAAAACGTCCACCGTACTCAGGTGGTACCAATCCTGGAGCCGATAAACTTGCAAATGCTAAATCTGCTGCTGAAAAGCAATCTCCTACTAAATATCTACGCCCATCGGAAAGACGATCGCTCACCAGCTTAAAGATATGCTGAGTGTGACGATAAGCAGCAACTGCGCTTTCATGATGAACGTTGTAACTAGAATGGACTAGATGGCGAGCTAAGGGAAACATTGCAGGAAATAATAATTTTTCCCAGGCCGGTACTCCTTCGCACCAAAGCTCCTTCATTACACTTCGATTTTGAAGTGCATAGAAATAACCCCATTGCCTGATTGAGATACCGAGTTTACGATTAAATTGTGCTTCTAACTCTTCAACTTCATGTCGTAATACTGGTGAATCTGGATACAGTTTTAGATGAGGCGGTGCTACTGTATTTAGATATTTTAAGATGTCCGCTGAATCCTTAAATACTTGCGCTTCAGTCACTAAAACAGGAACGCTGCTTCCACCAAGTGGAGTCGTTTTCAGTCGATGTAGTGGAGGTAAATGGCACTCTTCGACGTAGGGAAAACTAGTTCGATCCAATGCCCATCGAACTTTCTCGCAGTAATGACTGATCCGAAATGTGATTAATCGAGACAGAAATTTCATCAATCACCCCGAAAACCTGCATTACAGCATAACGCTGTATCGCTATAACGACTAATCTAGCCTTTGTGTCTAACAGACAACTTCTCAACACAGCCTTAACCTTAAAACGAAAAAAGCTAATGTTGACCATCACCTGCCGCAAACAACCTCTGCATCACAACCGACAAACTTTCGACGGTCGGGTGCATGAGCGTTGTTTGCGTGTGTCTTTCTAAAGCACTAGCGGTTTTATAATCGAAGCATGCAAAAGCTCACGATCACCCGACCTGACGACTGGCATCTCCATCTACGCGACGGTGCGTCATTGAGAGCGGTCCTGCCGCATACGGTGCGTCAGTTTGCCCGCGCGATTATCATGCCAAATTTGAAGCCTCCAGTACGCTTGGTCGCTGATGCAGCAGCCTATCGCGATCGCATCCTTGCTGCAGTTCCAACTGGTCACCAGTTCGAGCCACTAATGACGCTCTACCTCACCGACAACACAAACCCCGAAGAAATTATCGCGGCGAAGGTCTCTCAGTTTGTCAAAGCGGTTAAGTATTACCCAGCCGGGGCGACGACCAATTCAGACCTTGGGGTGACGGACATTCGCAAGTGCGATCGCGTCTTTGAAGCAATGCAGCAGGTAGATATGCCTCTACTACTGCACGGGGAAGTGACCGATCAAGATGTTGATATGTTCGATCGCGAGAAAGTGTTTATCAAGCGACATTTGATTCCTCTCAAGCAGCGATTTCCCAACCTGCGCGTGGTGCTTGAACACGTTACCACCTCAGACGCTGTGCAGTATGTCCTGTCTGCCAACAATATCGCTGCAACGATTACGCCACAACATTTGTTATTTAACCGCAATATCCTATTTCAAGGTGGCATTCGCCCCCATTTCTATTGCCTGCCAATCTTGAAACGTGAGGAGCATCGTCTGGCCCTTTTGCAAGCAGCAACCTCTGGCAATCCTAAGTTTTTTCTTGGCACCGATAGCGCCCCCCATCCTCGCAATGGCAAAGAAAGCTCCTGTGGCTGTGCGGGTTGTTATTCGGCTCTGCACGCGATGGAGTTATACGCAGAAGCTTTTGAGAGCGTTGATGCACTCGATAAACTTGAAGCTTTCGCCAGCTTCTATGGGCCAGATTTTTATCAACTCCCACGCAATACTGAACAGATTACTTTGACCAAAACGACCTGGCGCGTTCCCGATGAAGTGCCATTTACTGAATCTGGACTCGTGCCCTTACGGGCAGGTCAGGAGATGACGTGGCAAATGGCTCGACACAGCATGACAGAGGTTAATTGATTTGGATAATCGTGTTGTGACACGTTATTCCTTAGTTATTGATAGTTGAAGAATCGGCAAGGACTCTTCACGGCGCAAAAAAGATCTGTTTTGGAGAGGGCTAACGTTGCCCATCACCCGCCGCAGATAACCTTTGAATCCCAACAGGTAATTTCTCGGCGGTCGGCGTGCATGGGCGTTGTTAGGCTGCGGTCGCTTGCTCAAAGTCCAGAAACTTGGTGCGTTCCCAGGAATTTGTCGGCGGAGTAATTAGGAGTTGTAATGGGGAACGCACTCTACAAGATCGGCGATCGCACTGCTTAAATGAACCTGCTCGAAACTAATGCTGACTTGACCTAATGGAACAACTTTACCGAAGTGTCAATTAATTCAGAGGATGGTCAGTTTATATTTGTTATGTTTGCCCACATAAGGGAT
>CADCWO010000267.1 GCA_902806435.1 uncultured Synechococcales cyanobacterium | reverse complement strand
CGTTCTGGTGTCTTGAACACGTTTTGCACTGGTCTTATTGGCGCAGAGCTCATCAAGCTACTGCTCGATACCACCATTACCAAAAGCGAATTCACTCCCCTGCCTATCTACAACTGTAATACTAGGCAGACTAGTCTCTTTCAAGGTTTTATTCCTGCTAGCACAGAGCTTTCCGCCACTTGATAACGCTTAATGGCAGCTGACAACCTCAAAAGTCGTTATCCATAGAACCTATGGTTTGAGACAATAAGGATTAAGGATGAACAACGATTTCATTGCAGCATTTTTAGTCCGTACCAGATAAGGGAGATCACGATATGAAATTGGCTTACTGGATGTATGCAGGTCCGGCCCACATTGGAACGCTCCGCATTGCCAGTTCCTTTAAGAATGTCCACGCGATTATGCATGGTCCTTTAGGGGATGACTACTTTAATGTCATGCGTTCTATGTTGGAGCGGGAACGAAACTTTACCCCTGTCACGACTAGTGTTGTGGATCGTCACGTTCTGGCCCGTGGTTCCCAGGAGAAAGTAGTAGACATTATTACCCGCAAAGACGCTGAGGAACACCCAGACTTGATTGTGCTCACTCCCACCTGTACCTCTAGCATTTTGCAAGAGGACTTACACAACTTTGTGGAGCGGGCAACGATCGAGACTCAAGCCGATGCCCTGTTGGCTGATGTCAACCACTACCGGGTAAACGAACTCCAGGCCGCCGATCGCACTTTAGAGCAGATCATTCAGTTCTACATTGATAAAGACCGCAAGCATATCCCGCAAGGAAAAACCGCCAAGCCTTCGGTCAACATTATTGGCATGTCCACCCTTGGCTTCCACAACCTGCATGACTGCACGGAGCTGAAGCGATTGATGGCTGATTTGGGGATTGAAGTCAATGAGGTGATCCCTGAAGGTGCTTCCGTCCACAACCTGAAGAACTTGCCGCAAGCTTGGTTTAACCTGGTACCCTACCGGGAGTTAGGCATGATGGCAGCTCGTTACCTAGAAAAAGAATTTGGTACCCCTTACGTGGATATCACGCCGATGGGTGTCGTTGAGACTGCCCGCTGCATCCGCGCTATTCAAAAGGTCCTGAATGCCCAAGGGGCAGATGTTAACTACGAGGAATATATTGAAGAGCAGACTCTACATGTTTCCCAGGCTGCCTGGTTCTCTCGCTCGATTGATTGCCAGAACTTAACGGGTAAAAAAGCGGTGGTATTTGGGGATAACACCCATGCTGCAGCGATGACTAAAATTCTCGCCCGCGAAATGGGCATTCACGTCGTTTGGGCGGGTACCTACTGTAAGTACGATGCTGACTGGTTCCGGGAGCAGGTGAGCGAGTACTGTGACGAAGTATTGATAACTGATGATCATGGAGCGATTGGGGATGCGATCGCCCGTATCGAGCCATCGGCGATTTTCGGAACCCAAATGGAGCGCCACGTGGGTAAGCGATTGAATATTCCCTGTGGGGTGATTGCAGCTCCGGTGCACATTCAAAACTTCCCGATCGGGTATAAACCATTCCTGGGTTATGAAGGTACTAACCAAATTTGCGATCTGGTCTATAACTCCTTCACTCTGGGTATGGAAGACCACCTACTAGAGATCTTTGGTGGCCATGACACTAAAGAAGTGATTACAAAAGCCATGTCCGCTGGTTCTGACTTAGGTTGGACTGCGGAAGGTCAGGCAGAACTCAACAAGATTCCAGGCTTTGTCCGGGGCAAGGTGAAACGCAACACTGAGAAGTTTGCCCGTGAACGAGGCTTTAATGAAATCACAGTTGAGGTGATGTACGCTGCCAAGGAATCGGTGGGTGCTTAGAGCACGCGGCCTATTTGCAATTGAGGGCTGATGAACTAAGAGTGCTTCCTGCGGGGAGCACTCTTCTTGCTATTAATCTAGAATTATCTAGCGGTTTTCACTTTCATGCAGTACAAAGTTTGATAAAAATCATGCTTGTACAGTTACCTGCGATGACTTGTCAGGGTTGAATCATCGTTGACACCACTGTGGCCAAAAATAGAAGTATTTGGTCTATAAGCGGTCTGGAGTGTAGGCGGTTAAATTAGAGTTGTTGCGATGCTTAGGATTGAGTCATGCCTCGCTTTCTCCATGTTTCCGATGTTCACCTTGGCTTTGATCGCTACGACAACAAAGAACGTACCCTCGACTTTTTCCGTGCCTTTCAAGATGCGCTAGAAAAGTATGCCGTTGAAGCTGAGGTTGATTTTGTGGTACTCGCCGGAGACTTATTCGAGCACCGCAACATCCAGCCAGCTACCCTCAACCAAGCTCAGGTTTGTTTGCAAATGTTACAAGAGGAGGGCATTCCAGTGCTGGCGATTGAGGGCAACCACGACAATCTGCCCTATGGCACTAAAACAAACTGGCTACGCTATTTGTCAGACTGGGGACTGCTGATTTTACTGGAGCCAGAATCGACAGATGCAGGAGCCTTAGTCTATGAACCCTGGTGCTCTCAGAAACGTCGAGGGGGGTATATTGATTTAGATTGCGGGGTGCGGGTTCTGGGTTCTAACTGGTATGGTGCTTCTGCCCCACAGACCATTCAAAGTATGGCTACAGCCATCCAAGTATTACCAGCGGGGCCAAAACATGCGATCGCGCTGTTTCACCACGGTTTAGAAGGTCAAGTCTCACGCTATGCCGGAGCGCTCCGCTATCATGAGGTCTTGCCGCTACAACAAGCAGGGATTGATTACTTAGCCTTAGGCCACATTCACAAAAGCTACACAATGGAAAACTGGATTTTCAATCCCGGTTCCGTAGAAGCGAATAGTGTGGAAGAAAGCCTTTACCAACGGGGGGTTTACCTAGTTGAAATTAATGAAACTGGGATTCATCCAGAACTCAAGTCTGACTACTACCAGCGACCTGTTTTGCGATTAAGTTTGAGCGCGCGCGGACAAGAAAGCATTGAAGAACTAGAGCAGTCAGCGATTATCCAAGTTCAAAAAGCCATCCAATCGCGAAGGTTAAACCCTACTGAAGCCCCGATTGTGGAGCTACGGATTACCGGTCAAGTGGGGTTTGATCGCTTAGAACTTAATGTCCGCCAGTTGCAGCAGCAGCTACAGCAGCTGAGCGGCGCTTTGATTTTTCTCCTCAAGTACGAAGTTGATTCCCTGGAGTACGCCTCGCCCCTATCGCCAGAAGCAACTCATCAGGAAATTGAACAAGAGATTTTTACTGATTTGTTGGTTGCTAACAGCAAGTACAAGAAACGGGCACCGGAATTGGCTCAAGGTCTGATTAATTTGAAAGAAATGCAGCTTGAGGGCCGCCCGGAAACCGAGCTCTACACCTTTGCCCAAAGTTTATTAGAATTTCAAGCACCTGATCCGATTACTGCCCCTTTTGACTAATCAATTCCCCAGCAGTCAAATATGGTTCAGTTAGGTGAAACTCAAGAATCATCAGGATTAACATCTGCTTATGCCAGACGGTTGCTTATGATCTTTGTTCTGCGTTGCTCACCATCGGTAAGCTGTGTGATCGTTGAAGCAACGATGTAGTAGCTAGATAATCAGAGAATTTAGGAGCTTTCGCGCTGCCTAAATCTAAACCCAGATTGATTGCTAAGGCTCTGGAAATACATAAACCCTGTGCTGCTTAAAAACAGGCAATAGGCGATCGCCTGCACTAGATACAACTTCTCCCGATAACCAAGCAGGGCTTTAAGTACTACCCCCGGAAATTGGTTGTCTGGCAGGACATTAGTTGCATCCCACACCAGGGGACCTAAAATACACGAGCGTCCACCATACACGCACAAGAATGCAAGCTGGGGATTAATTTCAGCCAAGGTGCCCGCTGCCGCATCAAAACTTTTGAGAGCTGAGATGACCAGGCCCGCCACAATTAGCAGGAGCAACACACCCATAAACTGAAAAAAAGCACGAATATTCATTTGTACCCCCCAGCGGAATAGCAGTGTTCCAATGACTACTGCCCCTACCAGACCGGCTATTGCACCTAGAACGGGTATAAGTCCTTGTTGCAAGTTGGCAATAATAAACAGCACTGTTTCAAACCCTTCCCGCAGCACAGCCACAGAGATTAAGCCAAACACACCCCAGCCAGCTCGCTGATCCTGCCGGAGGACAGTTCCTAGCTCCCCTTCCACCAGACCTTTTAATTGACGAGCTTGTTGAGTCATCCAAACCAGCATCCAAGTTAGTAGGGCGATCGCAATTACACTAATCACACCTTTTAACAAAGGCTCAATCACAGGAGCATACTTGGCGTTAAAGGCTGATAAAGCTTGAATGGCTCTGGTAAACAGCAGGCCCACTACACCACTTCCTATGATCCCAGCTGCAACTCCCCCAAAAACCCAAGCGTTGAGTTGGCTTTGCTCCGCTTTTTTTAGGTAAGCCAAAACAATCCCTACGACTAGGGCAGCTTCAACCCCTTCGCGCAATGTAATCACAAAAGTTGGTAGCGCAGAACTAAAATCCATAGGAGGTGCTCCGGGCTGTGGGGAAATTGTAGAGTCTGCTAGAGGCCGCTGAAATCACGCAACATCTTACGCATCTCTAGACCGTGCATTTCCTCTTGACTAATCATTGTGCGAGCGAACTCTTCTAGGTAAATGCTAGCGTCGGTAACTGCCCCGAGTAAAGCTTTATAAAGATCCAGGGCCTTTTTCTCATGGGAAATACTCTCTTTGAGAATATCCTCCACCGAATGCCGGAAAGATTCTTCAATTGGCGCGATCCGCAGGCTGGGATGTCCCTCTAACCCGGTGAGGATTTCCCCGACCTGCTGGGCATGGGCTAAAGATTCCGTTGCTTGGGCCTTGAAAAAATCTACAATTGGAATCCGGTTCGGCCCCGTTACCATCAGAGAGTAGTGGGTATACCGAACCACCCCTGCCAGCTCAAATTCCATGATTGAATTTAGCAGGTCAACGGTTGTTTTCAAATCAAGCTCTCTCATTCCAATTCCACTTTTGTAGTCTTTAAACTTATTTTGTCATCTTTTAGGTGCTCACCTCAAACCTAGGTAAAGTACAAGCGCTGTTAATGATGCTCTTGAGGCACTGACGGCTGTCGCTGCTTCACGTTAGCCAATTGAAAGCATAAGGGTTTAGAAGCTGGAAGGTCAATTTAACCAATTCTGTGAATTGGTTAAATCGACGAAGGTAACCCTACGATAGATGCCTTGCAAGGAGCAGGCTGCGTAAGGTACTGAACAGGCGAATTCTCCAAGTGAGAAATTCGTCGATAAAGCTATAGGAGAGTATAGATGAACTTTTTACAAAACATACTTGGTGGCGGTCAGGAATCAGAGCATGACTATCGTGACTTTGTAAACCGCTACGAGCAGGGTCCTCCCCATGAAGGGTACTCAGACGAAGAAGTTTATAACCGCTACCAGCAAGTATCGCGGCAAGTACCTGCCGATGTCTATCAACAGTCTGCCCAGGAAGCTTTTGGCCGCATGTCACCCCAGGAGCGTACGCAGTTTGGTCAAAATCTTCGACAACAAGCGCGGCAGCAAAACTTTAATTTTCCTGACCTAGATCAAGACGGTCAAGATGATCGTTTTCAAGACCCTAACTACCTTGCTCAGATCACGGGTCGGATGCACCAGCAGCAACCGGATTTGATGGGTCAATTATTGGGTGGTGCAGGAAGCCTGATGGGTGGTGGAGGCGGTAACGTTTTGAATAGCCCACTGGCAAAAGGAGCGATGGCTGGTATAGCTGCTATGGCTGTTAAGAGGATGATGTCAGGCGGTGGTTCAGGCCAAGGTCAGTACGGCAACATCCGCCCTGCCAGCCAAGACCCGTATGGTGACCCGGCTGATTCGGGGCGCTACGGCAACATCCGCCCCGCCAGCCAAGACCCTTACGGCGACCCAGCTGACCAGCAGGGCAGATGGTAGGGCGATTTAACTTGATTTCAACGACTACTATGAAGGCTTCAGCAAAGATGACGATGGATAGATCATACCTAAAGCGTCAGAGAGCTTTACGCCCAATCTCAATGATGCTTACAGTACTGCTAACATTGCCGATTGTTACTAGCTGCGGGGGTTCACGCAATAATAGTACGCTGCCACCTGTGGACGATACCCAGGCCGGACAAAGCTATCCTGCTGCGCCTAATTCCCCCCAGGCAAGAAAGGGATTGACAAACAAGCAAAAAGTGGCAATTTTGGCCGGAGCTGCTGCACTCTACTACCTTTACAATCGGCACAAAAACAAACAAGCTCAGGGACCAGAGGGGCAGTATTACCTTTCTAAAAATGGGCGCGTCTACTATCGCGATGCCCAGCACCGTGCTCACTGGGTCACGCCGCCGCCGGGGGGCATTAAAGTCCCAGCGGCAGAGGCACAACAATATCAGGAATTCCAGGGCTACAACAACCGTCCTACAGGCCGTGATCTAACTGACTTGGCCCCGGCCCAGTAAGGTTGCCCTTAGTGTGGGTGTCATTTTTATGAGGGCGATTAAGCTTCCCTAGCCCTTCAACCCTGAAATGGTTTTAAAGCTATTTACAAGACCTTTTGTGTGTTTTGCTCAATTGTCTTGATCAACTTTGACACCTGCTCTGGGGGCATGACTGGCGCAGCTGGCGCGATTGCGGAGGGCCACGCTTTCACTAACTGAGCCATATTAGATTCAATAGCTTGATGCGCTTCAGGAGATTTCTGGCTCACTTTACTCTCAATACTCTCGTAGAGCGTATCAGCGTAGGTGACAAAACCACGGGAATCCTGGTATTCAATTGCCTCAGTAATTTTGCCATTGGCGATCGCTGCGGTATACTCACTTCCTGCTGTATCTAGCAAACCATTAAATATCTTCAGGGCAAACTGAGGTGATTCGCGTTGCTCAGCTGGCACTGCCTGCATTGCTTTATCTACTGCGGTCATTGCTGATTGCAGCTCGCTATTAACTTTTGGATCTTGCGGTTTGGCCTGAACTAAGTCATGTAGCCCATCTAAGGTTGTCTTAAATTCTGCAACATTGCGTTCTTGCAGCTCCGGTTCAATGTCCGAATAGATTTCTTCAACTGGGTGACCGATGTGCGGTTCTGCCTGATCTGGCTTACCCTGAGCAAGCAACTCCTTTGCAACCAGTAGGTGACCTTTCATCAGGCTGAGATTGGTCATGTAGTCAACATCTTTTTTCTCTGTGGAATTGGCATCAGCGGCTGCCGTTGCACTAGTTGTTGCGGGTGTTGATGTGTTAGTTGCAGTTGGGGCATTATTACAGGAAGTTAAAGCAAGCAAGCCGACTAAAGAAGTGGCAAAAGATAAGGAATGAAAAGAAGGCATGAGGTTACTCCACAAAATTTCAAAATAGATGTAGCCAAGCAGTTGACGGCCCAGCCACCAGCCAAAAATCGGGCCCAGGGAATCTAGCAATACTTTCACAGGAGGCGCTAACTGAGGCAGACTCCGATTGATCTAGATCTAGGTAGCTCTTAGCGGTCAGGTTCGTCTCACTGACCCTGAAGCGTCAAAGATTTCAAGGGAAAAGCCAAATGCTCGGCATAAACCATGACTACGGTTGCTAAGAGAGCCGCAAAGCCATGAACTGCACCCATCCATCGTTGCCAGGGGCTAGGATGCAACAAATTAAACAAAGGAAGCATCAGAAACAGGCTGGCTGATAGGATGCTAAGCCCATAAACGCAGACTTTTGCGATCGCTATTTGCCGATAAAACTCAGGAGAAACAGGCCCTGTTGCTTGGGGCCCACCAGATGACTGTAGCAACTCAAAACCTCAGCTAATGAAAATTATTTTCAGCAAGGCCCAGTTTACGAACTTGTTGAACTTGCTGTCAATCATTCTCAATTAATGTTTTGTGAAGCTGAAATAGCCATCAATTGGACTTAATCTATTACCGTAGGAACTGCAGGCTTGATCAAGCTTGCGCAACAACCTCAAACTGGCCCATGCAACCTTGCTCCGCGATCGCGTCCTGGTGAGGATGAAACATGTACTTGCCAGGGTAGCGGTAGGAAAATTCTAAAATGTGTCGCTCTGCTGTTCCCATAGTAATCACATCTGTTTTCTCGCTAGGGGTCAGGGTCATGCCAGTGCGATAAACATCAAAGAAGTTAGCGTGCAGGTGAAAGCTAACTGCCGGGTCAAGCTCAATCATGTTGAGAACATAAAGCCGGATTAGCTGGTCTTTCTGGATCGGAATCGGATACCTCATGTAGTAGTCTGGCAGACCGTTGAAGGCGTAGAGTTCATTTCGGTTATCGTCATTGACGTCGTACCCCGCCATGACCATGACCATTTCATCTGCAGGCGGACGGCCCTCTGGTGGATCGACGATGAACATGCCGTACATGCCCTTGCCAATATGGCGCGTTACTGGAGCGATGTGGCAATGATACAAGTGAGCGCCATAGGGTTCGGCATCAAATTCATAAACCTCCGTCGTGCCGTGGCGGACTGGATTTACTCCATCTGCATCCGGTGGATGTACCCCGTGAAAATGTAAGCTATGGAAGTGTCCCCCTTGGTTAGAGAAAACCACCCGCACGCGATCGCCCGATTTTGCTCGCAAGGTCGGTCCCGGTACGCGGTTGTTGAGATTCCAGCTAACAAAGGAGACAGCCCGGTTGAGTTGAATCGTGGAAGTTCCAGCTTGGATGTGAAATTCCCGAACGGTTCGCCCCTGCTCTTGCGTCACCCGGCCATAGTCAAAATCCCGGAGTAGCGTCATCGGGTTTATGCCCCCAGATGCCGTGGCTTCTGGGGGGACGGGAGGAATTTTTACAGTTGGCCTTTTCAACTGTTGCCAGGCAATGGCAGCTCCTGCTACACCTAGGCTTGCCAGACCATACTCTAGAAGTTTGCGACGACTCCAAGCTGCTTGTTTTAGCAAATAGTCCTGGGGCATGAATAGTTAACTTTAGTCATTTAGCAAGCGTTCCTATCGAAGCATAGAAATTGAATCGCTTGTTGTCAATTTTTTGCAATTGTTATCTCTTGTGAGAAGTAGGCAAAAAAATCCCCGGCGTTTATCCCGGGGAGTAGACATTGGGCACTACGATCAGGAGTCTCCACTCAACCCAAAATAGGATGGGTGAGGTGGCTCAGAAACTATTGCTGTGTGGAAGTGAATTAGTAAATTACTTGGCGGCTTTGGTTTTCATTTGACGAGCCATTTTCAAGAAGTCGCTCATGTTAGCGCCGGGAAGACGGCGATCGCCGGAGTTATTAAAGTCAGCGTAAGTTGTGACTTTTGGCTTTGCTAAATTGAAAGCACTAGCAGTAGCGGCTGTTTGGTTGCTGTTTGGCTTCTCCACCTTTTCTGGCTTAGCTTCGGCAGGTTTGCCGTTGGAAGACTTGCCGTTAGGAGACTTGTAGCCTCTAGCATCATCACCAGAAAGAAAAAGGGAAGCTTGCGCGGCCGTTTCTTTGACTTGCGTTGAAGCCTGCTTTGCTGCCTCTTTAACTTGCATTGCAGGTTCTTTGCCAGATCCATTATTCTGGTTGGACTGAGGCTTCTCAGAACCTTTCCTGCTTGCTGAGGCTAGTTGGGGATTGTCCTTATTGCCGAAGCGTAGTAGGTTGCTCAGGAATGCCAAAATACTGCTAAGCAGGTTTTTAATAAAGCCCATAATTTTATTCCTATTTATTCAGCGTATCAATACAACTATATCGGTTAGGGAAGCGGTTAATACCTAAATACGCAAGTTTTAGAACCTCAATCAGTGTGCGCTTCAACAGGGGAATACTGCTGTAGCGAAAAAAGTTTTGAGCAACTGCGTCAAAAGTAACCGTAATATCACAACAGAGTAGGTTATTCTAATTGAGCATTATTGAGTGAAGCAGTGCCGGATAATCGGCTGGAGTCAGGATGAAACTGGCAGCACGGGTGGCTCAGGTGTCCCCTTCTTTAACCTTAGCAATCGCCGCCAAAGCCAAAGCAATGAAAGCTGAGGGCATTGACGTTTGTAGTTTTAGTGCTGGCGAACCTGATTTTGATACCCCGGCCCACATTAAAGCAGCGGCCAAGCAAGCTCTTGACTTGGGCAAAACAAAATACGGTCCTGCTGCGGGAGAACCACAGTTACGGGCTGCGATCGCCCATAAGTTGCAGTTTGAAAATGCACTGGACTACCAGGATCAGAACATCATTGTTACCAACGGCGGCAAGCAGTCTCTCTTTAACCTGATGCTGACGATGATTGAACCGGGAGATGAAGTCATTATTCCGGTCCCCTACTGGCTAAGCTACCCAGAGATGGTCAAGCTGGCGGGAGGAGTACCCGTGTTTATTTCGACTGATGCGGCAACGGGTTACAAAGTTACAGCCACGCAACTGCGGCAATCGATTACGCCACGAACCCGGTTGTTCATCCTCAACTCTCCTTCTAACCCCACGGGTATGGTCTATACCCCCGAAGAGCTTCAGGCGATCGCCCAGGTAGTGGTTGAGCAAGATATTTGGGTTGTCTCGGACGAAATTTACGAGAAGATTCTCTACGATGGTGCTAAGCATCTCAGTATTGGCTCTTTAGGTGCGGAAATTTTTGCACGAACAATTGTGAGTAGTGGTTTTGCCAAAGCTTATTCTATGACCGGCTGGCGAGTGGGTTTCCTGGCAGGCCCAGTGGAACTAATTCAGGCAGTGACTAAAATCCAAGGCCACAGCACCTCCCATGTTTGTACCTTTGCCCAGCATGGAGCGATCGCCGCTTTAGAAGGTTCCCAAGACTGTGTAGAACAAATGCGCCAAGCCTTTGCAGAACGGCGAAAAGTTATGTTGGACCACCTAGAAGCAATTCCCGGCCTCACCTGTACTAAGCCAGATGGTGCCTTCTACCTGTTCGTTAACATTGGCAAAACAGGGTTGAACTCTCTAGACTTTTGTAACGCCCTGTTGGAATCCCAACAAGTTGCCACGGTTCCAGGAATCGCCTTTGGGGTAGGTGACCATATCCGCCTTTCTTATGCAACCGACACCGTAACTATCGAAGCGGGTATGGAACGTCTTGCGACCTTTACGTCTAATCTTTAGTTGCGACAATCATACCTGCACAACTGACTACGCCCCCTGGCACGCCGTGCTAGTGAATAGTGATGCCGCAACCTAGCAATCTCTGGGTTTGCCTCGTCACTGCGGTAGGTACTTTGACTTGGCTCTACATCTAAAATGTTATGAGCTGTAGTTAGGAGATCGGCTGCGGAGGTTGGAGCTACACTGAAAGTCATAGGAAAAGCTCCTTTTGCCTGCCCTTTGTGATCGCAGGAAAACCGATGCTCCAGTTAAAACTTTTGTAGCGCCCTTCTTCTAGATTTCTCCCCTAACGAACGCAGAGCTCCTCAGCTGTGAAAGTTGAATTCCGGCACTATCATCGCCATTTCGAGCGCCCGCTGCAAACTAGTCACGGGTCCTGGAAGGTAAGAGACGGTATCATCTTGCGTCTTACTGACGAAACGAAAGTTGGGTTTGGGGAGATTGCCCCTTTGCGCTGGTTTGGCTCGGAAAGCTTTGGGCAAGCACTAGATTTTTGTCACCAGCTTCCGGCTGAAATCGATCTAGAGACGATTGCTGCAATTCCGGTTGAGCTACCGGCCTGTCAGTTTGGCCTTGAGTCTGCTTGGGAAGATATAGTACGGGGGAGCTTGACAGAAATTCAACCTTCCCTGGCTCGCAGTGGGTTATTACCAACTGGAGAAGCAGCTTTACAATCATGGCAAGATCTTTGGCATCAAGGCTACCGAACCTTCAAGTGGAAACTTGGTGTTGCTCCACTTCAAGATGAAATTCTCGTCTTTAAACGTTTGATCCAGGCGATACCTACCGTCGCAAAGCTGCGCTTGGATGCGAATGGAGGGCTAAGCTATCCGGAAGCTTGTGAGTGGCTTCAGGTCTGTGATCAATGTGAGCTTGGGATTGAGTTTTTAGAGCAACCCCTCTCTCCGGCTGAGTTTGATGCGATGCGCCAGTTAAGTACCCAATATTCCACACCCTTGGCCTTAGATGAATCGGTGGCAACGCTCTTGCAATTGGAGGATTGTTACCAGCGCGGTTGGCGCAGCATTTTTGTGATCAAACCAGCGATCGCTGGTTCCCCCTCTCAACTGCGGCAGTTTTGCCATGCTCAGAAGATAGATGCCGTATTTTCCTCAGTGTTTGAGACGGCAATTGGACGGCAGGCCGGGCTTAAACTAGCTGCTGAGTTGTGCCCAAACCGGGCAGTTGGGTTTGGTATCGACCACTGGTTTAATGATCAACTGGAGCAGCCAGCGACTTTTGAGCAGCTATGGCACAGCCTTTAATTTACTTGAAACAGCGGGCTGGCAAAGATTGGTTGGTTGGTTGTGACAGTGATGCCTTTACGAACCTAGCTGAGCAACTATACCAGCAGTTAACACAGCTTGTTAAACAGGAACTGCCACCAAGAATCCTCCTGTCACAACGAGATCCGGTGCAGTTTCTGGCGGGTTTTATGGCGGCCTGTGCTGCCCGTTGCCCAGTATTCCTGGGGAATCCAGATTGGGTTGAGCGGGAATGGCAGCAGGTGCTTGCTACTGTGCAGCCAGACTTGATTTGGCGGGAGGGCCGCTTTCCCCTGGCACCTGGAGCTGCTCAGGACTTACCTGCCCAGCCGGGATGGATTATGGTTCCGACAGGCGGTTCGTCGGGGGAGGTCCGCTTTGCTATCCATACCTGGTCAACTTTGATGGCATCGGTACAAGGATTTAGGCAGTATTTTCGGGTGGAGCAGGTTAACTCCTTTTGTGTACTACCCCTCTATCACGTCAGTGGGTTGATGCAGTTTATGCGCTCTTTCACCTCTGGGGGGCGGTTGGTGCTCCAGTCGTTTAAGGCATTGGAAGCTGCCGCCGGCTCGGATGTTGATCCAGTAGATTTTTTTCTCTCCCTAGTACCAACCCAATTACAGCGTTTGTTGGAGACGAATGCTACGGCTTGGTTATACCGCTGCCAAACCGTGCTGTTAGGGGGAGCGCCGGCTTGGCCGCAACTTCTGGCAGCAGCGAGAGCCCACGGCATCCGGTTAGCACCTACCTACGGGATGACGGAAACTGCCTCCCAGATCGTCACGCTGAAGCCAGAAACTTTCTTAGCTGGTAATAGCAGTTGTGGTCAGGTTCTACCCCATGCCCAGGTGACAATTTGCAGTCCGACCGGTGAAATATTAGGTGCCAATCAAACAGGTGCGATTACCATCCGCTCCCAGTCTTTGGCGCTGGGTTACTATGCCATTTTTGGGCCTACCCTTTGGGTAGGGCAGTGGCTAGGGGATGACCTGGGATTTTTGGATACCCAGGGTTATTTAACGGTTGTGGGGCGCCAGAGTAACAAAATCATTACAGGGGGAGAAAATGTTTTTCCGGCAGAGGTAGAAGCGATACTCCGGGCAACCAATCTGGTGAAAGATGTTTGTGTGATTGGTGTACCCGATCAAGACTGGGGAGAAGTTGTAACCGCTGTTTACGTTCCAGATGAGCCCCTATCTCTAGAAGTATTGCAAGCGGCGCTAGAGGATCATTTGAGCAAGTTTAAGCGACCTAAATACTGGATCTCAGTCCCAGAATTGCCGCGTAATCCCCAAGGGAAAATCAACCGCGAACAGCTACAACAAATGATTCTGGCGTGGCAGCAGGCTACGGATAGGCTCGATCAGTGACGCTACTTAACGTCAGTTCTGGATAAGAAAAGGCGGGGTCAAGTAGGCTGAAAATTACTAAACCCTTCAGCAACCCCGTCTATGTCTAGCTTAGAAGAACTCTTCTGTGCCGTCGATGACTTCTGCCAAGCGTTTGAACCGCTGTGGCGACAGCAACTCCTGAGCCAAGGGTTACAGCGACGAGATCGTCAACGGCAGCTTTGCTTAAGCGAAGTGATGACGATTTTGTAGAGCTTCGCTCCGCCGCAGGCGTATGCCTTTCACCAGCAGCACTACCGGACGTTTAAGCACTACTACACTGAACATGTCTACGTCTACTGGCGCAGCGCTTTTCCCCAACTCGTTAGCTATCAACACTTTGTCAGTTGGCTGCCCTCAGCGTTATTGCCATTGTGTGCTTATCTCAAACACTGCTTTGGTCGCTGCACAGGCATCAGCTTCATTGACTCGACGAGCTTGAAAGTCTGCCATATACGCCTTCGGCGGGGCGTAGCCCTACGCCGCATTGCTTCTCATCAAGTGTTCAAGGGGCTGGCAACCCGTGGTAAAACCTCAGTGGATTGGTTCTTCGGCTTCAAGCTCCACCTAGTCATCAACGAACACGGTGAACTGCTCAACTTAACCTTGAGACTGGGGAACACGGATGACCGCAAACCAGTGCCTCAACTGCTGCAGGCGCTATTTGGCAAAGTCTTCGCTGACCGCGGCTATGTCTGCCAACGCTTGGCCCAACAATTACTCGAAACCTGGGGCATCGAGTTCTTTGCCAAACCTAGGCGTAACATGAAGAATCAATTGATGCGACTAACGGATAAGTTGCTTGCTCGCAAGCGTTCGATTATCGAGTCCATCCTCGACCAGCTGAAGAACATCTCTCAAATTGAACACTCTCGGCATCGCAGCCCGGTCAACTTCTTAGTCAATCTTGTCTGTGGCTTGATTGCTTATTGTCGCCAGCCTAAGAAGCCCTCCCTCAATCTGGAGTGGGCTTTGCCTCAGTCTGCTTAACCAGAACTGACGCTACTTAGGTCTTAGGTGCTCTCGGTTTGATCTTCCGGCGTGAACTTCGGCCAGGTAAAGCGGAAAGTCGCGCCCTGTCCAGGTTGAGAGTCTAAAATGATGCTGCCTCCTTTGCCTTCAACGATTTTCTTGACCAGTGATAGACCAATGCCCGTGTTTTCTGTTTTGTCTCTTGCCTCTAAGGTTTGAAAGATGCCAAACACCTTTTCGTGGAACTGCGGCTCAATGCCAGGCCCGTCATCGCTAACCGTAAACTCGTAAGAGTCACCTTGGTCCTGGCTAGAGACTTTCACCCGCCCATCGGCACGGCGGTGATGCTTAAAAGCATTACCGAGCAGATTGGCAAAAACCTGCTGTAGGGCCAAGCGCTCTGTTCGAAATGTCGGCATCCCGGCAGCGATCTCGACAGTAAACTGAGGCGGGGGAGCAAGGGAATCAATAATTTCTGCTAATAGAGTTTCAATAGATACCCACTCCACATCCGATGGCAGCCGCCCGACGCGGGAGTATTGCAGTAACCCATCGATTAAGGCGGTCATCCGTTGCACTCGCCCCCGCAGGAGATTCATTTGATGCCGTGTTTCCTCCGTCAGCTTGTCGTTTAAGTCTTCTTCAATCCATTCTGACAGGTTGGCGATCGCTCGTAAGGGTGCTTTTAGATCGTGGGAAGTGACATAGGCAAACTGGTCTAGCTCTCGGTTGCGCTGCTCTAGGTTGGCGGCAACCTGAGCTAGGCTAAGCGTGCGCTCCCTCACCCTATGCTCTAGTTCTGCGTTCAAGGTTTGAATTTCTTGGTTGATCACTGCCAACTCTGCCGCCTGCTGTTTTACTTGCGCTGTCTTCTTAAACAGCTCCACAAACACCGTGACCTTTGATCTCAAGATCTCCGGCTGAAGCGGCTTAATCAGGTAATCTACGGCTCCTAGAGAATACCCTTTAGAGACTAGTGTGTCTGTTTTACTAAATGCGGTGAGGAAAATAATCGGGGTGAGCTGCGATCTCGGACGGGCTCGAATCAGTTTCGCGGTTTCAAATCCGTCTATCCCCGGCATTTGCACATCTAGCAAGATCACAGCAAAATCCTGGCTCAAAAGACATCTCAAGGCTTCCGGCCCAGAATTGGCTCTTACCAAATTTTGACCCAGTCCTTCGAGCAACGCCTCTAAGGCCAGTAGATTCTCGGGATGGTCGTCGACCAGCAGAATGTTAACGGGTTCAGGTTGCATGACTTAGCTCAGGGTGAGAGGTGAACTCCAAAGGGGAAGCACTTGAGGAATTTAAAGTTCAGGTATTACTAGCTAACTCTTTGATACAGCTTCTCATGGCTTGCCAGATCCTTGTAGTCTTTCTCGTGCAGGGTGAGCTTGAGAGATTCCTGGCGTCCCAGCCCTAAAATGCCAAATTTACAAAGACTTTCATACAAAAGATGATGCACCCGGGCCTGGAGGAGGGGATTGAAGTAAATCAGAACGTTGCGGCAGAGGATGACATTGAATTCATTGAAGCAGCTATCGGTTGCTAAATTGTGCTGGGCAAAAACGATATTTTTCTTCAAGGAAGCGCAGAAAATGGCATTGTCGTAGGCTGCTGTGTAGTACTCAGAGAAAGACCACTGTCCACCTCCTTGAAGATACTGCTGGGTACTCGCTTGCATTAGTGCTAAGGGAAAAATTCCTGCCTTAGCTTGTCTTAACGTCTGCTCATTGATATCCGTGGCATAGATTCGGCAGCGAGGGTATAGTCCCGCTTCTTGCAACAGGATGGCGAGCGAGTAAACTTCTTCACCCGTTGCACAACCGGCATGCCAGATCCGAATGAAGGGATAGGTGCGTAACAGGGGGATAACTTGATCTCTAAAGGTCAGGAAAAAGCTGGGGTCACGGAACATCCCGGAAACGTTGACGCAGAGGTCGTGCAGGAATCGTTCTAGGCAGGCGGAGTCGTGCAGCACCTTCTCTTGCAGGCCAGAGATACTGGTTAATCCTTGCGATCGCACAATATTCCAGATGCGGCGTCGCAACGAGTTTGAGGCATAGTTGCGGAAATCAAACCCAGAGTAACGATACACCCCCTCCAATAGCAACTGAATTTCAATTGTCTCCAGCTCAGTGATGGTCATCCCTTTACTCCCGTTCTGAGTGTTGATGGCATGAAGGTGATCACTTCAATTCAAAACTCTCTACCGAAGCAGCACATTTCAGAAAGTGGCTCTTTGGGAGCTAGCGCCACTCAAAACTATTGGTACAGCCAAACCCGCAATAGGGAGAGTAGTTGCTCCGTATCAACAGGTTTTGTGATGTAATCGGATGCCCCGGCGGCAATACACTTCTCGCGATCGCCTTTCATCGCTTTCGCGGTCAGAGCAATCATCGGCAGTGAGCGGAATTGGTCGATTTGACGAATCGCCTGCATCGTTTCATAGCCATCCATTTCCGGCATCATCACATCCATAAACACAACGTCGATACCAGAGGTGCTTTGCAAAACAGCAATTCCATCCCTGCCGTTCTCCGCGTACAAGACTTCCATCTGATGCCGTTCTAGCAAGCTAGTTAGAGCAAAGATGTTGCGCACATCATCATCGATAATTAACACCTTCTTGCCCGCTAAAAGCGAATCTGTCTGGCGGAACTGTTCCAGCATTTGCCGCTGTGGTTGGGGCAGGTTTGACTGCACCCGGTGTAGGAACAAGGTCGTCTCGTCCAGCAGCCGCTCCGGCGATCGCACATCTTTGATGATGATCGTTTCAGCCAGCCGTTTCAACTGGGTTTCTGCTTGGGGTGTCAAGTCTTGCCCGGTATAAACAATAATTGGCAGCTTTAACAAGCTAGGCTCTTGCTTGATCTGCTCAATTAGTTCAAGACCACTCATATCTGGCAGCCCCAGATCGAGCACAACACAATCAAACTGCCCGGCTTTTAAAGCAGCCAGGGCAGCGCTGCCGCTAGCGACGGTCGTTGTCTGTACATCCCCACTGCCAATCAATTCCACAATGCTTTGTCGTTGCACCTCATCGTCTTCTACCACCAACAGCTGTTTGACCTGCCGCTCAATAAACGCCTTGATGTCCACCAAGGCCTGGGTTAACGCCTCGCTAGCCACTGGCTTTTTCAAGTAGGCGATCGCCCCTTGGTGGAGGCTTCGCTGCTGCCCTTCCTCAACCGAGAGGACATGGACTGGGATGTGACGGGTAATAGGATCGTGCTTTAAGCGATCGAGAACGGTCCAGCCATCCATCACTGGTAACCGGATATCTAGCATGATCGCATCAGGCTTAAATTCGCGGGCCATGGCTAGCCCCAGATCGCTGCGTAAGGCAACTAACCCCTTAAACCCTTCGGCACGGGAGCGATCTAAAAGAATCTGCGCAAATTTAAGATCATCTTCAATAATCAGTAGCACGCGATCGCCGGGGGTAATGGCTTCGCGATCGTCATTGATCTCGCCGGGAAGTGAGAATACAGGCTGCTCAGGCGCGGCAAATAGCTGATTACTATTGCCCTGAGAATAATTTTCCCTAGCAGGGCTGAGGCGATCGACATCAGTGCTAAGCGGATGGCTTGATAACTCGTCGGTGACCGATGGATAGGTTTGGGGCAGATAGAGGGTGAACGTGCTGCCTTGACCTAGGCTGCTAACAAGCTGAATTTCGCCGCCCAGGAGGTGGGAAATTTCCCGGCTGATAGATAAGCCCAAGCCTGTACCGCCGTATTTACGGCTGGTTGTCCCATCGACCTGCTGGAAAGCTTCAAAGACAACCTGCTGTTTATCAGGTGCAATGCCAATACCGGTATCGCTGACTCTAAAGGCGATAACGGTAGCAGCTCGGTTGAGCATCTCCTTGCTGGGATCCCAACCCTGCCGAACTACCTCAATCCGTAAGCTGACTTGCCCCTGCTGCGTAAACTTAAAGGCATTCGAGAGCAAATTCTTCAGCACTTGCTGCAACCGCTTGGCATCAGTGTATATAGCCCGTGGCAGTACCCGATCTAGATCGAGGATAAAGCCGAGTCCTTTATCTTGGGCCACTTGTCGAAAGGTGCGCTCTAGATCACTGCGTAAGTCTGTGAAGAGTAGCTGGTCAACCTCAACAGACATCGTTCCCGACTCAATTTTGGCTAGATCGAGGATGTCGTTGATTAGTCCTAGGAGGTCAGCTCCGGCGGAGTAAATGGTCTGGGTGTACTCGACTTGCTTTGCGGTGAGATTCCCCTCTGGGTTATCGCTCAGCATCCGGGCCAAGATCAACAAGCTATTGAGCGGGGTGCGCAGCTCATGGGACATATTAGCCAGAAACTGCGATTTATATTTGGAAGTTAAGGCTAGTTGTTCGGCTTTCTCTTCCACTGACATTCTGGCCTGGTCAATCTCGCTGTTCTTGCGCTCTACTTCCTGATTTTGCACAGATAGCAAACGAGCCTTTTCTTCTAATTCCTCGTTAGTTTGCTGTAACTCTTCCTGCTGGTTCTTGAGCAGTTCCTCAGAAGCCTGGAGGGATCTAGCTTGTTGTTCTAAGCGTTGGTTCGTTGCTGTCAGTTCTTTTTGCTGCGTTTGTAATTCCTCAGCCAGGGATTGCGATTGCTTAAGCAGCTCCTCAGTCCGCATGCTGGCAGCAATGGTGTTGAGGACAATCGCAATACTTTCGGTGAGCTGATCAAAAAAGTTGAGGTGAATTTCATTGAAGCGATGGAAAGAGGCAAGTTCAATCACCGCTGTAACTTGCCCTTCAAACAGCACGGGTAGCACAACCGCATTGAGGGGCGAGGCTTCCCCTAAGCCAGAACTGATCTTAATGTAGTTGTCTGGCATCTCGGTGATTAAGATTCGGTCTTTTTCCAAGGCACACTGGCCGACCAGACCTTCTCCTAAGCGGAACTGGTTGGCTAAGGACTTACGCTCCCGGTAGGCATAGGTACTGAGGAGCTTGAGCATTGGCTCAGAGGCGGCCCCATCCATTAAGTAGAAAACACCATGCTGGGCGGAAACCAGCGGTGCCAGTTCCGACAAAATTAGCTTGGAAACCGCTTCTAAGTCCCGCTGACCCTGGAGCATCCGGGTGAACTTGGCCAGGTTGGTCTTCAACCAATCCTGCTCTGTGTTCTTCTGGGTGGTTTCCCGCAGGTTGGCAATCATCTGGTTGATGTTGTCTTTGAGGATGGCCACTTCTCCCTGGGCCTGGACTGCGATCGAGCGAGTCAGGTCTCCTTTGGTCACAGCAATCGCAACTTCTGCAATTGCCCGCACCTGAGTGGTTAAGTTGGCTGCCAGTTCATTCACGTTATCCGTCAAATCTCGCCAGGTACCTGCCGCTCCCGGCACCCTAGCTTGCCCTCCCAACTTACCTTCGATGCCCACTTCCCTTGCTACGGTCGTGACTTGGTCAGCAAAGGTTGCCAAGGTATCGATCATCTCGTTGATCGTGTCGGCTAGGGTTTCAATTTCCCCCTTCGCTCCCAGGGCCAGCTTGCGCTTCAGGTCGCCATTAGCAACTGCTGTCACCACTTTGGCAATTCCTCGCACCTGAGCAGTCAAGTTGCCGGCCATCGAGTTAACGCTATCGGTCAAGTCCTTCCAGGTGCCCGCCACACCCCGGACATCAGCTTGGCCTCCTAGCTTACCTTCCGAGCCCACTTCCCGGGCGACGCGCGTGACCTCAGACGCAAAGGAACTCAGCTGGTCCACCATGACGTTGATCGTGTCTTTGAGGTCGAGGATCTCCCCTTTGACAGTCACGGTGATCTTCTTGGACAGGTCGCCATTGGCCACTGCTTTGGTCACTTCCGCAATGTTACGCACCTGAGCCGTTAGATTGCCCGCCATTGAGTTGACGTTATCTGTCAGGTCTTTCCAGGTGCCAGCCACTCCTTTGACATCGGCTTGCACCCCTAACTTGCCTTCCGAACCCACTTCTTTTGCCACCCGAGTGACCTCAGACGCAAAGGAACTCAGCTGGTCCACCATGACGTTGATGGTGTTCTTCAGCTCCAGGATCTCCCCTTTGACATCCACAGTGATCTTCTTGGACAGGTCCCCGTTGGCGACAGCGGTCGTCACTTCTGCAATGTTGCGCACTTGTGCCGTGAGGCTACCCGCCATGAAGTTGACGCTCTCGGTCAGGTCTTTCCAGGTACCAGCCACACCCCTGACCTCCGCTTGACCCCCTAGTTTTCCTTCCGAACCCACTTCTTTTGCCACCCGGGTGACCTCAGACGCAAAGGAGTTCAACTGGTCCACCATGATGTTGATGGTGTTCTTCAGCTCTAGGATCTCCCCTTTGACATCCACAGTGATTTTCTTGGACAGGTCGCCATTGGCGACAGCAGTCGTCACTTCTGCAATGTTGCGCACCTGCCCAGTCAAATTGCCCGCCATCGAGTTGACGTTATCCGTC
>CADCWO010000266.1 GCA_902806435.1 uncultured Synechococcales cyanobacterium | reverse complement strand
CGGGGCGGATGGGGAGGGAACGGGGGCGGACGGAGAGGGAACAGGGGCGGACGGGGAGGGAACGGGGGCGGACGAGGAGCGACCGGGGCGGATGGGGAGGGAACGGGTGCGGTTGGGAGGGAACGTGGACTGATGGGGAGGGAACGGTTGTTTGGTATTTGTAAACCGTGAGAGTTTCACCTCAAAAACACTTCGAAAGTGTTGGATTCTACTGCAATTAATAAAGAAGGAAACTAAAACATCTATTTCTAGAATTGACCGTAGGATCTCATGTAAGACTTGATAATGAACATACTCGCCAAATTTTATAAGATTTGACTACACGAATTGAAAGATTATAGTGTTTGAATTCAAGCAAATCCTAATTTTTTTTGAGGGCATTTAGTGAATGAGCAGACTTTGACTTCACTTGGTGTCAAATTTTTGCACCACATATAAAACACCAACTCTAAAAAGCCCAATGTAGGCCTCGCAACACTTTACGGGTTAAAAGTGCTCTTTGGTAGTACAATTCTCATGAAGAATGAAGTAGTAATCCCTACACTTTTTTGTTCATTTTCCCTCTTTGCACCTTGGTTCCCCCTCGTCCACCCTTTAAATGATATTTTTTGAACTTTTTTTTACATAACATCTTAATCCAAATGGAGAACCTAAAGTTTATTATGACTTCTTGAGGTTCAGACAATCCAAAAAAATGATATATGAATATGTCAATTTTTTTAACATATACATGACTCATGTATAGTCTTTTACATGATATTAATGCATCATGTCATTACTACTAAAATATTCAAGAGGTTTACAAATGATAGTAAAGTCCCCTAAACATTTACAAAATTTGCCAACACAAAGTAGCCAAAAAAGCTTGCTCAATTTACAAACATTGTCTTAGAATCCTAGTCTGAATCCGAATCTCGATCCGAATCGCTCCATTGTATGATATGTCCCACTCCCATCTCCACCACGGGGTCTTCTAGCTGGCCCGCTGACGGTGCACTAGATGACGATGCTCCTCCAGCTTGAGCAATTTCACGAGCCGTGCGACGTGTTCGATAGACCCGACTCGATGGAGATACAATTGTCCGCCTACTTGGCTTTGATCCTCCTTCCAGCCATGTTTTCATCTCAGGTGAAACCTTGTGGAGTATAGCGTCAATTGCATTCAACATCAACCGAGCTCGGTGGTAATTTTCTTCAAACACAAGATCATCAGTTGCAGTAGATGCCTCTAGGTCTCCCAGGCCTCGATATTGACGACGAAGTTCCAGAGTAGTGGTGGCAATTTCGCCGGAAGAGTTTAAGAATGGCGGCTTGATGCCTCTTTTCAATTCGTTTGAACTTGAATCCCAATGCCATTGAAGGGTTTGGTAGAAGAACAACTTCAATGGATAATCTGGAGGCTTGTTTGGATATAATTCATTTGCCGCATACAAGACTTTCGACATGCTCCTCACCCACGGTCCGTCTTGGTTTTCGGCCCAAAGTTGCACCTTTGACATGTTGTACTTCCAACTCCACTCAATGTTTTCACCGTTGAACCCCGCAAGATCAAACGGAAAATCCGATGGACGGTAAACCCAATGCGAAGGCATAAAGTCTTTCAACCCAAATTGCAAGTAAAGTCGAGGGTGAAAAGGTGCCCGACAAAGGCTGCAAGTTCGATGCAAGATCATCCACTTGATCAAACATGGTGGATGAAATTTATGTCCACATGTTGCAACAGTGTAAAATCCTTCTGGACCAAATGGATTGGTACAGATGGGACATGAATCCGAATTGGAGACTGATGGATGCGGATTCGACCATAGTTGCTTTCCAGCCATTCTAGCCGGATAGTCATGTCGTGCGTCGACGTCCCAGTGGTGTTCTGGATCCTCAATTTTCTTCCAATTTATACTTATATTGTCCGCTAGATATAGTGATGGCTCCGCCATACCCCAACTTGATGGAAACATCGTCTCTTCCGAAGCCCACGATGTAAGCAAAAGGGTCCGCAATCTACCATTTGTATTCCATTCTGACACGATGCTCTCAAACTCCGATTCATATTGCCTCGCCCTAGCAACGGCCATGATAGTGCTTTGTCTCATGGCAATTCTTTCATCCAAAGCCTCAGTGAGACATTGCTTCAATCTACAATTTTCTTCGCGGAGTTGCTCGGTGTTGTCCCGCCCTATCTCCAGAACTGCAGCTCGAATATTGGCCTCGTCAAGATCATATTGTAGTTGACTGACTTTAGCACGCAATTCCATGTTTTCGGCTTCATATGGCAAATTCTTCAATGAATAAACTTCGTCACGTAGAAGCCGGTTTGCTTCAAATAGTTCCGAGGCATACAATTCACTCGCGTTGCTTCTTTCCAATGCGGCATCCCTCTCTACTATCAAACCGGCCATATTAGCACCAACATCAGCCGTAGAATCCCCTACCGATGGCGCTGTTAGCATAACATTGCTAGAACCACCGTCTTCGTGGATTCCAAACGTAGCAAGTCTAGCCTCCAATAGTGTGATTCTTGCTTTGTATGCATTAACACTTTGAGAGTGCTCATCGCGCATTTGAGCTATTACTTGAAGCGATTCGTCAGTCGTTGGTCGTGTTGAATCGTTTGTGGCCGTTACTTCATTGTGGACTGTGTCATTAAGCTCCAATTCCATCGCAACATCACTATTGTTGTTGCGACTAAAATGCCCTCCGTGTTCACCACATGATACTCCAAGTGCCGGGTCTTGCGACACGACAATGGAACTTTGTCCAACATCTCTATTGGATGTTTGAACAGTATCCACTGGAGCCTCCACTTCCATTGTGTCGAATGCTTCTTCAATTGTCATGTCCATAGTATCATTCTCACGAGCATCATTTCGTCTCCATTTTGATGCCCATTGTTCTCGACCCATGGGCAATGGTTGTCCAGGCTCGTCATATAGTCCAGGGTTGGCCCGGAACCACTCTGGAACCGGAGAATACGGAATGTGAGCAGGGGTCCTCACTGCAAGCGAATCTCCGATACTCCCAAATTTTCCTCCATTCCCGCGAAGAGTTGACCAATTGACGGACTTCCGAAGCACGTGCTCTGCATACATTGTAGATAAGATGCAACGTGGAATGGAATTCTTCGGCCACCGCTCCAAATTTGAAATTGCCCGAAGAATAGTAAGAAACCTCCATTTTGTCTCCACGTCCTCAATGTTGTTATACCGAGCACCTTTGGCCTTGCAATGTTGTTCATGGCACCGTTCCGGCCACAGTCGGTCGATGTGGGGAAAACCGACATAGATTTGTGCAGTCGCACATGTCCACGGCTCCGGCTCATTCTCCCAGCCTGGGTAAGCAAGTAGATTTGGATTTTGGAAAATCTCCAACTCTAAGTTTGCTGCTCGTCTTGGTTTCTTAACTGAGCCTCCTCCATCGTTCCCAGAGCTCCTCCTCCTTCCCCCGGAACTTCCACTAGGACTTGCCATAATATTTGTAAAATATATTCTAGAAATGTCTTTTACTGTGAAAGTATATGCTAAACTAAACTATGACCAAATGCACTTTACAAAAGTGCTGCATCAATAAACCAGTCAAGCACTTCATAATAGTGCTGACTAGATAAAACTTTTCTAAAACTGCAATTTTTAATTTAAAACTATACGAATAGTTCAGATACCACAAAAACCACAAAACAGCACGTGTTAGAAGGCTGGATGCATCCACTTTTGGGATGTTTGGGCCACAAATGGACCCACTCTCCCCCGGACGACCTGCGCGCTCGCACTCACAACGAGTGCCAGCGTGTCTGGGCGCCCGAATTGGGAAGTAAAGTGGTGTTAAAAGTACCCCCCAGCCCATTTTATACACACCGTCCGCTCCCCCATCAGCCCAACATTTTTGAATATAAATAAATATTAGTAGAATTGTATTATCTACATAGTGAGCCTCTATTTTATGTTTCCTACTTGTTATTTTTCAATGTGACGTGTTGGGTGTAGGAAAGTGTACGCAAAAAATAAATATGGATATCATACATCATATTATCACATAAAGATGTAATGACTTTCAATAGTAAATGAACAAACATATTGGATTATAGCATAGCATATATAGTTTGCAAGTTGATACGCAGCATTTTGAATGGAAAGAACTCAATTATTGTAGAGGATGATATAATTGACAAGCAATAGAAGTTTAGAACCATATAGTCTACCGGGTCTATTATTTCCCTAAAGCCGAACTGTTGGATCATTAGCCTCTAAGCACCGTGGATCCTCGTCCGAGTCATCGGTGCTTTCATCATCATCTGATCTAGGAGTAACGGCCCGCAGACGGAGTCTTTCATCCCGTGTGACAACTAATCTCCTAGTCGGACGAGACCCTTCAACATCACATAAACCGTTCTCGTCCAAATTTGGCCTTCCATCGCTTGGATCATAGTCTTCCCCAACAAATCGTATGGGTCGTCCTTGATATCGGGCTCGTTTGACCCCCCTTGTAGTCCGTCTTCGTCCAATACCGTTTGCCCTGCTTGAAGTAGCTACATCACCTATATTAGTAGGTAGTGGAACTCCATAGATATTTGTTGCGGCTTGTCCTCTTCCACGACGGACACCAATTATTACTGGTGCATTGTGACTTGTGGCTCTCTCAATAGCATCTGTTTGCACCGAAGCTATACCCCTTGGTAATATGGAAGGCCTTGGAGGAGTAGAGAGAGATACATCATTGATACTATTGGCATTTGAGGTGGTAGGCAACCGATAAGGTGGTCGCCGTGTGCGGCCTCGTCCAGCATTTGGAAGAGCACTTTGAAGCGAAACCAATGTCGCACCTACCCCTCTAACACTTCTCGTGCCTATTCTGTTGGCACTAACAGCACTCCGTGTTAATGGACGAGTGTGGGATACGATGGGAGGTGGGATTTGGAGAGGGGTTGCATCTTCATTTGGAATGCCAATATCTGGAAGGCTTTCTGTATTGGGTATAGTTGGCATCATATGAATACCTGTGGTCGGATTGATAGAGGAGGAATTGGTTGTGCCAAGAACTGGTACCGTATGACTTCTGGCACCTGGCACATCAATAGTTGGTTGGTACATACTAATTGGTTCTTCAGTATGGACCCCTTCTCCTTCCACACCAAATGACAATGAATCACTCTGCGCTTGCGTAGACAGTATAATATTTTCACGGTGATTTGAGGGAATTTGAACATCTTCTTGAACCCAAAGGCCTTGGCCTGAGCAAAGTTGTCCAAACGATGGGCCATTGATGCTCGGATCTTGTTGGGGAGATTGAGGCACATGCTCCTCTGCCAACTCAACATCATCAAAGTCGAAAACGCCCATGTTTCCACCTATACCATGGTCCGAGTCATCGCCATCAGAATCTGGGCCGTCGATATCCAAATCATCGAGATTGAAATCGCCATCATCCATGTTAATGTCGTCAACAATATTATCACCACCTTCATCTCCAACGGCATCACGATGGTCGTCACCATCGGACTCGTCGTCAGAGTGGATTGCATTCAACCCGTACCATTGGGCAGGCCTTGGACCTCTACGATGTCTTAGGAGCCTACTATTTGTATAGATGTAGACGAGGTCCTCGGCCCTTTCATGCTTTAGGCGGTTGCGTACTTTATTATGAACGTAGGAGTACATACTCCAATTACGCTCACAGGCAGATGCGGAACACACTTGTCCAAGTATGCGTCTTGCAATGATTTGCAAGGCCTTAGCTCCACCTCCCATTGCATCCCACCACTCGTGGAGAGGCACATTGTGGATGTTTGGGTCAGTCGAATCAGCAAATGGTCCTCGATTTTCAAGAAAATCCTGGTATTGATCAAGCACCTCAATGTACGTGTCATTAGATGGGATTAGCCTTCGGAAAACACGATTTAAGATAGGCCTCGCCAACTCATTTTCATGGAGAGGGGCCCATCCACGCAATCGGGGATTCAACATTGCACCAGCCCAGTGGAGGTCTGTGATCATCAAATTCCACCGTGCTTTGAAGGCAATCATGGCAATAGAAGCAAGGTCGGGGCTCAAGCCAAATGGGGGTTGTATAAACCTACGGACATGGTCCTCTAAGTCATACATTACCTTCCATGCAAGCCCCATAGCAGGGGCTGTTCCATCAAATATCCGTAGAGCCTTTACCACCGGAACAACCATGTATAGGAAATTCTCACGTCTTCCAAAATCCATCGGAACGTATGAATCGACGTGCGGCAACGCCCTTTGTATAAGTTGTACCACCTTTCCTCCTCAATTCAGCCATGAATACATGCCACGTTGC
>CADCWO010000265.1 GCA_902806435.1 uncultured Synechococcales cyanobacterium | reverse complement strand
GACTACTGCCCTAAGTCTATGTCCTAAATTGACTGGCAACAGCTATAGAAGTTCCATAATCCTGCTGCTGTCAGCATCAAATGGTCATCAAATTGAGCAATGCGGTTGCGATAAACCACACTCACGGCGTTGTAACGTTTAACGCCAGCAAAGGCATTTTCACACACCACTCGCGATTGGCTCAAGGCTCGATTCTCCTCTTTCTGTACGGCACTCAACTCACCACCCTGACTGCCTGACACATCTCAATCAAAGGCAGTCAAGGCTTACAGGTTAGAGAACGAATGTGTGTAAACCAAATCTGGTCATAAAAATCTCGTTCAGCCCGCTTCGAGGCAAAACAGGGTTGTGGGTCTTGTGGAAGGAGTGCAATGGGGGATAGGAGTTGCCGTCCTTTATGCACAACTCCTTGCAGCCAACGTAATCCCATCTTGAGGTAGCTAATGCCACGCCGCCAGTGCGGGTCAACCTGTTGCCGCAAACCAGCGATTTGTACAGACAGGCCTTGGGTCGTGGCATAAAGCAGTGCCAAAGCTGCCACCAGGTAGAGTCGTTCCAAGGCTGCTTCACCACGTAAACGCGAATCTTGTAACTCAAAGGCTCCTGACTTGCTATCGAGAAATAATTCTTCGACTCGAAACCGCAACGCATATTGCCATAGGGTTTGCAACGAGGGCGACTCATCCGTGACCACTGCCCATGATTCCTTGGCTCCTTTGACAGTTGCTAAAACTAAATTACACCGATAGGCTCCATCGGTCCATAAGCGCACCTGACGGAACAATCGAGCTTCTCCCAGCGCTGGATAGAACCGGCTAACCATCTTGGGGTACTTGCTGGCACCGTGCAGCAAGACATCACAGGGTAAGCGTAAGCAGTAGTGCCACCGATTTGCTGGTCACCACGCCATCAACTGGTGATTGGCAAAGCCTCGGTCTGCTAACAGCATCACATCCTGATGCTGACGCAACCACCACCGCGCTTTGCGCAGCAACGGTTGATACTGCTCAAAGGCAACGGTTGCACTGCCATGCTCCAAGACCCGCCACAGCAACGGCACCGCACGACCACAACAGACGACGGACAGGTGAATCATACAATAGCGCTTGAGTCGCGCGACTCGGCACATAGGGTTCCCAGGCAGGCAAACTCAGGTGTCCGCTACAGATTAAGGCGCTCACCATCCATGCCAACGCTTTGAGGTGGCGTAAAGCTTGAGCACGGCAATATTGACGTAGGAAGCCAAATAATTGACCATACAGTTGGGTAGAGCTTGTCATCGCAGATCGCTATTGTGTGGTAACTCCAGCTTCTCATGGCTCTCTACCCTTCTCCATAAATCTCACTGCTATTGGCTTGCACCTACTTCTGTCAGGCAGTCAGCTCACCACCTTTTGGTTTCCGGTGCGGTAGATGAATGTTGCCATACTCGTTTTGCAAGCCCAGAAAGCCTAAATCGACTTCAATGGGAATCTCATAGGAATCGCACCAGCAATAACATCCTCAGCATGGCAGCGTTTATCGTGCAACTTACCTTCACGGACTTTGCTCAAAATCAGGACTCGTTTGTTCTCATCGACAGCAGCAAGATGTTTACGGGTATGTCGTTTCTTCTTCCCTAAGTAATTCGCTTTTTGGGCTTCAGGGTCTTGCGAACGTTGAATCGCTCGCTCTGTCCCGTCAATCATGGCCCGCTTGACTTCTGGAAAACGCTCAAAAAAGGCTGCGATGCTATCCAGTTTTCGCTCTGGTAACACCATCTTCTTGCCCAAGGTTTTCTCCAAAATCGGTTGGAGACGATGCATCCAGTCATGGGCTTGAGAACGATGCCGATCGAAGCTAATGCCAGCCAAGTCAAAGGTCGGGTAGCACTTGAAGTAGAAGAGGATAAAAAACAACTTCTCTTGGGTGCCGAGTAAGCGGGCTTTGCGTCCTCCACCCACTGCTCGTTGACGCGGTTGCGTCTAGCGACTTTGCTCATACACAGGGCTAAAGGTCCTCAGCAGTTCAGCAAACGCTTTCCGGTTCAATCCAGTGAGTGCCCGCAGTAAGCGGCCTTGGTGTAGCACCCGTTGAATGTCTAGCATCAGATGCTCCCTTCACTGCCCTCTCTTCTCCCCTATTTACCGACAAGTCTAACGTTTTAAGTGCTTGGAGTGTGGGCGACAGTTCGTCGAACAACCGAACAAGAAAGTGATTGACTCAGCCACACGAGCGTTGATTGACCGCTTGTTGTTAGAGCGGCTCTCCTTGGTGGGCATTGCTCGTGCAGTCCAGGTTTCGGAAACTTGGCTCCAACAGTACGTGAATGAAAAGTATGCAGAGGTGCGGCGCGAAGTGGCGGTGACAGCTAAAAAAAGGGGCGTTGCATAATAGAAAATGATTTAGAGCCGGGAATGCTTGATGAATTGTGCTCATTGCACCAGCGACAAAATTGTCAAAAATGGACACCGTAAGGGTAAGCAAAGCTACTTGTGCCGAGACTGTCGTCATCAGTTTCGAGACAAGCCTCAGCCGGGCTACACTCAAGAGGTCAAAGCCCTCTGTGTCACCATGTCCCTCAACGGCATGGGCTTTCGAGCGAGCGAACGAGTGACGGGTATCAACCATAACAGTGTGATCAACTGGGTGCGTCCAGCGGCAGCAGCAATTCCCGATGAGAATTACGAGATACCAGAAACCGCTCAACTCGATGAGTTAGAAACCTTTGTGGGTCAAAAAAACAAGATCTGGTGGTGGACGGTCGTCAACACTAAATATCCCGGTATCCTCAAATGCGTAGTGGGCGACCACTCACGGGAAACCTTGAAGCCTTTGTGGCCGGTTGTGATGGGTTGGGCCTGTTTTCTGTACATCACCGCTGGTTATAAAGTGTACCCTTGCGTGATTGAGGCGGGAGACCATTTAGTCAGTAAAACAGCAATGACACGGGTCGAAGGGGCGAACTGCCGACTGCGGCATTATCTGGCTCGATTGCATCGTAAGACGTTGTGTTATTCCAAATCGGTCGAAAAGTCTTCTTCAGCCACTTGAGTGCTCCAAGCGAATCGATTTGTTGTGGTAATGGATGAAATTCCTAATTGCACTAATATGATTGTCTAACTTCTTGGAAAACGATAAGGTTTGCCGTACTAGGCGTGCTACTCGTTGTCGTAACGTGTTGTTGCATCGTTCGATGTAACTAGTCAATCCTGTTTCCTTGCCGACTGCATAGTGACGCTTGCTCGGTAGGACTGCTTTGTAGGCTTCCCAATGGTCGGTGTAAATCACAGCACATTGCCGATACACCGCTGGCAGCGATTGCTATAACGCCAAACTTGCAGAGGCGCTCGAACGATCGCCGATGAAGCAACCCACAATCTCTCGTGTCTCCACATCGAGCGCCAGCCAAACCCATTGCTTGTTTCCCTTCTCATCGACGAATGACCACAATTCATCCATTTGTACTCTTAATGGTCCTTGGGCTTTGGGTGTCACCTCTACTTGGCGCGCCACTGTCTCATAGCAGCGATTGACATACTCCTGTAACCAGGATGCTGACATCTTTAGAACACGGGCAATACCTGCTAACGGGATTTTCTCTAGCAGCAATCGGTCAATCATCGTTATCTGATCGGGTTCCCGCCGTTTCCACTGGGGATCTTCCACGAACTGGCGACCACAATCACGACACTTATAGTTCTGTTTGCCTCGTCGTGTCGTGCCATTTTTCATAATGTCATCGGAACCACAGTTGGGACAACGGAGGAAGCGAGGGATAGCTGACATAGACGAGGATGAAAAGCAGCAACTACCTATTTTCCTTTATCCTTTACTAAAGAGAACTACCGCAGCATTTTTATCGACCGTCATCACTTGGGGAGTTTGAGTGTGTTTCGTTCCCAACACTTTGCGGAAAAAGCGGGCCGCCGCTTTCCCATCTCGCTTCGCACTCAGCATGAAGTCTGACCTTACCTCGAAAAAGTGGACATTCCCGAAGAGTCGATAACCAAAGAGAATGTTCACATGACACAAAAGCCACGCAGGACGTTTACAGACGAGCAGAAGGCAGAGGCAGTCCGGATTGTTGGGCAATCCGGAAAACCTGTTAGTCAAGTTGCCAAAGAAATGGGACTGACCGAGAGTGCTCTGCGCAAATGGGTTAAGCAAGCCCAGATTGATCATCAAGACAATCCTCAGGGGCCATTGACCTCTGTCGAATGCCAAGAACTAAACACCTTACGCCGTGACCTGAAACGGGTTCAAATGGAGAGAGACTTCCTAAAGAAGGCTGCGACCTTCTTTGCCAGGGACAGCTCAGACCCTATGAGCTAATCCACGCACAGAAGGTTAACTTTCCCATTGCTTTGATGTGTAAGGTTCTTAATCTTTCCAGGAGTGGGTATTATGCCTGGTTGCAACGCAAAACATCCCCCAGAACCCAGGAGAATCAAATCTTGTCTCAACAGATTGAACAGATTCATCAAGAAAGCCGTCAAACCTATGGCTCACCCCGGATTCATGCATCTTTAGTTGCTAAAGGCTTTCAGGTGGGTCGTCAACGGGTGGTGCGCTTGATGGCCCAGCTTGGCATCAGTGCTCGGTCTCGGCGTAAATTTAGGGTGACCACTGATTCTGAGCATCCCTTACCGATTGCTGAGAATATCCTCAATCGGGACTTTACGACGACTGAACCCGACCGGGTATGGGTGGCAGACCTGACCTATATCTGGACGAGCGAAGGCTGGCTTTATCTGGCGGTGATTATTGACCTGTTTTCTAGACGGGTGGTGGGGTGGTCCATGGCAGAGCACCTGCGCACCGAGGTGGTGTTGGGCGCTCTAGCGGCGGCATTGGGGCAACGTAAACCTGCTGAGGCCGGGTTGCTGTTCCATTCTGACCGAGGCTCTCAGTATGCCAGTGGGGACTACCAGGCTGTCCTGCAGCAGGCTCAGATCACCTGCAGCATGAGCCGTCGAGGCAATTGTTGGGATAATGCTGTTGCGGAAAGCTTTTTTGGTACCCTCAAAACAGAGTTGATTCATCCTAGAATCTTCTCTGCCCGAACTATTGCCCGAACCGTCATTGCCGAGTGGATCGAGGTGTTCTATAACCGGCAGCGACTACACTCGACCATTGACTACTTATCCCCGGTGCAATTTGAACAGACGTATTGGGCCTCTCTAGAAGTCTCGAGCGCAACTTAAGTTACCTGTCCACTGTTTCGGGTAAAGGTCAGTGTTTCCCATGAAACGGTGCGGCAGACACTCAAAAAAACGAACTCAAACCGTGGTTAAACCAGTCTTGGGTGATTCCCCCCGAAGAAGACGCCGAATTCGTGTATCACATGGAAGATGTGCTAGATGTGTACACGCGCGCTTACGACCCACAAAACCCAGTTGTTTGTTTTGATGAGAGTAATAAGCAACTTGTAGCAGAAACAATTGAGCCACTACCAATGGAACCAGGAGAACCACAACGCTACGATTACCAGTATGAACGCAATGGAGTGTGCAATCTGTTCATGTTTAATGAACCACTAGCCGGATGGCGACATCTAGCGGTCACCGACCGCCGTACTGCTATTGATTATGCGCAGCAGATGAAATATCTGGTGGATGTCCGCTATCCTGACGCTCGCCAAATCACACTCGTGCATGACCAACTAAATACCCATGTGCCAGCTTCACTGTACAAAGCTTTTGAGCCAGTTGAAGCTAAGCGCATTCTAGACAAATTGGAGTTTCACTATACTCCCAAACATGGCAGTTGGCTGAATATGGCAGAGATTGAGTTGAGTGTATTAGCGCGTCAATGTCTTGACAGACGCATTCCAGACAAGGCGACTTTGGAAAAAGAGGTGGCAGCTTGGGAGGAGCGAAGAAATCGGCATCACAGCACAGTTGATTGGCAGTTTACTACAGTAGATGCGCGGATTAAACTTAAGCGACTTTATCCCTCAATTACTTCTTGACGGACTACTACCCTGACGCAAAGCTGAACGGATGTGACCAATCAACTTGCGAGCTATGGCGACAATCGCCTTTTTCTTACCCGTCCTCGGATAGAGCCGCTCGAAGCACTCTTTCAAGCTTGTGTCTGTTCTGATTGCTCTCCAAGCGGCTTCGCACAGAACCCATCGAACTCTGCTGTTTCCCTGTCGTGTGATGTGGCCCCTTCGAATATTGTCACCACTCGACTGCTCGCAAGGGGTCAACCCCGTGTAGCTAAATAGTTGCCGCTCGTTGTTAAACTGGCTCATATCTCCCAGTTCGTTGGACAAAATTCTCGCTCCTAGAGGTCCTATCTCTGGAGCCGAGCGGTAAATG
>CADCWO010000264.1 GCA_902806435.1 uncultured Synechococcales cyanobacterium | reverse complement strand
GCCTCAATGGTGGGCGTAATCAAGGTGAATTCTCGCAGTTGCATAGAGTAGTCGGGGCTAAAGTGGGTAGAACTGCCTGTAATCTATCAGCTTCAGCCTTAACCGAGAAGTATTGCCTAGCTTCAATGCCATCTAAAACGCTTGTGGAGAATACTAGGCTAGTAGCACTCTCATAACATGAAAACCAATCTTCAGGAAAATTTTCAAAGAATCACGATCACTGGCGCTTCATCATTTGCTCAACAAAGTTAGTGTAGACCTCTCCTTTGAGAAAGGCGGGGTTTTCCAGGATTTTTTGATGAAAGCCAATCGTTGTTGGCAAGCCAGTGATGGCGCATTCTCTCAAGGCTCTCTTCATGCGAGCGATCGCTCCTTGGCGATCGGGCCCCCAGACAATCAGCTTACCGATCAAGGAGTCATAGTAGGGAGGAGTTTCGTAATCAGTGTATACGTGGGAGTCCATCCGTACCCCCGGCCCTCCTGGTGGTAAGTAGCCACTGATCCGGCCAGGGTGAGGGCGAAAGTTATGATCTGGGTCTTCCGCATTGATCCGGCACTCAATCGAATGACCCTTGAGGTTAACCTCCGCTTGCGTCAAGCTTAATTTTTCTCCTTGAGCAATTCGAATTTGCTCAGCAATCAAATCCAGCCCCGTTACCATTTCTGTTACTGGGTGTTCCACTTGAATCCGAGTGTTCATCTCCATAAAGTAGAACTCACCCCCAGGTGCCAGCAGAAATTCAATAGTGCCAGCCCCAACATAGTTAATTGACTGGGCTGCCATCACGGCTGCGGTACCCATTTTGCTGCGCAATTCCAGGCTGAGGGCAGGGCTGGGGGCTTCTTCTAGCAGCTTTTGATGACGACGTTGAATCGAGCAGTCGCGCTCTCCCAGATGAATCACATTGCCGTAGCTATCTGCAAGAATCTGAAACTCAATATGCCGAGGTCGCTCGATAAATTTTTCCAGGTAAACCCCACCATCTCCAAAGGCAGCTTCTGCCTCACCTTGAGCTGCACGAAACTGTTTGCTCAGCTCACTCGGCTCCTGCACCAAACGCATCCCCCGACCACCACCACCCGCCGTCGCTTTAATCATGACTGGGTAGCCGATTTTACGCGCGATCGCCAGCGCTGCTTGCTCATCAGTCACAAGTCCTGGGCTACCAGGCACGGTAGGAACCCCTGCCCGCTGCATGGTGGTCTTAGCCGTAGATTTATCGCCCATTGCCCGCATTGCTTCTGGTGAAGGACCAATAAAGCAAATTTGATGATCCGCACAGATTTCAGCAAACCGGGCATTCTCGGCCAAAAAGCCATAGCCGGGATGAATTGCAGTAGCATTGCGCGTTAGGGCGGCGGAAATAATATTAGGAACATTGAGATAGCTTTTACTACTGGGAGCTTCCCCAATGCACACGGCTTCGTCTGCCAGTTGCACATGCAGAGCGTGACGATCTACGGTTGAGTGAATTGCTACTGTCGCAATCCCCATCTCTTCGCAGGTCCGAAGAATTCGTAGCGCAATTTCTCCTCGGTTGGCAATGAGAATTTTAGAAAGCAGCATTTTCCAGCTTGATGGTGAGTATGAATAGTGACTCCCCTAAAGTTGCTGCTTTGGTAAAGCCGAGAGAAGGCAAAACCAAAGGCTACGAAAATGTAGTCGTGGCAGTAGGGATGGCAAAGTCAGATCTATGTAAGATCCAACCGTTGATCGTACCACGTTGGTCAGCTTCGTCTTGCGCCTGCCTAAATAGTGCTGAAAATTTGGGCTGGTTCTGTGGTGGTCTTATATCCCCTTTCAGCTTCTTGTAACGGCCTATCTGGCGGTAAATCTACTGTTTTGAGCACAAAATCCGGCTTAGTAGCTGTTGAGGCCGGAATGCTGCCAAATGGCACTATACAGTTGACGCTGTTAGACAGCCTGGGGCCTAGTTTTAGTTAGTGTACAAAAATGAAGTAAGGAATCATGGCGCATGGCGCTCAACGCGCTGGAACAAGTCGTCCGAAAAAAAAGTAGTAAGTAGGGAGAGCGGATCCAAAGGTCGTTCACTTATCCGTCAGCCTCACCAATCAAAGGCTTGAACTGCTGAAGCGCTACCGCGAACCAATCGTTGGGAACCGTTGGGCTGCGGATTTTTATAGAATCAGGGGTTCCTGCCTCTAGAACTGTGTCCCGCACCCAAGAAAGGCCTTACTGTATACTGCTCTTTTCTTTTGGACGTTCGATCAAATCTCTAGCCGACCTCAAAGAGGCGATGTTACACAACTAGGGCGGCTGAGAAGGCAGACACAATGACTTAATCCCGAAAGTCTTGACTGTCTTTCTACTCACTAATTGCCATCGGGAATAACCGCAGTACTACAACTCGACGGCAATAGAACTGCCTGTGGGAACCAGTGACACGTCCGAATTGCTCTGGTACGCGTCGCGGGGTGTTGCGTCAATCTTTGCTGAGGGCTATCGCTACAAAAAAGCAGGCATTACTCTAAGCAAGTTAGTTTCTGCTCGGGTGGTGCAGGCTAATTTCTTCGATCAGCGCGATCGCCAACGTGCCCAGCAGTGAATAAAGCTCATTGATCAAATTAACCCCTGGTGGGGAGGAATTTTGCAGTATCAGTAGCCGGATTTCGGCCGAGCTGGTAGATGAAAGTAGAGCAGCACTCCCCTGGCCACACTACATTGTTGGCGGGAGGCCCCCGTTGTCAACGCATGACACAAAAGTAGAGCCCTGCCCTAAGTTACTTATTGTTAAGACTTTTAGCTTTGTAGAATGTTTCTAAACTATCTTGATCGCCCACAAAACGCCAGTGCCAAGGCTCATAGCTGACGCCTTGAGGATTATTTTTAGGAAAAGACAACTCAAAACTAAACCGCGCCGCATTGGCCTGGAGCCAATTAAAAGCAGGTGTTGTATCAAAATTTGACTGCAAGTGAGTTTCTGGCTGAGTGCCATCGCCAATGTCCACGGCATATCCAGTATGGTGTTCACTGTGCCCCGGCGGTGCACTAGTTTGAGCGCGCTGGGTGGCGACCTGGCCTCGCTCTGCTTTCACGTCGAAAAATAGGTACTTTTGGTCGGCAATGGAACGAAAACCGGAGATCGGCACCAAGTTGATGCCCTCGGCTTGGGCGGCTGCGACCATCGCTTGAAACTGTTGCGCTGCGCCTACCCGCAGCCGGATGTTGTCATACCTAGCAATCGGCTGCAGTTTGTTGGCAGGTGCTTCGGTGTAGGGTAAGTGCCCTAAAAGAGTTGCAGGCGCTTTTGGGCTGGCAGCGGTGACTGGGGTGGGAACAGGATTTGGCTGCTGAATCTGAGGGCGCGATCGCCAGCTTAATCCAAACCCTAAGGCGACAAGTGTAATCCCTAGGGTCCCCCACCCTAAGAGAGTAGGTTGGAAGCCAGGCTGACGCGTTTTTTTTGTTGGCCGCCGCAGCGCTTCAGGAATATCTTCAGGCATGATTAACCAAGCTCATCGCTACTTCCTAACAGCAGTATTTACCCGATCAGGATTAAAAACATCCGGCTTTGTCACTGGGCACCTTTACTCAACTACCTAAATTACAGCGGTTTGAACGACGGTACAACACTGACAAGCCACTGAATATAACTGTACAAGCACGGTTCTTGTCTATTTTGGACGTTATGCAAGTGAAAACGCCGCAACATCTCAGCTGTTGAGCTGGTTGCATGACTGCCGGGTTCCCGATGCGGAGGATGGCTGGTACTAAAGCAATGTCTCTCTTAAACCAGTCCAACCAAAGAAGATGTAGGCGATCGCCAGCAGTAAACTACTAAGCCCAATCCGCACAGCGTTCTTGATCGCATTCGTTTTTGTTTGCTGCTCCAGTTGTAGCTTGCGAGCGCGAATGGAAGTCTGGAGTCGGGGTTTGAGGGCTTTAGATTGCTGCTGCAAGTAGCTGCCAATCGCACTCGGCTGACTCTGAAATCGCTGTAATAAAGTTGCTTGTTCTTCTGGCACTTGACCACTCTTGATCGCGGTATCCAGTCGTTGGCGATCGCTAAGCAAACTATCGATCCGGCTGCGCTCTCGGCCAATTTCAGTGGCAACTCGGTTGTCAATTTGGGTTTCTGCTTGGGCTGACTCTTGATTAATCTGCCTAAGCGCCTGGCTACTAGCCAGCCGAGTGTTATTGAGATGTAAGGGCACAAGCAGCAAAAAGAGCAAGCCCAATAAGCTGGAAAGCCCTAGAGCAAAAAGCCTGGCAAGCTGCCAAACTTTCGGCTTCTCAAATACGGCTCCGGAAACTCGATCAATCCAAAAGCCGGTGAACAGAAAGGCAAAACCGACCAACGGGATAATTCCTCGGTCTACCAATTGATTAGTGACACTGATTTGCCACTGTCTCTCTAAAATGTTGAACGGTATCAGTAGTACTAGGTAATCAATCAAAGAAGACACAATCACAACGATCCCGAAAAGCCTGAGTATTCGAGAAGCAAAAGGTGGGAGTTGGTTACTAGTCGCTTTCATCAGCTTGAGTGGTAGATAAAGTATCAGATTCTTGGAGGCTTAGCTTACTATCTCTATTTGAGTTCCCCACCGCCAAGTGTCAGCATCAGAGCGTTTTGAGATCACAAGGGAGCAGATCAAACCCTTAGTCTGGCTGAAGATTGACATCGAAATTCTTGCCTTGCGCGAAAACTGCTGAAGGCAGATCAAATCACCAGATAGAGAGGCAACCCGCTTCAAAATGCCCAGCTTAGAGCTGTGAGGATAGGGTTAAATGCGGATAATTTTTTTAAGTTAATGCAATTTGCAGGTTGAGAAGTTGATGGGACGGGCGGCTATTTCAGAATTTACCATCATTTTTACGAGACGCCAGGGCTAGAAGATTGAGCGAGAGCCTGGGCTAAGCTAACAACCGGAGAAATCCTCACGGGCTGCCCTTCTGCCTGCAGGGACTGGGCCAAGGCACTAAGAATTTGGACTAACTCAGCCCCAACCCAGCCAGAAGAAACCTGGGAGGCAATGTTTTGCCGAACACAGGCCAGAAAGTGCTGGCAGACCTGCTGTAGTGGTTCTTGGGGTTCTAGGCTGAGGACTTCTTGGTGCTGATTGACTGGCCGGAACTGGTTGTCCCTCTGCTCTAATTTACCTCTGTGTACGGTCAGGGATGCTGCTGAGAGTTCGTCAAAGACTAAGGTGCCCTGGTTGCCAACAACGCCAATTCGCCGCTGTTTGTCCGGATTGAGCCAGCACAGCTGAATCAGCCCGTGAAAGCCATTCGGGTAGTGAAGCGTCGCCCAGACCAAATCAGCTACGCCTCTACCTGGCTGCAGAGAACTAGATTGTGGTTGCAGCCAGACAGTGCCTTTGGCCTGAACTTGATAGGGCGTTTGGCCGAGCCAGGTGTTAAAAACGGCGATGTCATGAATAGCTAAGTCCCAGAGAACATCGACATCCTGACGTACGGGCCCTAAGTGAGTCCGAGTAGCATAGCCGTAGCGCAAGTCTCCCAGCAGTGCTCCTTGAATAACCTCTCTGCCCCGGGCCACTGCCGGGTGAAACAAGTAGGTGTGGTCAACCACAAGTTGCCGTTGTTGCTGCTGCGCTAAGCGGCATAGCTCAAGAGCTTCAGTCACCATCAAGGTTAATGGCTTTTCCGCTAACACATGGTAACCCCGCTTTAAGGCGGTAGTGATCAGGGAATAGTGGGTCATCGCTGGGGTAGCGATCGCCACTGCTTCCACTTGCGGGTAGGGAGGGACTGCCGACCAATCTGCTGCCAGAATCACCCGCTCATCTAGAGAAAACTGCTCGGCCACTGCGGCCAAACGACTGCGATCAGGATCAATGACTGCTAATACTCGCGCTTGGGGCTGTTCCAAGAAGTTTCGCAACAGGTGAACACCCCAACGGCCAACACCGAATACAGCAATGCCTGTTTGTTGATCATGAGTCATTGGAAGTGCAGGCCAGAGTCAAAATCTTCATTTAGAAAATACATTTTTAAGATAGAAGTGATTGAAAACCGATGAGAAGGCCTGTGGACGGCACTTCAGCATAGGGTACTGTAAAGAGTTGCAACCTCTATTGATCGACGGTACACCAAGTATGCAGTGCTTCTAAAAAAACTACTTACCTAGCTGCTGCTCTTAAGCTTACGAAATCGACCGCGTAGATCACGGTCTGCCTGGATAACGTGAATTCCAGTTTTCCGGCAAAACTTCTTTCTTTGTGCCAACGTACTGCTCACTTACCACCCACCTATTCTTAGTTGTCAGCCGGCCCTCACCTGTTTACCAGTGGCAAGCGCCATTATTAATCCATGAATGAGATGGTTCCATTTGTAGACCTAGGATTGCAACATCAACCGATTCAAGCAGCCCTAGAGCAGGCAATCAGAATCGTGATGCAGCAGGGAGACTACGTTCTTGGTCAAGCAGTCGCAGAGTTTGAAGGAGCTTTTGCCACGGCTTGTGGAGCAGCCTATGGTGTTGGGGTTGGCTGTGGCACCGATGCGATCGCCTTAGGATTACAAGCCTGTGGCATTGGTGCTGGGGATGAAGTTATCTTGCCTGCAAACACGTTTGTCGCCACCTTAATCGGCGTGCTCCGCGCTGGGGCAACGCCAGTTTTAGTTGATTGTGACCCCCACACTGCCTTGATTGACTTGAGCGCCGTAGAGGCTGTCATCACCTCTCGCAGCCGGGCTGTGATTCCAGTCCATCTTTATGGCCAGATGGTTTCCCCTTCCCAGTTGCTACATCTAGCCCAACAGTACAACCTATTAATTTTTGAAGATGCAGCCCAAGCGCATCTGGCTGAGCGTGAAGGCTACCGAGCTGGCTCCGTAGGAGAAGCAGCGGCTTTTAGCTTCTACCCCAGCAAGAACTTAGGGGCACTAGGCGATGGAGGGATGGTGGTGACCCGCAACCCACGAATTGCTCAAACCGTGAAGTCATTACGTAATTACGGCGCCTCACGCAAGTACTTTCACACGGAGCCCGGCACTAATAGTCGCTTGGATACCCTGCAAGCGGCTGTCTTGAATGTAAAATTGCCCTACCTGTGGAAGTGGAATTATAACCGCTACACCATTGCCCAGCAGTATGACCAGCTGCTGGCGCCTTTAGCAGGTGTTACGCCCATTCAAAATGACAGTGGTAGAGGGCATGTGTACCACCTGTATGTGCTCAAGGCTACCCAGGACTCTGTTAGCCGAAATGCCATCCTTGAAGGTTTGGCTGCTGCCGGAATTGGCAGTGGCATCCATTACCCGATTCCCTGCCATCTACAACCAGCTTTCGCTGATTTAAGATATGCAGAGGGCGACTTCCCCCACGCCGAAACTCTAGCTCAACAGGTCTTATCTTTGCCCATGTATCCAGGCCTCAGCTCAGTACAAGTTAACCAAGTGGTGGCCGTGCTCAAACAGCTACTGCCTCATTCTGTCTCGGTAGCAGTGTAAAGCTATGCACCTCAGCTATCCATCTTTGGGCAAGCAACGTCGCCTGTTTGAGTCATTAGTCATTGGTCTATTGCTGCTGCTGTATGTGCCACTCCTGTGGCATTGGTACGGGGGCTGGCTTCAGCATAGTCTCGGGGTGGAACACGACTACTTCAGCCACGGAATTATTGGTTTTCCCTTGGCTGGCTGGATTAGCTGGAAGCATCGTCACCGCTGGCACCGGCTACCAGATACAGGCTGGAATCACTCCGGAACTACAGGGGGTATTTTCTTACTGCTAGTAGGCTGCTTGTTTTACCTCAGTAGCTTGCCAGACTTGATTAACCTCTCTTTACCCGTTGTGCTAACAGGAATTTGCCTGGCGCTGAAGGGAAGACCTGGCTTGAGAGCTCAAGGCTTTCCCTTGCTCTTAGTATTGCTGGCAACACCAACAGCCATGCCTTACCTAATTGCCCCTTACACACTGCCACTGCAGAGTTTTATTGCTACAACAGCCGGCTTTATTCTGTTGCAGTTGGGGATGAACGTGACGGTGCAACAAATTTACCTGCTAGTCGATGGCCGGGTAGTAGAAATTGCCCCTTATTGTGCGGGTCTGAAGCTGTTGTTTACAACTCTCTATGTAGGATTAATGCTCTTGTACTGGAGCGGAGCTTGGACACGCACTAAAACCTTGTGCCTGTTACTAGGTGCTGTGGTGATTAGTTTGTGCGCTAATATTCTCCGCAATACCCTGCTGACTTTTTTCTATAGCAAGGGGCAACAGGGAGCCTTCGATTGGCTTCATGAAGGCTGGGGCGGCGACTTATATTCTGCCGCCATGTTGGGTTTACTTCTGCCGCTACTCAATCAGATTGAGCGCTTGCTCGGTCGTAGTCGCCAACTCAGCTCTAGTCAGAATCCTCAAAACTATTCTTAACGAGTATGTCTCGGCTGAAGTTACTACGCCACAAGCAACTGTCCAAGACAATTATCCTGCTCTGTTTGCTCGTTTTGGTTGGAGGAGCAGCGGTGCCTAGTTATATCACCTGGCAGTGGCCTTGGACCAAGCCACCCCAGATTGCTACCCTTAATCAACTGCAGAGTTTGGGGAAAACCGGAGTGAGCCTACCTGGCTGGCGATCGCTGCAGGCACAGACAGTGAAAGTGGGGGGGCGCAAATGGCTAGCCCAGGTAGTGCAGCAAGAGACTGCTACCGTGACAGCTTCTCCGGTAAGCGCGATTCTATTGCTACTACCTCAACAGAACCAGACGGAGCAGCCACAGGTAGAGTGGACAGATGTGAATGGCTTTGAGCAGTGGTATGTTGACTCCGAGGGATATCGCCAGTTCACAACTCAATTTTTCCCTTCAGGTTCTTTGCCGGCAAATAAACCCCAGGCTGCCAAGGTAACGGCCCGCTTTTTTCGGGGCTGGACCCAGCAACAAACTTATGCTGTGCTGCAATGGTATGCCTGGCCTCAGGGGGGGCACCCTGCCCCTAGTCATTGGTTCTGGAGTGACCAACTCACTCGCTGGCGCAGCAACTTCCACTCCAAGGTGGCACGTCGTATTCCCTGGGTGGCTGTGAGCCTGCAGGTGCCGATTCAACCGTTGGGGGAAGTTAACCAAGCTTGGCCGCTGGTGCAACCTTTGGCTGAAGCTATTCAGGGCGCTTTGATGGCTGGTCCTTTGAGTTCAACTCCCTGAGCAGCCAAGCCTTAACTCGAGTTTTTGCTGGTTGAGGTAGGAAAATGGTCATCAAACCGCTGTTGATCGAATAAAAGGTCCGAACTGGGTAGAAATTTGTAATGCCTGCCTGATCAAAGGCTTGTTTGATCGCAATCATCACCGCAGTTTGAATTGTGCGAACATCTTTCTTTTGAGGTGGTGTCTAGTAGCGCACCATCAGGTCGATACTGCTTTCACTGAAGCTCACCACATCAATTTCTAGTGCTAGTTTTTCAAAAATACCGCCCATAGTTAGCAGGGTTTGGAGTAACAAAGCGATCGCCTCTGGTAATGAAGCATTGTAATCCACACCTACCGCTAGATCAGTCCGGCGGTGGGGCATTAATACCTGAACCGCACTTGTAAATACGATGGCATTTGGGATCAGCACCCGCCCACCCTGGTAGGTGCGCAGAATCGTCGCCTAAATATTGATCGCTTCTACCGTGCCCTCAAACTCGTTGACAATAATTTGATCGTGTAACCGGAAGGGCTCGCGCACTAATCACAAAACACCCGCCAGGAAGTTTTTGAAGATGCCTTGAAGCGGGAGGCCAATGCAACAGACCCCAAACCCAGCAAGCCAACAATGTCCCCGAAATCTAGGTCAGGTAAAGCGATTACACTGGCAACCAAAATTTCCAGCGTCCAGGTGGTGATCACAGCAATTTGGATAAGCAGTAATCGTAGAGGCTCACGACGAAAGGACCGTCTGTCAATAGCCGTCGCGATTTTTCGGACTAGATGAACGCCTTGGCAGGTCAATAAATAGGATAATCAGAACGAGGATACTTTTACTTTTTCACGATTCAAAGCGAGGATGAAGTTTGTTCTAGGTAAACTAGCTGCATTAAACGATTGTTATATGATTTGGATTTTGGGCAGTAGCTATGCTCGACTTTAGCAAAGCACTTACTGAAAAAACTGACACGATCATTGAGCGTTGGATTGAACAAGTGCATCAAGGCCGCCAGATTGCAAGTGCTTTAGACTTGTCTCAAACAGCTCTGCGTGATGCAATCCCTAAAGTGCTGGGTGCCATGGGTACGTTGCTGTCGATCTCTCCTGAAGATGACGATTTCACGACAATTGTCGAGGCAAGCTTGGAGCATGGCGTTTTCCGGGCTAGACAGGGATATAACTCTGCTGAGATTGCCTGGGAGTACTGTCTGTTGCGGCGGGCCATCTTTTCAGCTTTAGAACCTGATCTGCTTCAGGGTTCTCCTCAGGAGATTCTACGAGCCTTTGATATTATTAATGCTGTCCTCGATCAAGCAATTTCTCAATGTTTTCAAAGTTATGTTCAGGAACGGATGACGGAGCTTGAGCAGCTTCAGGGGCAGCTATCACTTACCAACCAAGAACTGACACGCCTACTTCATGCTAGTCAGGATAATATTTCACATCTAGCCCATGAGTTGAAGACACCGCTGAACTCAATTATTGGTTATTCGGAACTGCTCCTGCGTCAGCAACAACGTGCTGTCAAACCGCAGGAAGGTTCCTCCGACATCGAAAATAGAATTAACAACCTTGAGCGAGTTTTGCGCAATGGTCGTCAATTGCTACAGTTGGTCAATGACTCCCTCGAACTTTCCCGCTACAAAGCTGGTCGTATGGAGCTCCAGCTCGTATCTATTGATGTCCGTTCTGTGATCAATAATGCAATAGAGACGATCTCACCCCTAGCCCATGCTAAGGGCTTGCAGCTCGAAGTTGATTGCGATCTCGCTCCCTCTCAAGTTCGCACAGACCCCTTTCGCTTGCAGCAAATTCTGACTAATTTCCTCAGCAATGCCGTCTACTATACAGAAGCCGGATCGATACGCTTAGAGTGCCTGCAATTACCTGGTGATCAGTGGTCTTTGTCTGTCACCGATACCGGCGTTGGAATTGCACCAGAGGACCAGGTCCGGATCTTTGAGCCCTATGCCAGAATTGTGAGCAACAGTTTGCGTCAACCAGGGGATGGCACTGGCTTGGGCTTAGCAATTGCTTCTCAGCTAACTCACCTGCTGCAAGGAAAAGTTACACTGGTTTCGCAAGTCGGCGTTGGCTCTACCTTTACACTACTACTTCCGTTAGAAGCGACGACTAGCGGCACAAAACTAGCCGATTCCCCCTCTGTTCAACAGATATTAAGATAGCTTGTAGCAGTAACTTGGCAGATTAATCTGAGCTTCTACCAAAACGAAAGCTAACCTGATGCGTCGCTAAGACAACATCAGGTTGGTCTAAGCAATTAAAGCTATACCCTTGGGTAGCAAGCTGCTAAGCACAACATCACATAAAACCCCAACATCCTTAATGATTGCTGGAATGCTGGGGTCTGTTGCCTACTGCGATCGCAGCTGAAGTTATGCAGAAGAGTTACACTGCGGCAAAGTAAACCTTTGACTTGACTGGATCAGGTACCATGGTTTGGTCACCGGGCTGCCAGCCAGCCGGGCAAACTTCGTCAGGATTTGCCTGGACATGTTGAATTGCTTGCAGCGTCCGCAGCGTTTCGTCGACACTACGGCCAAAGGCTAAATTGTTAACCGTTGCATGCTGAATAACACCGTCTTTGTCAATGATAAATAGACCGCGCAAGGCAACGCCTGCCTCTGGATCAAGCACATTGTAAGCAGCACTGATCTCTTTCTTGATGTCAGAAACTAAGGGATAGTTGAGGTCACCAATCCCGCCAGACTTACGATCAGTCTGAATCCAGGCTAAGTGGGAAAACTCACTGTCAACTGAAACCCCTAGAACTTCTGTATCTTTGCTTTTGAAATCTTGATAGCGATCGCTAAATGCTGTAATTTCAGTTGGGCAAACAAAGGTGAAGTCTAAAGGATAGAAAAATAAGACCACATATTTGCCCCGATAATCAGACAACTTAACGGTCTGAAACTCTTGATCATAGACAGCAGTGGCAGTGAAATCAGGGGCAGCTTGGCCAACCCGGAGGCATCCTGTTTCCAACTGGTAAGTCATGAAAATATTACTCCTTACAGGTATAGGTCTGCTAGTAATTCGCTTCAAAGCATCTTGGATAAAGCTACTCAGGCTGCAAACACCTGGCTTGCGAATCTGGCTCTTTACAAACCCTTACAATTTTACTTGACTATATCATAGTCATAACGATTTTGAGTAGGATATCCAGCTCTTGTTCTAACTTGGCAGTATAAAGAGCGCAGCAGCTCAACACTCCAGCAGAGCAGATGGTTAGCTAGATATCCTTGCGATCAGAGGCTGCACAATCCAGTTCAAACCCACCTTAAGTTGATGCTCTAACGTTGGCAGCCGGTACAAGTAAGCTAGGCGACGCAAGGTATAAGCTACGGGTCCATCTAGCTTCAGCCCAAAGCCGGAAAAAGCAGCGGCATCGGTGCCTAGCGTCAGCAGTTCTCCTAGATGGACATAGCGAAAAGGTAGCAATGGTCGTCCTGTTGAAGCGGCCCAGACATTCCAGGCTGCATAATCCGCTTGTTGAAAAGCTGCCTGCGCTGTATTAGGAACCTGCTTGCCCTCCGCATCGCGACAATCCGCTAGGTCACCAAGACCAAAAACTTCTGGATGATCAACCACTTGCAGAGTAGCAGTTGTGATGATTTGACCACGGGGATTGTGCTTAAACGGTAGGGATTGAATGATCTCACTGACGCCAATCCCAGCAGTCCACAGTACCACATCCACGGGGAGCGAGTCTAACTGGTCTTTGTACCGCAACGCGATTCCCTCAGCACTCACCGATTCCGTTGTGGTTTCCAAATCAATCCAAATGCCGCGTTTTTCCAAAGCATGACGAGCCGCCTCCTGGTTGAACGGCGGACTAGTGCGCAGAATCTGGTCGCTTTGTTCAATCAACCGCAGCCGGCCTCGCTCTTGCAGGCGGTCTGCCAACTTGCAGGCTAACTCTACACCACAATACCCACCACCGATGATCGCGATCCGGATTTTGTCAGCGCCCGATTCTTCCAAGACTCGCAAGCGTTCTTCTAAGCGGTAGGCATCGCTGATGGAGCGAAAGGTTAAAGCATGTTCAGCAGCTCCCGGCACTCGATCCACAGGCGTTTCCCCACCCAAAGCTAGGACAAGATGGTCATAGCTTAGCTCTGAGCTATCTTGTAACTGCACCTGCCGCTGTTCCGGGTCAATACTGCTGACTGCGGATTGGATAAAGCGCACACCCGTATTCGCCAGAATCTCTTCAAAAGGCGGCGCAATCTCCCAAGTCTGTAACTCCCCAGTCATTAATTCGTAGAGAAAGGGCGAAAACAAAAAGCGATCGCTCTGGTCAACCAAAGCAATGTTGGGTTTTTCTGATCGAGGCCACGGTAGCTGGCTGAGTCTTAAGGCTGTGTAGAGACCACCAAAGCCTCCACCCAAAATACAAATCTGCTCGGAATGTGTCATGTTAGGGCAGCCACAGGGCAACTTGTTTCAGGATAACAAGCAAAACCAGCCTCCATAGAAGACTAATTTCTTCTATAGGTTCTTCTAAGCGAGCTACCACATAACTTGGTTCTGTAACTGCTCTAGAACGTGAGGCCCAACCCCCACCACTTGATCCAAGTCGGATAAAGACGTAAAAGGTTTACGTTGACGGGCTTGAATGATTCGCTCTGCCAGTTTGGGACCAACTCCCGGTAAGCTCTCCAATTCCGCTTGACTGGCGCTATTAAGGTTGACTCGTCCAGTTGTTGGACTTTGATTAACTGCAGTGGAGAAGGTTGTGGCAGAAGGTGAACCTGTGGACTGTCCTAGCGGAAGGATTGCGGACGCTGCTTGACACTGGCTTTGCTGAGCCTGAACCTGGCGGTGGATAAACTTTGGCAGCCCTAATTCAGCTTTGTCGTAGAGTTGTTCAAATTCGCGGTTGAAGTGGGCAGCTACAGTTGGGCTATCGATCACCAAAAGATTTTCGTCGTTATTTTGGTCTGCTGCCTGGGACCAGTTGTGGGAGCCAACAATCACGCTTCGGCGGTCTACAACACCGAACTTATGATGCAGGCGATCGCCCTTAGGAAGCCGGGGTATCCCCACAGTTTTGATCGGTTGCTGCCAGGGTCTATTGCCAGCCTCAAACCGGCAATAACCGGGGTCACCCACCTTGTCCGATTGAGCTAAAGCTACCCCCAGCATATCTAGGCCTTCGCTGTAACTCTTGTAGGCATAGTCTGGCTCAATCAAAGCTCGAATTTCAACACCTCGTCGGTGTTGAGCGTCTAATCTATAAGATAAGGGTTGTTCTGAGAATACAAATAGGGCTAGATCGATCGTAGTCTTAGCTTGGCTCAGGGTTCGACCAATCAGACCGTTGGCACTTTGTTCCCAAGCAATTGCTTGGGAAGTTGGGGAAAACTGCACGGTAACCGTAGTCTTTTCCAATTTAAACGTTTGCCTAGGGCGAAAGGGTTTAGCGAGACCAAACCGGCTATCAGGCTTCTTTCCTGGTCCATCTCCCCACATCAAGCCAAATTCTTGGATAAAGCTTGCAGCGATCGCCGGGCTCTCCAGCTTGAGGAGGGCATTTGGATTACCCCGGCTAGCAGCAGGGCTAAAATCTCCATGCATATCACTCAGCGTAAAGTTGGCAGAGGTGACAATTACTGTCCGGCGATCTACAACTACGAACTTATGGTGCATGAGACCACTTCCCTTTGAACCATCCGCAGTATCATTAATCCAGGGTATTGCAGCGTTTTGGAGTATCGTCAGCGCATCCCCTCGATTAATTTCTGCCTGGGTAATTTTGCGATCGCCATTCCGATCAATCAGTTGGCGATATTCTTTGTATTGGTTTTGTCCACGCGGATCAAGCCGAGTAACGCCTATAGAGGCTAAGGGGCTCCAAGGACGGCTATAGGTATTCTCGAGAATTACCCTTACCTGCACCCCTGCCTGCCGCCGCTCAGCTAGCGCTTGGGCAATTCGCGGCAAACGCAACTCATGCACAGCCACATCAATGGTAGATTGTGCCGATTGAATACTATCAACAACAAGTTGCTCCAGGTCATTACCGGAGCGGGTTTGAGCGCGGTAAGGCTCGGCATAGATGCTAGATATATTCTGGTTAAAATAAACTTGAATTTTCGGATCTTGGGGCAGTGGGACAGGTCGCGATACCTGAAACTCTAATCGACGGCATCCACCTAAGCCGAGGATGAGAACCAGCCATAACGTTATAGGACGATAGAACGGCACAACAATGGGGAAGGTTTTGCGAGCGGGGAATGATTAAAGTTCAGACTCAGTAAGTCAATAGCTGCCTAGAATTGCCACACGGAACTTTTCGGAGCAAGACCTCGCTCAAAGGTTACCCAAATACGATTCCTGAGCTGACAAGTTGAAACCTCCGCGCAGCAGTTGAGCGGAAAAATCCTGAAGAGTAAAGTTTTGCTAGGACGACTACCAGAAACCTGAACAGCCTTTAACGGCTACTCACAAGCTGTATCCTACCAGCATCCATCTCAGACATCAGCAACTCTAAAGCTTCGTAGTCCATGTCCGAGATATACCCCAACCGGGTAAGTTCAAAGTTAATCTGATTTTCAATTGCGGGAGTAAGTTGTTTGTAGTGAAGCGCTTCCTCTACAAGTAGCCGAATCACATTCGTAATGCTCATCCGGTTCACCTCAGCCTTGATTCTCGGAACATTGGGAGTCTCTCGCCTGACGAATCAACTGTACTAAAACCTCGGTTTTGGTGTCCTTATAACAAACCTGATCCACAGGTACACTTTGAGCAATCACTTCAATTTGAGGGTCATCTAGCGAGGTGTAAGCAATGATGTAAATCTTGGGGTAATCCCGTTTAATCTGCTTAGAAGCAGTAAAACCGTCCATAACGGGCATTTGGAGGTCCATCAAGATAACATCGGGTAAGAGTGCTTCAGTTTGAGCGATCGCTTCTTCACCATTGGCTGCTAAACCTACTACTTCTAAACCAGCATATTGATTCAAATCTATTGCCAGGGTAGTTCTAAGCAACTCATGATTATCGACAATCAAAACTCGGATTGTAGCCGTGTCTACTGCTGCCACATACCCTCCTGATTGAAAGCAGTCCATTTAACATTTAGCCTGGTGCGATCATAGAACCTATCTGCTGTGATCCTCATCCAGCTTTTGGTAGACGAGTCTTCCACTAGACACTCATAACGATACCAGGCTTGCTTTCGCCGCCTGAGAAACCTGGGGTTCGTGATCTTGAGCCAGATTGGTCAGAATTGACTTAGCTTGGGAACCTCCCAAGCGGCTCAGGGCCTGCACAACCCGATAGCGAACTTGCCAATCAGGATTCTCAGCATGAGCTGCTAGCAAAGAAACAGCGCGCGGATCGCCGAGTTCACCTAAAGAGCCAATAGCTGCTGACTGAATGATCTCTTGCTCAGACTTTAGTGCCTCTTCCAGGAGGATAAATCCACGCGGATCTCCCAATTCTCCTAAGGCAGCAACAATACTAAATTTAACTAACCATTCTGGGGTGGTTTGATAAAGATGCTCCAATTCGTCGAATGCCTCTGTGAGTTTTAGGGCTGCTAAGGCATCAGCTGCTACTGCTTGTACGTCTGGCTCACTGTCGTTGAGCAAGCGATCGCGCAAAATTTCTAAGGCAGCAGAGCGGTTTTGGTTGCCCAAGCTACTCATCTGACTGACCGCGGCATACCGAACACGAGTGTTGGGATCGACAACCGCCGGTTGCACCAGTTCGTAGGCAATCGCGGGTTCAAGCTGGCGGAGCTGGTTTATGCCGCGCAGGCGATCGCCAAAATTTTCAGAGCCTAGCAATTGTTGCACGGACTCAGGCGTTACAGTCATGACTTAGCCTCGTCTGGATACCCCAGCACAGTCCCAATCTTTGGTTTTTAACAACTTCAGATTGAGATTAATAGTAGTTGTGCTAGCAAACAAATGTTCTAATGTGGTTTGCCAGTAGGACTTATAGAACCGCAACCTTTTAATATTCCCTAGAATACCACGTCACCAAGCCCTATCTACGAAGATCCTCGTTAGACTAAAACTGTTCGTGTGATTGCTCGTGCACCCACTGTATTTCTATGCATCAGGATTCCCTCAACCCAAAGCCTGAATTGTCAGCCGGCTCAACTTCAGCAACATCAACACCACCAGGCCCTCAACCAAGCTACGTCAAGTTGGCAATGCGAAATATGGTTCGTAAGTCTGGAACCTCGCTACGGCACTTTTCCTTAACAACTTTAGGGCTATTAGCAACTTTGATCGGACTTGCCTATTTTTTTCGCTAACCAAAGTAGTGCCTGAAGAAGATGCAAGTCGAAGTCAATGTTCAAGACTATTTTTCATTCCCCTTAACGGAAATAGAACAGGCTGGTCTAGGAACCCCGAGGGAAAAACAGCCTCTAATACTACCTTCCTCAGAAATGTGGCAGCTCTGGTTTCAGTCTTGGTTAGAAGTTTTGCAACCTCAAATCTCATCTACGGGTGTTTATGAAGTTTGCCTACGATTAACGGATGACGATGAAATCCAAGAGCTGAATGCCCAGTATCGCCTTAAGGATACACCCACTGATGTACTAGCATTTGCTGCCTTAGAAGTTGAATGCCTAAAACTAGTACATCTACCTGGCATACCCCTTAATTTAGGGGACATTGTCATTTCAGTTAATACTGCCCACCGTCAGGCTCAGGAACAACAATATTCTTTATCCCAAGAGCTAGCTTGGTTAGCAGCCCATGGCCTACTTCACCTTTTGGGCTGGGACCACCCTAACCAGGAGCGTTTAATCCAGATGTTAAACCAGCAAACTATTCTTTTGAAAACTATTGGCTTTCATTCGATGTTGCGTTAGGCTTTTAGCACTCAAGGAATGAACGGTAAAATTACTAACCAAGTCATTCCTTGACTGAAACGAAACTGGAGTTACAGTCTTCGTAAAAACCATGAAAACGCATCAACAAAGAACAACTTCAGAAGAAAAGCCACTGGCCCCAGCAGTGACTTCCAGACTTCTGATTCAAACAACGAGTGTGAGTCAAACTAAACCCAGCAGAAGATCGTCTTTTCAAGTTGCCGATAATCTGCTTGCAAGTTTTAAGTATGCCTGGGCCGGGCTCAGCTATGCCTTGTATACTCAACGCAACTTTCGTGTTCACTTACTTATTGCGACGCTTGCTGTCAGCTTGGGGTTGGGGCTGCATCTTAGCAGCATTGAAATGGCAATTATTGTGCTTACAACCAGTATCGTTTTAACCATGGAGCTGCTAAACACAGCCCTTGAAGCAGTGGTTGATTTAACGGTTCAGCAGACTTATCATGAGCTGGCAAAAATTGCTAAGGACTGCGCTGCTGGAGCAGTTTTAATTTCAGCCTTTGGTGCTGTGCTGATAGCTGGATTCTTACTCTTACCACCCCTATGGGCTTTGTTTTAAACTACTGCTCGGAGCACAACTGTTGATCCTAGTCATTGATAATTACGATAGTTTTACCTATAACTTAGTTCAATATTTAGGAGAATTAGGAACAGAGCTGTCGGTTGCGAGTGAGATTAAGGTCTACCGTAATGATCAGATATCTCTGGATCAAGTTCGCCAACTTCAGCCAGATGGGGTGGTAATTTCTCCCGGCCCTGGCCGTCCTGAAGCAGCTGGAATATCGTTGGCATTGATTGCCGAACTAGGTCCCACCTTGCCAATTCTAGGTGTTTGTCTAGGCCACCAAAGCATCGGGCAGGTTTATGGTGGCAAGATTGTTGCTGCCCCAGAGCTAATGCATGGTAAAACCTCTGAGATTTATCATAGTGGGATTGGTGTTTTTGATCGCCTTGAAAAGCCCTTTACAGCAACCCGCTATCACAGTTTAGTGATCGAGCAGAAAACCTGCCCAGAGATTTTAGAAGTTACAGCCTGGACAGAAGACGGCACGATTATGGGGGTGCGGCATCGGAACTACTCCCATATTGAAGGCGTCCAGTTTCATCCAGAAAGTATCCTGACCCACTCAGGTAAGCAGTTATTGAAGAATTTTCTGCTTCGGCTGCAAGTTGGTTAGGAGAACCCCTTCAGATTGCCCCAATTTCAGTTTTTGAAGTTGAGGATGTAAAACCGTGTCAGAATATACTGCGTTGTCATTCTGTGAGGGAATTAATGAAGCGGCGACAGCTCGTTCGGTATACGCAAGTAGCTTTGCTAGCCAGTCTTGGCACCGGTTTTGCTTCACGATTTCAGTCCTCTCAGGCCCAAGTAAATCAGCCTTTAATAATCCAGTGGCTTGGGCATACCAGTTTTTTGTTTACCGGCGATCGCCGTCGAATTCTTGTAAATCCTTTTCGCAACCTTGGCTGTACTGCTAAGTATCGACAGCCAAGTGCCAAGGCCGACCTAGTCCTAGCTAGTAGCCGCCTGCTGGATGAAGGTGCGGTCCAAGGGCTTCCAGGCAACCCCAAGCTGCTGCTGGAGCCGGGAACTTATCAACCTGCCAGTAACTTTCAAATTCAGGGAATTCGTACAGACCATGACCGATTTGGGGGACAACGGTTTGGTGACAATATTGCTTGGCGGTGGACTCAATCAGGTATAAATATTGTGCACCTAGGGGGAGCTGCGGCTCCAATCAGCCTAGAGCAGAAAATCTTACTGGGCCGTCCAGATATACTTTTGGTTCCTGTCGGTGGCAGTGCCAAAGCTTACACTCCTGAAGAAGCTAAAGCAGCGATTCAAGTGCTTGAGCCAAAGATGGTAATCCCCACCCACTATCGCACCCAGGCAGCTGCTGCTGACGCCTGTGACTTATTTCCGCTAGATGCTTTTCTGACAGTAATGGCAGGTACTCCGATTCAGCGCGCTGGGGACACGATTTCTGTGACGCCAGCACGCCTCGCGGCTGGACCAGTAATTCAAGTGCTCAGCTACAAGTTCTAAGTTTTGGAGGTTTGCTTAGACTTGAACTAAAGATTTTAGGGAAGGGGATTACTCAACTCGCCCATAACAAGCTTCAATTCCGCTATGAGGTCGCTGCTGGTTGGTTGACCAAGCCCACATTTGATCGCCCCAAGAGAAGTGCCACCACTCACCTGGATGGCGTTGAAATTCTGCAGCAACCATTACTGTTTGTAGCAATTGACGGTGTTGGTCAGCTTCGTAAGCAGCGTCACGCTGTTGTTGAGTTAGATGGGAAGAGCGGGTGGTAGTGGTTGCCAACCCAGCGGGTGACCCCAAAGGCAAGTCACCAAGAAGCGCCTTAAAGTAATCGGGGTGCGATCGCGGCGAAAGTTCATCAATCGGAGAGCCCATGTCCACCAATTTTCCTGTAGCGTTGACTAGGGTGACATCAATTGCCGCACCGGTACTATGGGGGGGGGGCGTAGCCAGATCATAGTTGGGTATTGCCCAAATCTGGTAAACCTGCTCTAGAATTGATTTTCGTTGCACCTCAGTTAAAGCTTGGGGATCAAAACCCTGAGCTTTCGCAGTTTGCGCCAAAGTGTACTCCACCATAAACTGCTGGACTGCCACAGGGCGGTAAGCATCAAAGATCTGGATGCGCCAGTTTGACTGGTGTTGCTGAAGATAATCCTGAGCTTGTCTGAGGCGATCCAGTACCCCTTGGCGCAAGTAAAAAGGTGAAGCGTTGCCATAGGGTGCACCTAAGCATCTATAAGGATGGGGTTGCACAAAGGCAAATTCCTTTAGGGGAATAGGCACTAGTGGCTCACCACACTCCACAATGGTTGTCTGCTGGTAAGGTTTCATAGGCCACAACCAAAAATTAGTGAACGGCTTAGTTGATAGGTTAAACAGCAGAACTGCTTCGGACAGGCTGGCTTGTTCAGCAAACCAGGATGGCACAGATGTCAACCACTGACAATCTGAGATAAAAAAAGCTGTGTTCCCACCAGCTAAAGCTCCAAGCTGAGTCATGTCATATCAGACACAGACATGACTGGGCAACTAGAGTAAGCTATCCTCTGCAGCTGTTACAAAACTTTAATACAAGGGGGGAGGTTTTTAACATGGAGAGCAATACATGCAGCCAAAGCCTTTCTTCTCAGTCATTATCCCAACCTATCATCGCAATGCTTTACTGGCTAAGTGTCTTGATTGTCTTACTCCTGGTAGGCAAATGCTGGCTCCTGAGCAATACGAGGTCATCGTTACTGACGATGGGTCCCAGACAACAGCGGCCCAGATGGTACGTGAGCATTACCCGTGGGCTCAATGGGTATCAGGCCCCCGAACAGGTAACGGCGCAAACCGCAACAATGGTGCTAAGTATGCAAAAGGTGAGTGGTTAGCATTTACAGATGATGATTGTCTGCCGGATCCGCAATGGCTGAAAGCCTATAGTGAAGCGATAGCAGCTAACCCCACTTCTCTAGTGTTTGAAGGGCGGACCTACGTGGATCGTCCAAAATATTCTCTTGCTGAAAAGTCACCTGTCAATGAAACTGGCGGTTATCTCTGGTCATGCAACTTTGCGATTCGCCAAGATCTATTTGAATCCTTAGCTGGATTTGACGAGCGGTATCGATACAGTTTTGCTGATGTCGATTTGGGTTTTAGGCTAAGAAAGTTGAAATACGAGTTTCCTTTTATTAAGGCGGCTTCAGTCTGTCATCCATGGAGATTGCAGAGCGGTTCGCAAGATGGCTGGAAAAAGCCCAATATCTATCGAGAGTCGATTTTCACGTATTTATCGCTCCATCCAACTGAGTTGAAGCGGCTTAATACGCCGTACTACCTTAAACAGACTTTAAGACGCTTGGTGAGAGAAACCATCCCTGGAATTATCAAGTTTAGAGGCAGAGGTATCAAAGAAGCATTTCTGGACCATATCGAGGCTTTGAAAATGGCATTTTTAATTCAGGATTTCCGAAAGCAGATCAACATGATGGCTAGTAAGCTGGATGATAACTAATTAGCATATTTGCCTTCAGGGGAGACACGCGCCATGGCTACCTTGTCATAAACATGCTGACCATTGAGGCTTAAATCTAAACGCTTTATTTCACCAAGCTGCATGACAGTGTTGAAGATGACGTTGAACAGAACTAATTAACATGTGTGCTTCCTGCCGCAATTGGTCACTCGATGGTTCCATCTGATCCAACAACCGTGTAATTGAATTATGAGCAGCTTTGCCCGATTCTGGTTGCGCCGTTCGGCTTCGCTGCAGCTATATGCCTTGTGCGCCGCGATTAAAAAGTTGATCTAATCGTACTCGCTGACCTTGGGGAGATTCATTCCTTGGTTCTACCACACCTACCCTTTTCTCAACTGCGTAACTCTTGAAGGTATTAGAAATGCAGCCTGGATGAAGACCTGGAACCAAGCCCCGTCAATGGTCCGTTAAGCGAATAGAAACTTACTTCAATCTTCATCACTTCCCTAGAAAGTAGCCCACTACTTCTTAAATGGCCCTTCACCTAGGGCAATGTGAGGCCCCGTAAAAATAGATTTCTTGATCTTGACGTAGTTAAGATCCATCAAGGCTTTCAGATCTGGATAGCGACTACTCCCTTGTGCTAAGTCAGCCGCGATCGCGGCTCGCTGAGAGCGTTCTTGCTGGTTGTACCACTGAACTGCTTGCTTGGAATAGTCCCAGTTTGGTTCATGCATCCTGTAGGCCGCCATCTGGTAAATCACACAAGTGGTAACATCGCCACTAAACAATGGTTGATTAGGCTGGGGTGCCTCGGGAACGACAAAAACCTGATCCTTAGGAATTTCTTTTGGATTGGTAATAATTAGACCACACAACTGGCCAAAACTTAGTTGTCGAGCTGCAGCAGGCAACTGGAGCATCGGTACGAGAATAAAAGCTATAACGAATATTGCTTTCATTGGCCCTCCTTAAAACAAGTAATCAAGGTAGATTGAAACAATTTAGTGAATAAAAAAAATGATTGTTGCTAAATCAAATACCGACTATTGCGAATAATATTTACCCCATCATAAAGGAAGATAAATCAAACAGTAGATTGTGGAAGCACTAGCAGTTGGTCAACAGCGGATGATAATTCAGCATGTCAATAGTTACTTTCAACATTTTTAAATTCTGCCGCACCGGTATTGGAATCACCACAAACAATTAGCTTGGTTACCGGCCTCTAGAGCAATTGATTGGCTCTGAATGGCTGACTTTTGGCAAAACCCTACTATTTTGATCGCCTTGCTCACAACTTTAGCTTCATCATGATTGCCAAAAATATAGGGCAGGCATCAGACCCGCCCTAATGGCTTCGATGATCAATTTTTTGTAATTTCTCTTAACGGTCCACCGATCCCATAATGACATCGATGCTGCCTAGGATCGGCATGATGTCGGCAACTTTCATCCCCCGCAACAACTGAGGTAATACTTGTAGGTTGTTGAAATCAGGCGGACGAATCTTCCAGCGCCAAGGAAACACATTATCCCCACCGATCAAGTAAATGCCTAGCTCCCCTTTGCCAGTTTCTACCCGTGCATAGAGTTCCCCTTCCGGCATCTTAAATGTGGGTGAAGATTTTTTACCAATAAACTGGTAGTCAAACTCGTTCCACTCTGATTTGGGTCCTCCGGCCATCCGTTGAGCTTCCAAGTTCTCGTAGGGGCCGCCAGGTAATCCCTTTAAGGCTTGGCGAATAATCTTCACTGATTCACGCATCTCTCGAATCCGAACTAGGTAGCGGGCTAAGCAATCCCCAGCCGTTTCCCACTGCACTTCCCAATCAAACTCGTCGTAGCACTCGTAGTGGTCAACTTTACGCAAGTCCCACTTTATTCCGGAGCCGCGCAACATTGGTCCTGAAAGACCCCAGTTGATTGCTTCATCACGGGTGATGGTTCCCACGCCTTCTAAACGTCTGACGAAAATTGGATTATTGGTAATCAGCCGCTCGTACTCGTCAACTTTGGGCAAAAAGTAATCACAGAAATCAACACACTTAGTCACCCAGCCGTAGGTGAGGTCCGCGGCAACGCCACCAATGCGGAAGTAGTTGTTATTGATAAACCGCATCCCACTAACAGCCTCAAACAGGTCATAGATCATTTCCCGTTCGCGGAAGATGTAGAAGAACGGCGTTTGTGCCCCGACATCTGCTAGAAATGGCCCCAACCAGAGCAAGTGGTTGGCAATCCGGTTCAGCTCCAGCATGATCACTCGGATATAGCTGGCCCGTCGGGGAACTTTCACGTTTGCTAACTTCTCAGGAGCATTGACGGTAACCGCTTCATTGAACATCCCCGCTGCGTAGTCCCAGCGACTGACGTAGGGGATAAACATGATATTCGTGCGATTTTCGGCAATTTTTTCCATCCCACGATGCAGATAGCCCAGGACGGGTTCGCAATCAACCACATTCTCGCCATCCAGAGTCACGATCATCCTTAAAACGCCATGGGTGGAAGGATGATGAGGACCCATGTTGATCACCATGGGTTCGGTTCTAGTTTCGATGAGTGGCATTGATGGAAATGCTCCCTTTAGATAAAGATTGCTGCCGTTTAAGATTTTAAGCTAGAAGGCAATACCGCAGAGAAAATATTATAGGACCAAGTTCCTCAGCAAAGATCGAACTCGCACGTCCAGTGGATATTTTGCTTACACTGCCTCCCCTTCTATATGCTACCGATCTCTGCATCTGCCTGCCAAACCTCCGGAGCTTCCGGTAGCGCCGGGAATAATATTACAAGGTACAACTGACAGTCTAAGAGCGACTCATCACTTTTTGAAAGGCGGGCCGCTGCGCTAAGCATTGGATATAATTGACAACCTCTGGGTATTCACTTAAATCCAACCGCAGCATAACAGGGATAAAGGCTAGAACTGAACCTACAGCAATATCCGCCACACTAAATTCTTCACCCATCACAAAGGGTTGTGCCTTAAACCGCTGGTCCAGAGGCGTCAGTAAGCGAGGCATTTCCCGTTCCCGGTTGGTTTCAATAAAAATACCTTGCCCCAAAGTTGCATTAGCAAACAGAACCCACTGGTAAATCTCTGAGCGCTCCTCCAGTGAGCTGGGAAGGTGATCATGTTTCTCGGCCAGGTAAAGCAAAATTGCTCCCGATTCCCAAAGTTTGAACTTGCCGTCGGTGATGGTGGGAACTTTTCCAAAAGGGTTAAGCGACAAAAACTCTGGTTGTAAGTGTTCTCCCGCCTTCATATCCAGCCGGATAAATTCATAAGGGGTTTGCAGTTCCTCTAGGTACCACTGAACAATTGAGGCACGACTAAACTCACCACCATAGAGTTTTAACACTAGTCCACTCTCTACTTCGTTAGTTGTTTCTAGCCTATGTTCTAGAGCAACCAGAGTTTTTTAGCAAGCGACTATTACACTTTAGGTTTCAAAAAGTGGGAGTTGTATTCATAGGCAGTGCCGCAGGCTTGCCGATCAGGTAGCCTTGGACAAAGGTAGCCCCGTGCTCCCGCACCCAGTGCAGTTCCTCCTCAGACTCGATGCCCTCCGCGATCGTCTGAATATTGAGGTGTTGAGCAATCTCCAAAAGTTTCTCAGCAATCAAGGCTTTGTAAGGGTCTTGGTGGACATTTCGAGACAGTGCCATGTCCAGCTTGATAAAGTCAGGCCGTAACTGGTGAATCAAATTGAGGCCAGAGTAACCTGCACCTAAGTCATCTAGAGCAACTTGAAAGCCAGAGTCCCGGTAAAAGCTAAGAATATTTTGCAGGTGAACAATATCCGGAGACTGGTCCGATTCCACCACCTCAAAGACCACATTCTCGTGAGAAATTCCCGCCTCATCGATCGCGGCGATCGTAGAGCGCAAGCAGAAGGCCGGGTCATAGATCGCTGTAGGGATAAAGTTGATAAAAAGTTTGTTTTGAAGACCATGTCTGAAAGCTGCCTGAATCGCACTACGACGTGCCGCTAGATCTAGCTGGAACAGCACGTCTGCATCACGGGCAAGTTCTAAAATTCGGTTTGGAAAACTAGGCTACCGTCTTCCTCAATGCCACGCAGTAAGGCTTCTTGGGCAAAGATGTGGGAGGTGTCTTGGGCATAAACAATCGGTTGAAAATAACTGGTTATCCGGTTGGTGGAGATCATTTCCAACAGCCACCCAGACTGGCTCAGCGTCATAAACTGTTGTAAGGAGGTAACCCGCCGGAAGTCACTCAATCCGGGTGGGGCATCACCAGCCATCAACAAAACTCGTGTTTCTTTGAGCTCTTTCGAGGTCAAGGTTGCTGCTAAGGTAATCGCAAAATCTCTCTTTGTTGCCTCATCTAGTGCTACCAGCAAACATTGCCCGTCTTCCAGAAGTTGAGGTTCATGGCCTGACAGGCGCAAAGTATGAAAACCCTTATTTAAGCTATGCCCTAAAGGAAACCACAGGTAAAGCCTTCCCTCACTTATGACTGAGCGGGGTAGCACTTCACAGCGACTACAACGTTCTGTTAGCGTTCGATCCACGAGTTTTCTAATGCTGTTGAATGGTATTACTGACAGTAGGTAGTTTTGGGTCTAGTGCTTTGAAGCTAAAGAGGGTGTTGTTCTGGCCGGTACTGCGATCGCAGTCAAATTATGCAAGTACTTTTTCAAAAGCTCACTTCCCTCAAGCTAGTTCTAGAGTGCCCACTAGAAGTTGGCGATGCTGCAGCGCTAGCAACAATCTTAAAAGCTGAGTAAAGATGGTTTAAGCGATAGATGTTAACAGCAAGCTCTAATTTTTGTGAAACGCCGTCAAGTTCTCAAACGACTCCTACAAACTTCTGGGGGGCTGATCGCCGCCAGCTTGCTACCGGGTTGTAGCAGCAAAGCGTTGGGCAGCCTCTTTCCCCTTGAGCTGCTTCACCCAGAAGCTCCCCTACCGGAACACCTGCTCACGCCGCTGAGCGAGTTCTATGTTCAGACCTATGCCCTAGCGCCCCAGGTTGACCGATCAACCTGGGCATTAGAAATTAAAGGTGCTGTTGCCAACCCGTTAACCCTCACCTTTGAGGACATCTTGGCAGCTCCTCAGTCAGATTTTTACCTAACAATGGAGTGTATTGGCAACCCAACCGGCGGCAATCTAATTGGCAATGCCCAATGGACAGGTACTCCCTTACGACCTTTTTTGGAACAAGCAGGGGTTAAACCAGAGGCAGTGGAATTTGCGCTACACGGTGCAGACTGGTACAAAACAACCCTGCCCGTTGCAGACGTGATGCGGCCCGAAGTCTACTTGGTTCACCGGATGAATGATGCTCCCCTAACCCAGGCTCATGGCTATCCAGTGCGGATTATCTTGCCCGGTCACTTTGGGCAAAAGCAACCAAAGTGGTTAGTGGGTATTGAAGCGATTACTAGCACCGAGCGGGGATTCTGGGAACAGCTAGGTTGGTCCAACTTAGCAGAAATTCCCACCCATGCTATGCTCCGCCAAATCCAAAATACCCGTGTCTGGAGTGGTCATCACCGGGTAAGTCTGGATGCAGGCGGTGAGCAGGATTGGAGACAAGGAATCCTACTTGCTGGCGTTGCCCTGGATAAGGCCAGCCCCATTCAAACTATCCAAATCAGCACTGATGGTGGAGGAACTTGGGATAAAGCTGAACAAAATCATCCGCGATCGCCCCACGAGTGGACTCTTTGGCGCTACCTATGGCAGCCCACTACACCTGGAAAATATACGTTACTGGCTCGTGGTGAATCAGGACGAGAACAGCAACCCTTGAAAGATGAGCATCATAAGGATGGTAGCTCCGGCGTCCTGGAAATTCAAGCCACTCTGCAGAGTTAAAGATCAGAATTCTCTGGCAAAAAGTGCTAAAGGTAGACATTTATTCAGAAACTATCCAGTACACTACTCACAGTGGTTCAAGGTTCGGCACGGATGCAACATAGGCCTGAGCTTGAGGTAGCAAGGAGTAAGCAGTGTGGATACTGATAAACTGCTAAGGGGATATGCTTTGCATGCCAGGGATTTTCGCAAAGTAACCCTCAGGAAGAGCCTTCTACGCGGAGCGAACCTGGCTGGCATTGATCTGCGGGGGGCTAACTTGAGTGAGGCCAACTTGATCGAGGCCGATCTGAGCGAAGCGGACTTAAGTGGGGCAAATCTAGCCCAGGCTGACCTAAGCCAGGCCAATCTGAACCGAGCAGATTTGACTGGGGCTAGCCTCAAGGGTGCCACTCTGCGGGAGGCAACCTTGGTCAACACAACCCTATGCCGGGCAAACCTGTGTGGGGCAAATCTCAGTCGGGCAAATTTATGTGGCGCCGACATGAGCCGAGCTGACTTGTGTTGGGTAAACCTGAGCGAAGCTTATCTACACAAGGCATTGTTACCTGAAGCTTACTTGTTTGAGGCAAACTTGGCCCAAGCAGACTTGAGCCAAGCGAACTTAGACCGCACAGACTTACGTAAAGCCAACTTTATAGCAGCAAGTTTGAGTGGCGCAAGTTTGCTCATGGCAAACCTGACGAAGGCAAACCTGAGCCGGGCTGACCTGAGCCACTCTAACTTCGGGGGGGCACTCCTGACTGGCGCTTACCTAAGGCTGGCCAACCTATCTGGCGCAGACCTAGGTGACGCTGACTTAAGAGGAACAGACTTGAGAAATGTAGGCCTGAGTGGAGCAACGATGCCGGATGGTACGATTCACAGCTAAACTGGCTAATCTGTATTCTCGCAACTGAATCGTTCAGTCGTCAGGATAGGCAGCTAGGGATAAAACGGTAGGCTCTACCTGGACCTGAATTGAGGGCTCGAGGCAATGGTCTCCGTTCGCATCGCGTCTGCATTAGCGTAGCTGTCCTGGGGAGCCCAGGAGCATCGGCCTGCGACGGCCTGCTCCACTAGCCAAGCCGCTCGATTCACTCCCCCGGACTGACAAATCGATTGCTGGAGTGCCAACGCATTAGTTACGTAAGCATCCTCACTGAGCACCCGCTGAATCGTTGACCGAAGGCTGGGAATGCTGAGGCGGTTTAATGGAACCATTTCTCCCACCCCCGTCCACTTGATACGCGCTGCATTACCTGGCTGTTCATAGGTAATAGGAATGGCAACCAAAGGTACGCCGTGGCTAAGGGAATCGAGTACCGTGTTAAGCCCCCCGTGGGTGATGGTTAAGCTGGCTCTGGCAATAACTTCGAGCTGAGGAGCATAGTCAACAACCAAGGGAGTTCCGGGCAGTTCTGACGCTGCTGGATTTATCTGGCCGCCATAGGAAAGAACCAGTTGCACATCCAGCCCATCGCAAGCTGCAGCAATACAGTGAAAAAGCTCCTGCTTGGAGCCTTGTAATGTTCCTAAGGAAGCATAGATCAGGGGTTGCCCGCTCAAACGTTCAAAGGGAAAAGAAACTGATTGCGATGAGGGTTGGCGGAGGGGGCCAGTGTAGTGAAAGGCTGCTGGCAAGGTGGAGCAGGGAAAATCAAATGCGGCAGGCTGTTGGCTAATTTGGGCCAGTGGAGAACAAGAGAGGCTAAAGCCCTGTTTTGGAGGTAGCTGCCACTGCTGGCGATAATGGTTCAGGACTGCCGTAATTGCTTTGCTGTTGCGATCTAACAGGTGATAGGCAACACGGTTCCGCATTCTTGCCCACCAGGTATTCTGATAAGTCCAGGCAGTAAAGAAGGGAGGAATATCTGCTTGACGGTGAATCGCCTGGGCGCAGCATACAGAAATAAAAGGGATATTAAGGAATTCTGCTACTGTTTCGCCCGCTGGTTCAAGCTGGTCAACCAGCAGGGCTTCGATTCCATGAGCTTCAAGGGCAGCGGGAGCATCCTGGCAGAACGCAGCAGTTACCTGTTGGCAAAAGTCAACGGAACAACGTAGCGAGTCAAGACCACTCAATTGGCTAAGCTGCTTTAAAGTCTCAGCCAATGAGCCAGGTTGATACATGGACATCCCAATCGGAGAAAAATCTAGCCCTTCTGAGCGTACTTTGGGTTCTAAATCAGGCACTTGCAGAAAAGTAATGCGATGACCCCGCGATCGCAACTCTTGAGCCAGGGCGATCATGGGGTTCAAGTGCCCAGATAGAGGTGGGCAAATTATACCGAAGTGTGCCATTTCACAAACTCGCTGCCAGTAATTGCAGCCTGCAAGAACCAGAAGGCCCAGCTAGCGGTTCTAATCCAACCTGAAATATGGGCTAGCCGCAACCGGTGTTACAAGACGCTTTTCTTTATTCAAGGGCAGCTTGCAACCAGTAACATCCCTCCTGCAGCCTGTCCTGCTCACACACTAAGAATGATTGAAGATGAAGACGAACTGTGTTCTTATATACAAAGAAATTGGATTTTGGGCCATTTCTTAATTTTGCGTGCGGGAGGAGGTAAAGCCTGTTCTTCCGAGAGCTTTCTCCCAATCTCTCGCGCCAAGCTACTGTCCAGAAGGCGTTGTTTGTTGTTTCATTTTACAATTAACCTAAAGGGCTTTCCTCCGTCGAACTAATTCCCTGTACCCTTGATTGAACCAGTACAGTCGAGGCTGCGACCTGAACCCGATTATTCATGCAAATCTATTTAGACTACAGCGCCACAACACCCCCCCGCCCAGAAGCGATCGCTGCTATGCAAGCGGTTTTAACTGAGCAGTGGGGTAATCCTTCTAGCCTGCATGAGTGGGGCGAAAGGGCGGCAACGGTTGTAGAGCGGGCCCGGATACAAGTTGCCGATCTACTCCACGCTTCGGCTGAGACTGTTGTCTTTACCTCTGGAGGTACAGAGGCAAATAACCTAGCGATTATTGGTGTTGCTCGCCAGTTCAAAACGCCTCAGCACCTAATTATTTCTAGTGTTGAGCATTCAGCCGTAGCTGAGCCAGCGCGATTTCTAGAGCAACAAGGCTGGCAGGTCACCCACCTGCCGGTGGACCGCCAGGGCTGGATTAATCCCTTAGATTTGCAAGCTGCGCTTCGACCAAATACAGTCTTGGTTTCCGTGATCTATGGCCAGAGTGAAGTAGGAACCTTGCAACCAATTCAAAGTTTGGGGGCGATCGCCCGCTCCCATGGCGCTTTGTTTCATACCGACGCCGTGCAAGTAGCCGGACGTTTGCCGTTGAATGTTCAGAATTTACCGATTGATCTGTTGTCTGTCTCCAGCCATAAACTGTATGGTCCCCAAGGAGCTGGTGCCCTTTATATCCGGCCTGGCGTAGAATTAATCCCCCTACTGGGAGGCGGCGGTCAGGAGTTTAAGCGGCGCTCCGGTACGCAAGCGGTCCCCGTGATCGCTGGGTTTGGCGTTGCCGCAGAACTTGCGGCACAAGAGATGGCCGTAGAAACACCTCGGTTAATCCACCTGCGCGATCGCCTGTTGGATCAGCTATTGGATGTTCCCGGTTTGTTTCCAACGGGCGACTCCTGGAACCGGCTGCCCCACCATGTCAGCCTTTGCCTGGACTCTCCTGATCCAAGCCTGACTGGCAAGACGCTAGTGCGTCAGATGAATCTTGCTGGAATTGCTATCAGCTCCGGCTCGGCCTGTCATAGTGGTAAACTTACCCCCAGCCCAATTCTGAAAGCGATGGGATACCCTGACCAGGTGGCGCAGGGGGCAATCCGCCTGACGATAGGAAAACCCACAACGGCAGCCGATATTGACTGGACAGCATTGGTCCTCAGACAAGTTATAGAACGGCTAATGCCCACTCGTGCCTTAGCCAGCCCGTAATAGCTTCTTACGCTTTAGAGTTTTTAGCCAGCAACTGCTCCAGTCCTACCCATACTCGTTCGCTAACTTCCAACTGCTACACCGCTTAGGTGGTTTGTTCACAACCAATCACTGTAAGGGAGCAGCCCCTAATAGACCTATCACTCCAAACAGCATACTTAAGCGTTCCCAAACAATAAATCTTTTGTATGCGCCCACACTACCTTGCTGTTGATAGCGTACTACTGCCAGCCCAAGACTCAGCAGCATCACTGAGGAAAATACTGCAAACAGAATGGGATGTGCCATCGGTAGCAGTAGAAGTGCGACAGGGATTGAGCCAATCAGTATGCTAATCAATCCCCAAGCGACCAAGAAAGCTGTTTGGGTTCCCCACCAATTAGCAACTGTAAAAATTCCCTGGCTGCGATCACCAGCTACATCGTGCACATCCCAGATAATTTCCTTAGCCAAGGTATAGCAGAATAAGAACCAGGTTGGGTAAAGCATTGCGAAAGGCTGACCGACAACTAAACTACCCAGAAAAATTAGAGCGGCAACGAGCACTGCTACAACAAAATTCCCCAGAATGCCGTTGTAACTTAGCAGGTGAGAGTAGTTCCATAGCAAGACATTGCTGACAGCTACTAAGCTCAAGGGATAGAGCCCTAGAGGCATTGCAGCGATCAGAGCACAGATAAACAGAATAATAGCAGCCCACCAACTTTGCTGCGGTGAGAGACGGCCAGAGGGAAGCGGCCGCTCAGGGTGATCAATTCGATCTTTATTCAAATCCCAATAGTCATTGATAGCGCATGCTGCAGAGTATATACAGGCTAATACAGTTGCAGTCAGCAGATATTGCTGTAGGTGAGTTGCTGGATTCAAGGCGTAGAGGGTAGCACAACCTGCCAGAGCAGCAAGAATACCGACTGGCAACCGGAAAAGCTGGCCAAAAGCGCGAATCAAACTTATGCCACCACCAGAGCCGGTAGAAGAGGGAGCGCTAACCATGATTCCCTTGTATTTGTTAGAGCTGAATTCAACTATTTGAGGTCAGTTAGTGAAGCTCAGCAGGATGTGTGTGAAACAAAGCCCTGATTGACTCATTAATCCTCGTATCCGTTGCTTTTTTTCTAGCTTTCAGCTTGAGGTTCTTTTTCGATTTCTTAATTTCTTTGTTGCCTTTAGACTTTTGGTGGGACATGATTGTTCTCCCATAAATGCGCTAAGAGGGCAGTGTATCTGAACTATGGCGTTTACAGTCTGAAAATGGTCAAGGTCTTAAGCTTAAACATTGAGGAATTCAATGGCTTATATCGGTACACTACCTATACTTTGAAGGTAGGGAAAGAATGTGAGAAATTTGTGAGCAAGCAAATGTTTGCCTGCACATTGCACTATCAGGAGAAGGATAAAGCTTTATCCTCAAGATGCTTACTCACCTAGTCCCTGGCCGTTGGCTACGACTGCCGGGAGATCATGTCATAATGATCCGGCTGTGACTGGAAAACTTGAATGGTTCAGACCCCCCTTCCTCCTATTGCTGCGCTGGGAGACGACATTGAATTAAATTTTCAGTTGCCCGACCCCCAAGATGAGCAACTCCCGGAGTTTGAGTTCCAGCAACAGATTGAAACCGCTTGGCAAGTCTGCGATCGCTTTGATCTACAAACCGATATCTGGCGCGGTCGCATTTTACGGGTTGTTCGCGATCGCGAGAAAGCTGGGGGAGACCGGCGCGGCAGTGGATTTTTGCACTGGTTGAATGAGCGCGAAATTAGCAAAAGTCAGGCCTACTCGTTAATTGAACTTGCGAACAGTGCGGATACGCTCTTGGAGAATGAAAGCCTAGATCCAGCTGCGGTTGAACGTTTTAGTAAGCGCGCGTTTATTGAAACAGCCCAGGCGGCCCCGGAAGTGCAACAGATGATCACCGAGTCCGCTCGCAACGGCGATCGCATCACCCGCCGCGAAGTGCGGCAACTAGCCGATGAATGGACGGCAATGACTTCAGACTTGCTGCCGGAGCCAGTCAAGGCAAAGGCTGCCACTCACGCTATTCCGGCCCGCTATCTAGCACCGCTGGTGCGGGAGTTAGAAAAACTGCCGGAATCCCATCAAACTTCTCTCAGCCAGGAGATGGTGGAAAACCCCGATACCGACACCCTCAAGCAAGTAACTGCATCGGCTCGCTATCTAGCGAAATATCTGACTGCTGCTGCTCAGGTACAGGCATTGAATCGGGAACAGATTAACCTGGAGCTTGCCCTAGAAGAAGCTTTGCGGCTGGACTGTTTAAACTCGGCTGCCGATCTGGTAAACCAGGCTGCCCAGCTTGAACAAACTATGGTCAAACTCTACACAACCTGGAAGCGCCTGAACAGCTTGGCGGAGCGCTTATATCTGGATAGTGGGTCTAGCACCCCCCACCTGCGATCGCTGTTGAACAGCTTAAACGGACTTACTGGAGAAATGATGGAAGTCCAACTGGGTGACCCTAGTAACGGAGCCTCCCGCACCATCCGGCTAAAAATGCTTTCTGATCTGGAAGACGATAGTAGGCCTACTGCTAGCCACTGATGGAATCTGCCCATGATTTTAATACACCTTTTTTTATGACTGAGGGGTTGCCTCCCCTGGTGTTTTAGCGATCGTGTTCAGCGGCGGTTAATCGCCTCGAACTGAGCACCTAAAAACTCTCCTCGTCGCACCAACTCAGTACTTAACGCATCTCCTGTAGGTGGCTATGTCTCAGCTTGCAGCTAAGTGGTAGCTTCGCTGAGCCTGGGCCTATTGGATTGGGTGAGTTCCATACTCGAACCATAAAGTTCAACGAACCTCCGATAAAGCCACATTGTTTTATGGTCAGAAACCTTATTCAAGTTGACCAAACGATAGATGTTTCTATCGGCTAGCCTGCTCAAATAGGGTAAATCTTCAAACAGCGTTAAACAAGCAGCCGCATGCAAGAGGATTTGCAAGAATATTTTGGGCCACCCTAGATCACTGTAGATATCAACCAAGAACTTGTGCTCAGAATTGCTTAGAGGAAGAGCATTAAATATGACAACAATTTTTTTGTTGTTGTAGACCGGAATGCTAAGTTCAACAGTGTAGGGGGTATGCAATGTTAATCCCACCTCAACAACTGGTTGCCTCCAAATTCTCAAAGGATTAACTGGAGAATCTAGAACTGTTCTAAATTTTACGATGCCACCACTATCCGTAGACTGAAAGTAGCTAACATCAATAACCTTTAAACTATTAAGGCTAAAATCGTGAATTTTTTCGAGATGTTTTAAATTCAATAGATGATATATCTGGCAGAGATAGGGAACAGGCAAAACATATTCTTGGCTAATTAAATGTTGCTCCTGCAGCTCTAGCATTCTGATTTGAGCTGTAGATAGATAAGTGCCTACTTGGGAATGTGCATCGCCTTGATAACGTTGAAGCGTATCTACATTCCCTCTACTTGAGCTTTGTTCTGGCTTTAGATATAGCCAACACAAAAAGAACAAAAAGGCTGTCAAAAGTTGAGAAATTTCTACAGCCAATAAACGGCCATCAGCAATTACAGCAATGCTTCTATCGGCAATTCCAAATAGCCAAGCTAAAATACCAAAGTTCCAAATATTATTTCTAAATTTGGATAAAGAGATCGGAAGTTCAACGGGTTGGGTGCTCTTCATGACTTCACAGCCTTTGGTATTAGAAACTTTGCGGGACATCGCAGTTTAAGTAATTGAAAGCGTCACCATTTGAATTCGCTGATGCGAACTTTTTCAAAGAGTGAATGTGCTAGAAGTAAGGTTTGACTTGGGGATTTTTCTGCTGAGGACTAGCAACCCAACGAGTGCCTTCAAGAACAAAGGCTTTTGAACAAAAGGGCGTAAATAGCTAGAGCGCATGAGCCATTAAGAAGCTGCCCTCTTTGAACCTTTTGAAGCCAGTTGTCTAGAACAGCATTCTTTAACCAAACGGTAGCGGATTACTGAAATCGACCTGATCTAGAGTGCAGTTTGTCTCTATTCCTTACCTTCTAAACCGACATGATGGTTGTCGCAACACTTACAGCATCTCAAAATTGAAATTTTGTAAATATATATTGACAATTTACACCTTATCATAGTCAAATTTGTTCTTCATTATCCAGGGATTGTCTTCTACCTGAGATGGAGATGAAGTATATCTCAAGGTGGAGATTGAGGTCAGCCAGCATCAAGTCAATCTCCATAAGCTGTATGAGAGGTGACATTTTGATCCTGAGCATGCCCAAGTTAAAGAACGAATGGGCTGGAACAACAGATTTGCTTCCTCACAAGTTCCTCAAAATGTTTTTCTAACCTCAAATTAGAGTTAGCCTTAGTGAATTTGGACAGGGTAAATTAACTGCTGATTCATCTCCTTGATTAGGAACCAGCTGTCTTTATCCAGCAGGCTTGAGACTGCTTAGGCGCAACTGCGTCCAAGAGCAATCAAATTTTGGGGAGCGACAACCTGAAAGCCAGCAACTTGTGCCGAATCGCAGAGAAATTATGCTGTGTTCTTGCTAGGGATAAGCGGAGGAACCAATGGGTGGGGACAAGCGAAGCCCGCTTCACAGGTAGTGCAATCAATTCCCTTGGAACAGGTAACTCAGGCAACCTCTCCTCAGAGCCGAGACAACCCCTAGCCTGACAGACGTTTGCTGAACATTTTTACCTTAGGAGGACGCCAAGTGATAAACAAAAAGCCCCACAAAGTCAAAGTCAAATTCCCAGTGTGGCAATTTCTCAATCAACTGCTTTGTGGCTGCCCCTGGACAGCCGTTTTGAATCCGATCCAGTACTGGCGCTTCTACAGAACTGAGCACTTAGAGCGTTGCTGGCTACTACCAGAGCGCGACTGGCTGCCAGAGTCGGTTCGTCAATTAGAACGTTGCTGGCTCCAAGATTGTGCATTGGAGAAACACTCCTTTTAATTGGCACTTATAACCCTCAGTCGCAACTCAATGAATAGCGTAATTCGTACTATTTCTGAAGAAAAAGTCATGTCGGCCACGAAAATATCACAGTCAATTCGTTTTCTCTTAAACGCGATACAAGAAACAGCCCAGTACATTTTAGAGGCAGTAATCCCGATCTTTAGCCCAACTGACGATCACTATCCTGCAACTGGACTGCAACCATTTACAGGGGAGCCTGCTGATAAAAAAACAAGGCGTGCTTAACTGAAGCTGCTGATCTGATGAACATGTCTTTTACCACAAGAGTTCATTTACCAATTAGGTTGGCTACTGCTATGAATAGGGGCAAGGCTAGGATAAGTGCCGGATATGCGATCGCTGTTGTTGCCCTACTTACACCGGCAGGTTGTGAAGAACTATTGGGATGGAAAAGTGCCTCAGCAATAGCAAGTAGCGTCAACTTGAAAGTAAATCAACCGAAGAACAAAATTCATAATGTAGGTTCAAACCAAGAATGTGATCTTTCCAAAATAACCAATTTAAGAAAAACAACGAAGTACGGCATTTTTGGCGATGATACGTTCGACACCGCAGTTTGTGGGTATTTAACGACTAAAGAGGAATTAGTTTTTGACAAAAAAGAAACGATTACCTACTTTAGGGTTCTTAAATTTAAAGATGAGGGATTTAAAGAAAGTGTAAGAAAAGGAGTTTTAGCAAAAAACACAGTTAATTCTCTAACTAACGGTGCTTATGAGCTAGGCCTAGGCTGTTTAGTCAAACAACGCATTGTCAATGAAGTAGATTATCAGCAGAATGAACCATACATGGATCAAGTAACTCAAGAACGTACTGCTAAATCTTCTCTAGCTAGGCCAGTTTCTCTAATTTTTTCCTACGGTAGGCATGAAGGACAAGACTGTGTTTGCTGTAACTTAGCCTATAAAGTCAGAGTTTATGAATAAAGCAAGGCGATAGCAAAAAGGACGAGACAATTACTATCCTTTTGCCCTTAATTGCTAACACAACTAAGTATTTATGAAGGGTTAGGCGTGCCACAGCTCTGGCAGCGTAGCGTTTGCAAGCCCAAAATTCATGTACTACAAGATGACATGTATGTTGAGTCTGAAAGTAGCCTTATTTTCCTGATTCCCCTTTGATTAAAGCTATTCCTCAATACCTGAGCCGAAGTAAAACAGTTGGTAGAAATTTGGCCAGTCTTTCGTACCTGAGCGAGCTGAATAGGTGAGCAGCCATAGAGCAAAGTCAATACTTTTACTTCATTCCACCCTCCTTCCTCACAAGATCCTCAAGTTTTTTACCTAGCTTTGAAGTGGGTAGACGATCGCAGGTGGAGGTAAAAATGGCTGTCCTCAATCCGTTCAAAAATCTTACACAGAAGGCAGCGGCAAATTCTGTTAGCTGGGGTACTCTTGTAGTTTTTGCCCTTGGAATGGGCATTTTAGTGCTCATCCTGCTGTCGTTCTACAACGGTTGGTTGATACAGACTGCACCTTATTATTTATAACTTTAACTTTGTCTGGCCCTACGTGCGATCGCTGCACCCTGCCTAAAGTGCTAGGGAGTTAAGAAAGTGTGATCTGGACCGCTGCTTAGGGGAACATGGAGACCAGTAGCTCAGTAAGTTCTATGCGGCGTCTTAGCGACCAAGCCTTGAGGCTTTTGCGGCCAGAAGTTCAAAGTGTGCCGGTAGTGATCTGGCTAGCCAGGTACAGCGGGATATTGTGTTGAAGCGTTTGGAGAAAATGCGGTTGCAGCCGGGTCCCCTGCTTCCCTAGACAAGCTGCATAGTGTAATCGTAGATATGTTCCCCAACTTCAGTCAAAAAGTACTAAAGGCCGCTGCACAAGCTAACCAACCGCCAGGGCCGTGAGGCAAAATCAAGTTCGCCGCTGTTGTCTTGCTCGGGACAACGGGAGGGCTATATGTATTGAACTTACCGTATCCAATGATTCGTTGGCTGGTGGCAAGGATAGCCCCAATTCTACTGCTACCTAGCTATATCAGTATGGATCGTCACTACCGACAGGCGATCGCTCATGTTGAGCAGGCTGACCAGCTAATTAATCAACCTAGCAGTCCAGCCGACCTCAGTTTGGGCGAAAAGAAGTTAGAGGCGGCAGAAAAGAACTTAGGTGCTCTACCAGTTTGGTTTTTAGGGTATTGGCCACAGCACACTCTTTGGTGGGGTTGACAGTTTACTTTAGATGAATTCAAAACCGCTAGAGCCAATGTTGGACGAATGGAAGCGACCCTCTTCCAAGAAAAGCAGGCTCAGGTACTCTTGAAACAAGCTGAACAGGCGCTGAAGATCTCTAAGCAGCAGTATCAAAAAGCTCAAATCGTAGCTGGTCGTTTTGCGGAAGTTGCAACTTGGCAAGCAGCCCTTGATATTTTGCAGCAAATTCCGCCAAAAACCTTAGCCGGACGAATAGCCCAAACAAAGCTCGTTGCTTATACCCGCGATTATGAACAGGTTACCAGTTTTGCTGCGGGGAGCGCCCGTTCTGGAACCCTGATTGAGGCCACCCAGGAGTTTGCCCAAGCCGCAACTCAAATGGAGCAAAAACCACCTCACGCTGATGCGAAGTGGAATTAAACTACGAGCTTGTGGCAAAAAGCAATTCGGCGCTTGGAAGATATCCCTGTAGAAGATCCTGGTTATGCTAGTGCTCAAAAACTCTTGGCGACGTACCAGACCAACTTGGGTACGGCACAAACCCAGCTTCAAGCTGAGCAAGAAGCAGTAGAGGTTCTTAAGCAGGCTCAAACCTCAGTTCAAGCGTTAGTTGCTAATAGTTCATCCCTAGAAAGCAAACAGAAGATCAGCCAGCTCCAGGGCATCATGAACCAACTGCAAACAATTCAACCGGGAACAACTGCCTACTCAGAAGCCCAGAACCTGATGCAAGCAGCCCAGACAAAACTAGAGCAGATTTAAATTAATCCCGTGAGCTTTAGTGACAAGTGGCAAGAACAGCGTCTCAAGACGCTTGGGACACTTTAGAAAATTTTTACAGTACCTTTCCTTTTATCATTGTCGAAAAATGATACTCACGCCTAAGGATCGCTTCTCCGGTTCTGGCTACAAGGTAAAGCCCAATTTGTGCCAAAGAAATAATTTTGTTACTAGGTCAATGCTCAACTTTTATTTTGCCAAGGTGACAGAAGAAAGATAATAGACTAACGAAAGCGCTATCTCTCATCCAGAGGAAGCCAGGTCTGATTCAGGAAGAAGCCGATGCGACTATCTCAGATGCTGTTTGTTACACTCCGCGAAGATCCAGCGGAAGCAGAAATTCCCAGTCATAAGTTATTGCTACGAGCGGGTTACATTCGCCGCATTGGGAGCGGCCTCTATGCTTACCTACCCTTGATGTGGCGTGTCCTGCAAAAAGTTTCTGGGATCGTGCGCGAAGAAATGAATGCTACAGGTGCCCAGGAATGTTTGTTACCGCAAATTCAACCCGCGGAACTGTGGCAAGAGTCTGGGCGGTGGCATACCTACACTCAAGCGGAAGGAATCATGTTTTCCCTGCGCGATCGCCAGGAACGAGAGCTGGGCTTAGGGCCAACCCATGAAGAGGTGATCACGGCGATCTCCCGCGATCTGATCCGCTCTTATCGCCAACTACCCGTTCACCTTTACCAAATTCAAACGAAGTTCCGTGATGAGATTCGGCCCCGGTTTGGCTTGCTGCGGGGGCGAGAATTTATTATGAAAGATGGTTACTCCTTTCATGTCGATGATGCTAGCTTGCAGCAAACCTATGCCGCAATGCACCAAGCTTACAGCAACATCCTGCAACGTTGTGGTCTAGCCTTTCGCGCTGTGGAAGCCGATTCAGGAGCAATTGGTGGCTCTGGCTCCCAGGAGTTTATGGTACTGGCTGAGGCCGGGGAAGACGAAGTACTCTACAGCGAGGACGGCCACTATGCGGCCAACGTGGAAAAGGCGGTTTCGCTGCCACCGCCCACTGAGCCCTCACCCTTTATAACCTGTGAAAAACGGGCAACACCGGGAACCGAAACCATCCAGCAAGTCTGCCAACTGCTCCAGTGCTCCCCAACTCAGGTGGTGAAAAATGTTCTCTACCAGGCTGTTTACGACAATGGGGTGATGGTCCTGGTTTTAGTGAGTATCCGGGGCGACCAGGATATTAATGAGGTGAAGTTGCAAAATGAGTTGGTGCAGCTAGCAACCGACTACAGTGCCCATACCCTCTTAACCTTAGAAATTCCTGATGCCACTGCTCAGCAGTTGTGGGCGACAAAGCCTTTGCCTTTGGGCTATATGGCCCCTGATATTGACAATGACTTCATCAAACCGGCAAAGAATTTGTCCTTAGAGTTTGTGCGCTTAGCCGATAAGACGGCGGTTGAGTTGCAGAACTATGTCACCGGAGCGAATGAAGTGGGCTATCACCTGGTTGGGGCCAATTGGGGTGAGCAATTCCAGCTACCACGCGTGGTGGATATACGGAAGGCTAGACCTGGCGATCGCGTAGCATCTCCGAAGGAGAATCTCGTAGCGTCTCCACTGGAGAATCAGGCGTTCCCTGACACTGGGCAAGTACTCCAGAGTGCCAGAGGCATTGAAATTGGTCATATTTTCCAACTAGGGACAAAGTATTCCCAGGCAATGAGCGCAACCTATACCAACGAGCAGGGAGAGGAAAAACCCTTAATCATGGGGTGTTATGGGATTGGGATCTCTCGTCTGGCCCAAGCCGCGGTAGAGCAGTCCTACGATAAAAATGGCATCATCTGGCCTGTAGCGATCGCGCCCTACACAGTGATCGTTGTGATCCCTAACCTCAATGAGGCTACTCAGGTCACCGCCGCTGAAAACCTTTACACAGAACTAAATGCGGCAGGCATTGAAACCTTACTAGATGACCGCGATGAACGGGCAGGGGTAAAATTTAAAGATGCAGATTTGATTGGTATTCCCTACCGGATTGTCACCGGGCGATCGCTGGCAGCGGGAAAGGTAGAAGTAGTGCAGCGGGCTACCGGCAAGTCTGAAGAAGTGCCCCTAGAGGCAGTAGCTACTACCTTACAAGGATGGATAGCTGAGGCTCATCCACAGAGGCATCCAGCATAGGGGAACGGAAAAGATGTACCCCCCGGCAGGCAGGGAATGATAATCTAGCGCCTACAATTGAAAATATGCTCAACCAAGGGTTGAGAGGATTGAGCAAAACACTAACCATTTTTGAAAGAAGCAGACGGGTGGCACGTAGTGCCCGATTAGCAAGAGGTTTCGACCCCGTTACGATTGTGCAGTGAGGACGTGAGCATGAAACAACAGCATCCAGTTCGGACAATTCCTTTAGGCGTGGTCACAGGTTTTTCCGCACTGATATTGGCAGTGGGCGGTGCAACCGCCTGGTGGACCCTAAATCATACCCAGCCCAACTTTCCCCAGGCCCAGAAACCAGCTTCAGTGGTAGAGCCAATCAGCCCCACCCCGCCAGCTGCCACTGTTGAGAAGGAAGCCAATATTTATTGGCTCCAACCTAACAATAGCAAGGTCAAACTTGCACCCAATGCGACCGCTGTGGCTCCGGCAGACACGACGCCGAATGCTGCCTTAGAAAAAGCGCTTAACGGGCTGCTAGCAGGCCCCGCCGACCCAGCAGTGACAACAACAATCCCTAAAGGCACGACCTTAAAGGCCTTAGAGGTTAAGCCAGATGGGATTCACATCGATTTGTCAGCAGAATTTGCGAGTGGTGGCGGTAGTGCTTCCATGCAAGGACGAGTAGCCCAGGTGCTTTACACAGCAACAAGTTTAGATCCGTCAGCCAAGGTCTGGCTATCCGTCGACGGCAAACCCTTGGAGAACTTGGGTGGTGAAGGACTGCTGCTAGAGCAGCCCATGACGCGACAAAACTTTGACCAAAACTTCAGTCTCTAAACTAACAAGCCAGGATTTACTTTTTATTGAGCAGGCTGAAGTCTCGGAAATAATGAGCCTGCTGTTCTACCCGACCGCGCAGGCGGTGGTAAACCAAGTTGCATAATTCAAAGATCAAGTCGTCTTCGACACTATAGTAGGCTAGAGTACCTTGCCGGCGGCGAGTTAGGATGCCTGCTTGCAGCATTACTTTCAGGTGTTTTGAAACGTTTGCCTGGCTTGTTTCACTTGCTGCTACTAGGTCTTGTACACACTTCTCACCATCTCGGAGTAAGTCTAGTAGTCGCAGACGCATTGGCTCTCCCAAGACGCTAAAGTACTGGGCAAGCTGGGGCATATGCTCTTGAGATACAGGTTTATCTTTCATGCAGGGCTCAGCGTAAATTACATTCCCCCAGGGTACTATTGAAGCTACTCAATGATCAGCGTCAAAGCTAAACTATTGCCGCAAATCTTCATCCATCCCTACTGTGATCCGGTTGCCATAGGTTAAACAGCCTAGAATCAGCTAGCTGGAACTAACCCGCATCAGGGGCTGTCCATATTCTACTGGTTCACCATTCTCTACCAAAATCTCGATCACGCGCCCATCCACCTCCGCTTCAACTTCATTCATTAATTTCATTGCCTCAATAATGCAAACGACCTGACCGCGGCTGATCGTGTCATCTACTTCTACGAATGGTGCTTCGTCTGGTGATGATGAACGATAAAAAGTACCAACCATCGGTGAAATAACTTCAATTCCCTTTTTCGCTACACTTGGCGCGGGCTCTGAACGAGAGCTAGGGGGTATGATTGCCACGGGTTGAGTGGAAAGCGGTGCAGCTTCTTTAGCTTGATCACTCTTACGGATAGTTAACTCAAAGTCACTACTTTTGAGAGTTAACTCAGCAATATCTGTCTGGTCAACAATTGCTAGAAGCTCACGCAGTTGATTGAGGTCAAATTGCACAGTACTTGTAGCTCCCTATTCCCGGCCTAGGTAAGAACCTGTGCGGGTATCAACTTTAACGCGTTCACCAACAGTGATAAACAAAGGAACCATGACTTGTGCCCCTGTTTCTACGATCGCGGGTTTGGTTCCACCCGTAGCAGTATCACCCTTTAGCCCTGGATCGGTCTGAATGACTTCTAACGTTACAGACATGGGTAGTTCTACGCCTAGAACCTGCTCTCCCCAACGAATGACACTCGCTTCCATGCCTTCCTTCAGGAACTTAACGCTATCACCAATTTGATTGGCGTTCAGTCTTGACTCCTCATAGGTTTCCATGTCCATAAAGACCAACTGGTCACCCTCTTTGTAGGTATGCTGCATCACACTCTTGTCCAGGTTGGCCTGGGGCACCGTCTCCCCTGCCCTGAAGGTGCGTTCCATCACACTGCCGGATTGAACATTCTTTAGCTTCGTACGGACAAAAGCTGAACCCTTCCCTGGCTTGACATGGAGAAACTCTACCACTCGCCATACTGCCCCGTCTAGCTCAATACTGACACCGGGGCGAAAGTCATTACTGGAGATCATGAAGCGTCTACTTAGGAAGAACAAACGGCAACTTATTGTACCGCGCTCTTAAGCGCCGTAGCTGATCAGCTAGCCAGAAAGCGCTGGCACAGTAATGCTGCCAACTGCTAGGGATAATCTACTTCTCCAGTCTGTTTTGGAGCAGTACGCCAACATTCCTGTTCTGCCTTAGTAGCGCTATAGAAACAAATATCCCAGTGATTGGCTACCGGATTGACTCCGTAGAATGTACAACTGGATTGGTAGCACTCAACCGGCCACTCTAACAATTTTGATATTCAGCAATTAATTACTTTTATGATGCGCGTTATTGGTTTGATGAGCGGCACCTCGTTAGATGGAATTGATGCTGCTCTGGTAGAAATATCGGGTTCAGAAATTGACTTAGCGGTTAACCTGTTGGCCGGAGCTACCTATGCGTATCCTGCGCTTTTGCGAGAGCAGCTCCTAGCCGTCTGTGGTGGAGCAAGGCTATCTGTGGCGGAACTAGCGGCTTTGGATGATGCGATCGCTGCGGAATTTGCCCAGGCCGCTTTAGCAATCCAAGCCGCAGGTACAACAGCAACGTTAATTGGCTCCCATGGTCAAACTGTCTATCATCAACCTCCGACTGACGGGGGGCTGGGATATAGCTTGCAATTGGGCCGAGGAGCAGCCATCGCCCAGGCTACAGGCATTCCAACCGTGAGCAATTTTCGGGCGGGAGATATCGCAGCTGGTGGGCAGGGGGCACCGTTGGTTTCGCGGATTGATGTTTGCCTACTAAGTCACCATGCCCACAGTCGCTGTGTGCAGAACATTGGTGGCATTGGTAACCTTACCTATCTTCCATTTATTCCAGAGCCTGGAAAATTGGGAGCTGGCGTCCAGGGTTGGGATACAGGGCCAGGAAATGTCTTGCTCGATTTGGCTGTGCAACAACTATCAGGTGGCACCCAAACTTACGATGCAGAGGGTACTTGGGCTGCAACGGGTACTCCTTGTCAGGAGCTTGTCTACCAGTGGTTAGAACATCCATTCTTCCGACAGCCACCGCCCAAGTCTACAGGCAGAGAATTGTTTGGTCCAGCTTATTTACAAGCCTGCATAGCAGCATCAACTCAGTTCGGGTTGAGCGATGCCGACTTACTGGCCACCCTGACGGAACTCACGGCGGCAGCGATTGTGCTCAACTATCAAAGGTTTTTACCACAAATGCCGGCGGAAGTCTTGCTTTGTGGGGGTGGCAGCCATAATACTTACTTAAAACAACGACTGCAGGCTCTACTGGGTAGCATTCCCCTGTTGACAACAGATCAGGTGGGCTTGAGTGCAGATTACAAGGAAGCGATCGCCTTTGCGGTTTTAGCCTACTGGCGACAACAAGGAATCCCGGGTAACTTACCCAGTGTGACCGGAGCGGCCTCTGCCGTACCGCTGGGAGAAATATACTTAGCGCCTAGCCAAGCTCAGCCACTCAGCATTAGTAGGTAGCAGGTTGAGAAAGCAAGGTTAAATCTCCTCTCCTCCCTAACGCTGCTGGTATCCCCAACCCCTAACCTTACTTAGCTACAGGTAGCCGCACGATAAAGCAACTGCCTTCGCCCAGTTTTGACTTGGCTTCAATTTCTCCTTGATGGGCTTCCACGATACAACGAGACAAGTGCAGTCCCAAGCCGCTGCCCGCTCGCCGGTGCTGACCCTGCTGAAAGCGGTTGAATATTTTTGCTTGGTCTTCTGCAGAAATACCAGAGCCTGTATCTTCAACTTCAAGCTCCACCCAATCCCGTGGCTGTTGCTGCTTATAGAATGAACCCTGCGGTGGTGCAGAAACAGTTCGCAGGTGGATAGAGATTTTACCTTGGTCGGTGAATTTGATCGCGTTCCCTAAAAGGTTGGTAATTACCCGCCGCAGCTCTAGGCGATCGCCTAGAACTTGGGGTACATCCTTGGCACAATCTAGATCTAAAGACAGTCCCTTTTCTTGGATCAGAGGCTTTAACTGCTGAGCAACTTCGGCAATTAGTCCTCGCAAGTCCATAGCCTGAAGATTGAGCGTTTGGCGTCCAGCCTCATAGCGGTAGACTTGCAGCAGTGTATTGACCATTTCCAAAAGATTTTGGTTGCTGCGAGCCAGCGTGCCGGTAGCCTCTTGGATGGTTAGTGGCAGTTCCCCCAATGCCCCGTCTAGAAACAGCTGCAGCATCCGATCCGCAGCCACCAGTGGAGTTCTCAAGTCATGGGCTAAGCGCGACACAAAGTCTTCCCGCTGTTTAGCGATATGGTCCCGTTCATCTAGGGTATGTTTGAGGCGCAGCAGCGATCGCACCCGGGCCAGCAGTTCATCTACTTCAACTGGTTTGCGCACAAAATCATCGGCACCCGTGTCTAGCCCTTTAACTAAACTGGGTTGGTCGTAGGCCGTAATCAGGAGGATGGGGATAAAAGGCAAGCTAGGGTTTTCTCGAATCCGCCGCGTGACTTCGTAGCCATCCATTTCCGGCATCATTACATCTAGCAAGACCAGATCGGGTGGAGATTGTTCAATCCGCGCCAAGGCATCCTTACCATTATCCTCGATGGCAATTTGATACCCCTCCTCCTCTAAGATTGCTTGGATTAAAAAAGAGTTATCTGGCAAATCATCTACAACTAGCAGACGATCTTGGTGAGACACTGGTGGACGAGGGAAGTAGCTCATTGCATACAGTTGACAGGCTATCGAAGCGAGGGAATTTACCGAATATCGCCAAAGTTGTTCAACATCTTGAACCTGAGCTAAGGAAGGCAGAGATAAGCAATATTGTCTGATATAGGATCAAGATTAACCTCCTTCTGATGGAAGATCATTGGGTTGAGCACCTTGTAGGTTGGCACGGGCATTGCGGTGCCACATCGATAAGCGAATCCGGCGCAGTGCTGAGGCTGGGAAGCGGCGATCGCGCTCCTGCTCAGACAATTCTGCCAGCTGCGCCAAAGTCGGGGCGACGTTTTCTGGATAGGGTTGAAAGTCCTCCAGGTCAGTCGCCTGGGCAAATCGCTGGTTCCAGGGACAAACATCCTGGCAAATATCACACCCCGCTACCCACCCCTGTAAGTGTGATGTAATTGCGTCTGGCAAAGTTTCTGCCCGGTTTTCAATCGTGTGGTAGGCAATACAGCGATTAGCATCCACCACAAAGGGGTCGACGATCGCATTGGTGGGGCAAGCGTCCAGACAGCGCGTACAGGTGCCGCAATGTTCCGTGTGGGGTTGATCCGGTTCTAGAGCCAGGTTGGTCAGAACTTCTCCCAAAAAGATCCAGGAGCCGTAGTCCCGTGAAATAAGATTGCTATGTTTACCAATCCAACCGATTCCGGCCCGCTGTGCCCAGACTTTATCCTGAACTGGCCCCGTATCAGCGTAATAGCGGGCTTGAATACCCTCCCCTTGTACTTCCAGCCAGGCGCTCAATGCTTTTAGTTTCTTCTCCAATACCTTGTGGTAATCTCTTCCCCAGCCGTAGCGGGCGATTTTGGCATACTCCTTTCCGGATGGACGCGTATGGGGAGTGTAGTAATTAAGGGCTACACAGATCAAGGACTGCACCCCTGGCATTACCCGACGGATGTCTTGGCGCTTGGGGTTTGCCATCCAATCCATGTCCGCTTGGTAACCTCGAGCTAGCCAGGCTTGCAGAGCCGTAGTAGAAGGTGGGGCTACAGATTCTACTGGGGCAATTCCCACCTTATGAAAGCCCAGTTGCAAAGCTTTTTGTTTAACTTGCTCAGCATTCACTGCTTTTGTCTCTCAGGTCTAGGCTATCCTGAGGGCTAAATCCTCAGCTAACTAGCCACTATCTCAGAAAGTGTTACTACCAATATAGAAAATCGCAAGGATCCCCAGCCTATGAGTGAGAGCTTAGCGCCCCTCGAAATTATCAAGGGCATTGATGAACCGACAGTTTTACGATACTTCCAGACTTTAAATGCGGGTGCATTTGCTGAGACTGCTGCTTTATTTGCAGCCGATGGTCTGATGCAGCCACCCTTTGAGTCGGTGCTGGTGGGGTCAGCCGCGATCGTGGCCTATCTGGAGCAAGAGGCGCAAGGAATTAGATTGCAACCCAATCAAGGAGTGGTCCAGCCTTTAGAAGCGGATCAAAGGCAAATTCAAGTTTCTGGTAAAGCCCAAACTTCTGTGGTTATGGTTAATGTTGGTTGGACGTTTATTCTGAACAAACAGAATCAAATTATTTCAGCCAAAATTAAACTTTTAGCCTCTCCCCAGGAGCTACTAAAAATGAGAGATCAAGAAACAGGAGGATAGGAAATCGACAGCAGTATTGCTTTACAGAGCGATCATTTTTTTAGGCAAACCACCTGATGTTGTAGCCTCTATGCCGATTATGCTTGCTCAGGTTATAAACCGATTTTGGACTAAGCGTACTGTTAAAAATTCACGGCAGTATGTGTTAGTTCCAAACTGGAAACTAGTTTGATCGCTGCACGTTCCAGAAAATCATCTGTTGGCTTTCTACCTGAGGTTAGGAGACAGACTCAATAAGTCAAGGTAATTTACTGATCACTTAACTATTAGGGAAAAATATCCGTGGTTCCACTTCGCGACGACAACCCGACTCGGACTGTCCCTTATGTCACTTATACACTGATTGCAATTAATATCTTAGTTTTCATCTATGAACTGAGTTTAGGACCAGCGCTTGACTCATTCTTTCGGGTTTGGGCTGTTGTGCCTAGAGAGTTAACAGCTAGCTTTTCGGGGCAGTTGCCACCGCAACCCTTACCGGAGTGGATCACGTTGATCACTTCTCAATTTCTGCACGGGGGCTTCCTACACATTGCCGGTAATATGCTGTTTTTATGGATCTTTGGCAATAATGTTGAAGACCAACTGGGCCATGTAAAGTATTTAATCTTTTACTTAGCCTGTGGCGCATTGGCTGCTTTATCCCAATGGTTCTTTAGCGCCTACTCAACCGTGCCTTCCTTAGGGGCGAGTGGAGCGATCGCCGGAGTGATGGGGGCCTACATTCTGAAGTTTCCCAAAGCAGCAGTACTGACTTTGATTCCCTTAGGGTTTTTCATCACCACTGCACGCATCCCAGCGGTGTTTTTCTTAGGGTTTTGGTTTGTTCAACAAGCTTTTTATGGTGCCGCCAGCCTTAATGTCCCGTCAAACATTGGCATGGAAAGTGGCGGAGTGGCCTATTGGGCCCATGCCGGTGGGTTTGTATTCGGAGCGATTTTGGGCCCTTTACTAGGGCTATTTTCCGGTTCCCGGGCTGGCACGAATCGCTCCTATTAATTGATGTGAGCGATCTTCTGGCTAGCGGCCCAGATTAGGCAGAATTGCCGCTTTGATCGTTTGACGCTGCTTCATATCCTGGAAAACTTGTTCCAGTCGCTCCAGAGGTTGCTGATCACTAATCAGCAGTTCAAAAGGTAGAGTGCGGCTGGCCAGCAGTGCTAGGGCTGAGCGGACGTATTCAGGAGTATTATGAAACACCCCTTTGAGCGTCAGTTCACTGTAGTGAAGTTGATCAGTGTTAACGGTAATCGTTGAGTCCCGAGGACAACCACCAAACAAATTTACGGTGGCTCCTGGGCGAGCACAGGCAATTGCTAGCTCCCAGACGGAAGGAACCCCGGTTGCTTCAATCACAATGTCGGCACCTAGGCCCTCGGTAAGTTCCCGTACTAAGGCTGGGATATCGCTCAGTTCATGGTAATTAAAGGTTTGGACTGCACCCAATTTTTCGCCAATCGCTAATCGGGGTGGGTGACCGCCGAACAAAAGTACCTCAGCACCTGCCTCAGCTAGTACCGCGACAAACATCAAGCCAATTGCCCCATCCCCCAAAACGACAATGCGCTCCCGGAGAGCACCTTGTTTAAGCCCACAGCGGGCAACCCCATGCAAGACACAGGCTAAGGGTTCAGTCAGGGCAGCTAAGCCATCCGGCAGATCACTTGGAATGTTTAACAGGTTGTGTTGGACAATTGGGGCGGGAACCTTGAGGTACTGGGCAAAAGTACCGTTGTTAAAGGTCAGGTTGGGACAAAGAGAGTATTCATGGCGGTGACAGAAGAAGCAATCGAAACAGGGGGCGGAGTTATTGGCAACAACGCGATCGCCACTGGACCAGCCTGTGACACCATCCCCAACCGCCACAATTTTGCCGGCTGCCTCGTGCCCAAATAAAGTGGGGGGCCGCAACATCTTGGCGTGGCCCCCCCGCCGCCACACCTTGAGATCAGTTCCACAGGTGGTTGCCGTAGTAACCTGAATCACAACTTCCCCGAGCCCTGGAGTAGGATCAGCGACTTCTTCTAGGCGCAAATCTTCTTGACCGTACAGTACTGCTGCTAGCACGTTAGTTTTTTGAGTGTCTCCCTATACTACTAACGATTTTTACAAAGACCCCTTTTTCTTACTGATTGCCAGAAATCCGGCTCAAAATGTTGAACACTAGAAAGGGAGTTAATCGGGAAGATGGTAGTTTAATCCCGGTAGGGTGCAGGAGGTTGTATGCGCTGTGAACTCGATTGAGGGTATTGCAGTGACGTTTAATTCTCGTGGGTGACGAAAAAGATGCTATGAACATTGACCACATTCACTTCTACGTCGAAGATGCAATGCGATCGCGAGATTGGTTTGTGCAGACGATGGGTTTTGAGCCTGTTGCTGGGGGGAGGCGCGAATTCGCTCAGACAGAAGTGGTTAAAAGTGGGCCGATTTACTTTGTCCTCTCTTCGCCTCTTAGTAGTGCCGGCCCCGTAGCCGAATTTCTAAGGGTTCACCCCCCAGGGGTAGCGGATGTGGCCTTTCGGGTTGCAGATATTGAAGCTGTGATTACCCACGCGATTCAGGCCAAAGCTAAGGTTGTAGAGCCGGTGCAGCTCGAACCAAGTAAGCAAGGCAGTCTTAAGTGGGCCAAAATCGTAGGCTGGGGGGCCTTGGAGCACACCTTACTGGAACGCGCTGGTACAACGCCCCTCCTCCCGTTAACGGGTGGTGGGATTCCGCCGCTGCTACCTGCGCCTAGCCGGGGGAACCAGCCCGTCTCAACCACTCACTTTACCGGCATTGATCATGTCGTCCTGAACGTTGCCACCGGCGACTTAGAACCTGCCTTAGCTTGGTATCAAGAAGTGCTGCAATTTCAGCCACAGCGCACGTTTGCCATTCAAACTGCTCGCTCAGCCCTCCGCAGCGAAGTCATGGTACATCCAGCTGGGTCCGCCCAGGTGCCGATCAATGAACCTGCTTCTGCCAGTTCCCAAATTCAGGAATTCCTAGATCTCAACCGGGGACCGGGGATTCAACATATCGCCCTGCAAACGAGTAATATTGTGCAGGCGATCGCCGGGTTGCGGGAGCGGGGCTTATCTTTCCTGGAGGTTCCCGCTAGCTACTACACAGGGTTAAAACAGCGTACCGCTGAGCTACTGCTGGATTGGCAAGCCCTACAGGCCCATCAAGTTCTTGTCGATTGGCAGGCCCACTCTCCTCAGGCACTGCTGCTGCAAACCTTTACCCAACCAATTTTTCAGCAGCCCACCTTTTTCTTTGAGTTAATCCAGCGGCAAGCCGGGGCGCAAGGATTTGGGGAAGGTAATTTCCTGGCTCTGTTTGAAGCGATCGAGCGCGAGCAAATCAAGCGGGGCAGCTTGAAGTAAAAACGATTCCAGAAATTCACTGTACGTTGAGCTCATGATAAGACTGATCACCGACTTTGACGGGCCGATTATTGATGTCTCTGACCGCTACTACCGCGTCTATCACTTTTGTTTAGAGAAAACTCGCCAACTAGATCAGCCCGTGCGGCCTCTATCTAAATCTGAGTTCTGGGCCTTAAAGCGATCGCGTACCCCCGAAAAGGAGATTGGCATGATCTCTGGTCTAGAACCAGGCCAAGCGCAAGCTTTTGCCGATCTGCGCTATCAAACTGTTCACACCAAACCTTACTTTGAGTACGACACAGTGGTCCCTGGCGCAGTGGCTGCCTTAGAAAAGGCGCAGTATGCCGGCATTGACCTAGCCGTGATGACCATGCGCCGAACGAAAGAACTCGAGTATGCCTTTCAGCGCCACGATTTGGGCCGGTTTTTTCCAGCGGATCGCTGTTATTGCCTTGAGGATGACTATGTCAAATTGAAAGATACGAAAGAAAAACCCCTACTGATGGAGCGGGCACTGCGCGAACTTCCACCAGCAAGTCAGGTTTGGATGGTTGGGGACACAGAAGCCGACTTGATCTCGGCGAAAATGCACAACGTTAAAGTAATTGGGCTGCTAACGGGGATTCGAGATCGCACTCAACTTGAACACCACAAACCTGATTTCATTGCTACCAACCTGGGTGCAGCAGTAGAGCTAGTTTTGCAGCAGACTGACTCGGTAAGCAGTTTGGAATACTGAGTTTTTAGTTCTGAGTTAGTCAGAAAGTATTCATCCAAAGCTCTCAGTGGAGTTACGCGGCAAGATTCCTGTGCCACTACCCTTTCCCTAGCTTGAGCTGTGAGTTTAACTCAAAACCAAAAACTCGAAACTGGCCTCTAGCCTCAGCGCAAGAAGCTACTTACTAGCCAAAACACGACAAAAATGACCAGACTGACAAAGGTCTCCGGGGTTAAACTTCCGAGGGGCAGCTGCGGTTGGACCAAAGTTGCGAACAAACCACTAATGAATAAACTGGCCAGCGTTAGCAGCAAGGCGCGACCCAGCTTACCTTCTTTGCGATTGAGGAAGTAGAGAGTAAAGCCGACCCCCAGTGCTAATAAAAATGCCAGAGAATCTGCATTTTGCCAATAGAGGCTAAAACTCCCCAGAGTGATAAAGAAGGCTGCTGGTAACAGGACATCTCTGGTCGTGGGTCTATCTATCAGCCGCTGTAGCCAAGGTAAGGATTGATTTCCCCTGGGCAGGCTAACCTTAGGGGGAGGAGCTACTAGCTTTTCTGGAAAACGAATCCCCTCAGGAACTTTGATTTTTCCCTCTTGTCGTCGACGCAGCCGATCCATCAAAACGGCATCGTAGGCCACCTCAATTTGTTGCCGGGACTTTTCATCATCACCAGCGGCCTCAACTAACTGATCGCGGGCAGCTTGAATTTCCTCAAAAGAGGCTTCTTCTGAAACACCGAGCTTCTCGTAGGAACTTTGCTCGCTCATTCGCTTGTCTTCCATTTCCCTCTCCAGCTAGCTTAGCTTGATTCTCTATTGACAAGGTGCTTTGCCCATAAAACACTTCATATTGGCTTGAAATGGTGCATTTGGCTACCTGTAAATGTGTAAAAGTGACCTGCTACCGAGATTAAAAATTTAATTGCTCTGAGAAATTACCTTGGCCAAGCTAGAAGAAGGGCTCATCTGCTGACGGTTGAGCTTGTAGGTACTGCAAGAATTCTAGAAGTTCTTCATCGGTCAGTTGTTGACGCGATCGCTTGCCGTAAGTCTGCTGTAAATGATTCCGTCCCTGAATGTTGCTCCACCCTAGGCGTTTGAGTTCCACGCTGGTTTGAGCAATAAAATCTGATAAATCAACGGGCTCCGGCAGTGTCTCAGCCTTTGGGGCAGGACGAGATTGAAGGGCCGGCTTGCCATTATATCCTCGATCGGAGCTAAACGCAGTGCCATCGTCGGGGCTAGGTCGGGCCTTGGCAGGAGTTGAATCAGGGGAACGGCTTGCTGCGCCCACACCATTCGGTTCTAAGTCTAGACCCGGAAAGGTAGCAGCCTCAGTTGGATAAGCATCTGATAGTAAGTCTGAATTTACTAGCGGGGCTGCGGCTGGTGACTGGCCCAGAGACAGGTCTGGCTGGCGACTAGCTAGCTTGAGGTCTAAGTGATCCTGATCAGTCTTAGCTGGTGCTCCTGCCGGAAGCGATTTTGTCTCACCTCTCGGGTCTTCAATCGCGTAAGCTTGTAACTCCTCAGTTGAGGGATAAATACCAAGTACTGCTAAGGCCCGCAGCCGTGCTTGATCCTCTGCCTGTTCAATTTTAGGTGAGGCTGCCATACCGCTAGTCAAGGTAACCCCTGCTACCTGGACCACAGCTCGAACGACAAAATTACCGTCTTGGATTTGGAGCAATTCTGAGACGAGGCTAGCGTTTGGGTAGCGAGTTTGCAGTTGAGAATACATATAGTAGGCAGGAGCCTGATTAAAACCTGATGGAACCAGCGATCACTAAAAGGGATTGCAGCAGTAGTCACAGATAGTGATTGAGAGGACAGCACCTCTGGAATAAATGCAGAATCTAGATTAGGTTTAACCTAGCTTAATTCTAGAATGCGGAAAATGCTTAATACCTTCCAGAACTTATGCAGAGATTGGTACTTTATTTTTCTTAATCTATGGGCTCGTTATACTTAAATAAGCATCTGTTCACTTTATTTAACCTGTGAACGACACATCCAAACCTACTCGCACTCACTTTGAGCGGCAAGTTAAGCGCTTACAAGAGGATGTTTTGCGCATGGGTGCTTTGGTCGAAAACTCCTTTTGGTTAGCCCATCAAGCCTTGTTTGAACAAAATCTAGAGGCAGCTAACCAAATTACCCTACAGGAGAAGCAAATTGACCAGTTCTATCGTCAAATCGAGTTGGACTGTGTAACTTTGATTGCTCTACAATCACCTGTGGCTCGCGATTTGCGGCTAATTAGCACCTTAATGCAACTTGTGCGAGATTTAGAGCGAATTGGTGATTACGCCGAAGATTTGGGAGAGATTGCTGCTAAATTATTTCTCTACCCAGCGCAGCCGTGCATGGTACAGGTTCAACAAATGTCAAATCGAGGCCGAGCCATGTTCTCCACAAGCTTGGCCGCTTTGTCTGATCTAGACGCTGAATCTGGTTTGCAGCTTAAAGTGCAGGATGATGCAGTTGATACTGACTACGAAACACTTTATAGCTTATTGGCCCACCAAACTAGTATTCAAGGACCTTTGGAACCAATCTTGTTACTAGTACTGGTAATCCGGCATTTAGAACGGATGGCGGATCATGCGACCAACATTGGTCAGCGCGTTGCCTATATCGTTACAGGTCGACGATATTAGCCTAAGATTAGTAAGGTAAAACCATCAGCTTGATCTGACAACAAACGGAGGAAATCTTCCACCCGCTGTCGTCATAGGCTGACATCTCACGCGGAACTGTTTGGCACAGTAAGCACCACACGGTAGAGTACGCTGAACTCATAGCGATGCCTTTTGAGATGGTCACCGATTAACTCGTTGATGGCCCCCTGGCAATCCAAATGCCCTAATGGAGATACGCGGATTGCAATATTTCATTTCCGCCACAGCCCTGCCCTCTAGAGCAATGTCTCAGATATGTAACCCCTAACTTGCGAGAAACTTCTAAGTTGGTAATCTCGGCGGGGGAATGCTGGGTAGGGTCTAAAAATTGAATTGGAGATTAAGGATTTATCGTTGCATGGAACCTTCGATCAGTGCACTACTGGCTAGCTTTGAGGATGAGAAACTTGTTGCCCCTAAGGTTTTAGAGAAAAAACTAGGTTGTGACGATGAAGCCAGTCTACGGCGATTACAAATTGCTCTTGATGCTTTAGAAAGAACTGGGATTTTGGTCAAAGAGCGGGGCAAGTATCGACGAGTACCGGAAGAAGGTCTAGTTGAGGGAAAACTGCGCTGCTCTAGCAAGGGTTTCTGTTTTGCGATTCAGGATGTGGAAGAAGCTGAAGACATTTACATCCGCGAGAGCCAACTAAGTACAGCCTGGAATGGAGATCAAGTTTTAATTAAAGTCACCAAGGAAGGCCGCCGCCGCCGTAGCCCGGAAGGAGAAGTACGGTTGATCGTCGAACGAGCTAACCCTTCGGTTATTGCGCGGGTAAAGCAAACCGATGCAGGTTTTCGGGCTGTGCCTTTGGATGATCGGTTGCTGTTCGAGTTGGAACTAAAACTGGATGAAGAAACTCCCGATTTAACAGCAGCGATCGATCAATTAGTGCATGTGGAGATTGTGCGTTATCCCTTAGCTCAGTACCCCCCCGTGGGCAGAGTCACCCAGATCCTGGGTAGCGATGCCCAGTCGGCGGCTGATACAGATCTAGTTTGCTGCAAGCATGATTTGCCGCGATCTTTTCCTAGTGCGGCACTTCAGGCGGCGGAGAAATTGCCTGCGCAAGTTCGCAAAACAGACTTCAAGAAGCGACTGGACCTGCGGCACCTACGAACGGTGACGCTAGAAAATTCTGTTGCTGGGACTCAGCTACTGGATCATGCTATCTCTTTGGAAACGGTCTCAGAGCAGTGGCAACTTGGGGTGCATATAGCAGATGTTACCTCTTATGTAGCAGTAGATTCACCCCTAGACCGGGTTGCCCTTAAGCGAGGTATGGCAGTCTATTTGGGGGAAACCGCTTTTCCCCTATTTCCGCCGCAACTGTCACAACAATTGTGTGCCTTATCTCCCGGTCAGGAACGATTAGCGATCTCTGTGCTGCTGACGCTTAATTCAGCGGGAGAACTACTGGAGTTTGAGCTTCAGCCCTCGGTGATCCAAGTTGATCATCAACTTACTCACCAGCAAGCAGAAGCGATGCTCGCTCGACCTCAAGATACCCAAGAGCAAGATTTGGCGCCTTTACTGGAGTGGGTTGAACAGCTCCAAGTCCTTGCTGAGAAACTACGGCAGCAGCGAGTCCAGCGTGGCGGTTTTGAGCTGGCTCTAGGCACACCGCAGGTCTATAACTATGACGACGAGGGGCTGATTGGCGCGATGGCAGCTGTCCCTGGTTGGCAAATGCATAGCTTGCTTCAAGAATTACTGGTGCTGGCAAACGCAGTGATCGCCAGCCACCTGCAAGCTCTAGGCGTCCCGGCGATTTATCGGACGCAGCCGGTGCCTGAGCTTTACAATGTGCAAGAGCTAATCAAGCTCAACCATAACCTGGGGATTGAGCTAACGCTGTTGCAGGAAGAGCGAGTGCAGCCCCAAGATTTTCAAAGCTTTGTGCAGCAGTTTGCGGCGGCTAATGCCTCTCCTATCCTGACGCAATTGTTACGCTCAGCCCTCAAGCCAGCTAGCTACAGCTCCACAGTAGGACCGCATTTTGGTCTTGCTATCGCCCAAGCCTATAGCCACGCCGTTTCTCCGCTGCATCGCTATGCGGATGTCTTTAACCAGCGTGTACTGCATGCAGTATTCGCCCAAGGCCGTGATCGCCGCACCACGCGGGCTAAAGAACGGGTCAATTTGTCTCATAGCAGCTGTCATGGTCAGATTAACTGGAACGTTTTACCACCAGAAACCCAGCGAGAACTAGAAGCCAGTCTAACTAGCGCAATTAACCAACTCAATGAGCGCGAAAAAATTGCTCAGCAGGCCCAACAAGACCTAGAAGGCTTACAGAAAGCCAAGCAGATGCAAGCGCGAACTGGAGAGATCTTCCGGGGCCTAATTACTGGCATCCAGTCCTATGGTTTTTTTGTCGAAATTGAAGAACTTCTGGTGGAAGGTTTGGTCCACGTCAGCTCCTTAAAAGATGACTGGTATGAGTATCGCTCCCGGCAGCAGACTCTGATTGGCCGCAAGAGCCGTAGGCAGTATCGGTTGGGAGATCTAGTCGAAGTTCAGGTTAAGAGCGTCGATTACTACCGCCAGCAGATTGATCTGCTAGTGGTTGGGGGTGGTAGTGAAGCTGCTGAGGGGGCTGAAGATTCGGAGGAACCAGAATTAGACCTTGATCTCCAGGAATTTGACGACGCTGAATTTGAGTAATGGCCCACCGGGAGAAGCTGATCACCCCAATCAACCCTTCTAGGCTTCCTGGGTTAACTGGGGGAGTGGGTGAAAACGGATTGGATTCGCTCTAGCTCCAGATCAACCAAGGAATCTACTGTCCAATTGGCTTGCCGTTGCAGCATGTGAAAGGGATAGGTATTGGCAACTGCCATCACCGAGATTCCTGCTCCCTTAGCGGCAGCAATTCCAGCGAAAGTATCTTCAACTGCCAAACACTCAGCAGGCCGCAGGTTTAGCGTTGGATATTTGTCGTTGAGGCGCTGAAGAGCCAGAAGATAGCTATCCGGTGCGGGTTTGCTAGCTTCTAGATCATCACCGGCTACGATCACTGGAAAGAGCTGAACCAGGCCACTTTGGCTCAGTACCTCTTTGATTTCTGAGCGCAATGCTCCACTAACGATTGCCAGTTTAAGTTGTGCGGTCTGAAGGGCAGTGATCAAATTGACCAATCCGGGAAATAGAGGAAGCTGACCTAAGGCCCCCAAGCAGCGCTGGTAGGCCTGTGACTTCCGACTGATTAGCACTTCTAAATAGGCATCAGTCACTACCCGCCCCTGATTAGTCAGTAGATCTCTCAAGCAGGCGCGATCGCTGCGGCCCAAGCAAAACTGCTGGTAGGCCCCTGGTTGGGGGCGCAGATTTTCTACTAGCAAAATTTGGTCAACCAGTTTTTGATGAAGCGGCTCATCATCAAAAATTACCCCGTTGAAGTCAAACAAAACGGCTTTCAGCGTCATACCACCGGATCGACCGCAAAAGCAGGCCCTACTACTTCCGCCAGAATAGGATGTTGACTGGTTGAAATTGACATCTGCTTCCCTTTAGGCAGAGGCTTGGTGCCACTGGTGACTTGATGAATCCACCACTGGTCATCCGTTCGCACGGCACCAAATCCAGCCGCTCCCATCCAGGCATCAACACTGCCAGTAGCATAGTCTTCAATGTAGGGTTCTTCAAAAATGTTGTGCAGCCAATCCAGTTGACGCAGCACTTTCTGGTGGCCGTCTAGAACCAATACCTGGCCACCAGCACTTAGCAGCCGGAACGCCTCTTCTAGAATGGCTTGCGATACAGCTGCCGGAGTTTCGTGAAACAGCAAGGCAGCAGTGACTAAATCAAAGCTCGCGGCAGGAAAGTTAGTTTGCTCTGCGTTTGCGTGAATAAACTGAATGTCTAGACTTGCTTGCTGAGCCTTGCGATCTGCCATGAACAACATATAAGGAGATAGGTCTAGCCCAATTACCTCCGCTTGCGGAAAGGCTTGCTTCAGCATCAGGGTAGTCGAGCCAGTACCACAACCCAGGTCCAAAATCCGCCGGGGCTGGCAGTGAATGTTATCGATTAAACCCTGGCGAATTAAGGTTTCACTGGGGGGTAAGGCGTATTGCGTAATTGGGTCGTAGGAGACGGCAGCCCCAGGTGTTAGATATCCCCCTTCAATGCCGTGAAAGTTTTCCTGCACGTAGTAGGCCGGATAAGCCAGCTCCGGCCGACGAAAGCGATCGCTCTCGTATTGCCAGTCTGTGGTGTCGTAAAACTGTTGAAGTGCCGGTTCATCAATAAAAAGACGCACAACGGGTGCTAAAAAGCGCTCAAAAATTGTATCCTTGCGTGCCATAGGAATCTGCCTGAGTGCTACTTGTAAAGTTTAATGAATTTTTCTAGGTCAGGGCATCCCTAGGGCGAGTAATCAGAAGCAACCAGCATTGAACCAACCCCACTATCAGAAAAGATTTCCAGCAGTAAGGAGTGAGGAATTCGGCCATCGATAATGTGGGCAGCTCGTACCCCTTGGGCCAGCGATCGCACACAGCAACTCACCTTGGGAATCATTCCCCCAGAAACGATCCCGGTGTCAATTAGATTCCGGGCCTGTTGAATGTCCATCCGGCGAATTAAGCTGGTTGGATCATGATAGTCCTGCAAAATTCCGGGCGTATCAGTGAGTAAAATCAGTTTCTCCGCATTGAGGGCGGCGGCCAATTCCCCAGCAACCGTATCGGCGTTAATGTTGTAGGCTTGGCCGTTGTTATCCTCAGCAACACTGGAAATTACCGGAATGTAACCACTTTCAATCAGGGGAACTAACATACGTATGTCAACACTGGTAACTTCCCCCACAAAGCCTATGCCAGTGCGGCCTTCCGGCCGTGCCTTAAATAAGTTACCGTCCTTGCCGCATAAACCAATCGCTGACCCCCCCGCTCGGTTAATCAAGGAAACCAGTTCTTTGTTCACCCGGCCCACCAAGACCATCTCCACTACATCCATTGTGGTGGCATCAGTTACGCGCAAACCATTGTTAAACTGCGGCTCAATTCCTAGCTTGTCTAGCCAAATATTAATCTCTGGCCCCCCACCGTGGACGACAACCGGGCGCAGTCCCACACAGGCTAGTAACACCACATCACGGATCACCTGTTCTTTCAGCAGACTATCTTTCATCGCCGCTCCGCCGTACTTGACAACAATGGTTCGCCCGGCAAACTCCTGAAGATAGGGCAGAGCCTCACTAAGGACTTGAACGCGGTCGCTATCATTGAGCATGGTCAGAAGACAGGAGATATAACTAAGTACTGTCTTTCATCCTATTGCATCTACGGCTTGGCATAGGGTCATTCAGACTGCATTTGTTTCGATAATCACAGCTTTGATCTGACTACTATTCGGTTGTGAGAAGGGAATACATCCTTGCGGTGTGGTGCAGTGGCCATACTCTCAAAACCGAAGCTTAGGTCTGCTAATTTGCGTCTTGCTCTTTTAAAGCGGCAATTTTCCGTGAAAGACAATCTTCTGGAGACTACCTTTCAATTTGCCCTCTCGAAGATTTATAAAGGCTTTTGCGGGGAGATTGACCCATGGGGATAAGGTACGTTGGTAACTTGAGCCTGCGGTGAGCACAAGCGAGAAGTTGTCATAAGTTTGGTTGTGTAGAGCCCAACATTACCAGAAGCGCGATCATCGAAGACCGGCTAGGGGTGATCGCTGAAATCTTTAAATCTAAAGGAATCTAACCATTACTCAATTTACAGATTTGGCAAGTGGTGAATACCTGCCGGGAAATAATTTCAGCCTTGACATTTAGGAAGCATCCGAACCATCAGCTTAATACCAGGTTATCTGTGTGTCTGTCCTGGCCACCGCAAAACAACAACTTCTTCTCGTAATTGCTCTTGAGTGGCGCTAGCTATCCGAGTCCTAAACAAGTCAATCCTAATCAGCTCGTAACCAAGTGACTGAGCAATACTTACTAACAGTTGGCCTGTGCGGAGCATAATTTGTAGATAGGAAGCTTGATCACCGACTACGTAAGCTAACTGAGCGCCAGGTCGCAAGATCGTCCGTAAATCTGCTAAGTGCCGTGCCATGCCCCCAAAATAGAGTTTAGTCACTTTGCCGTAAAGTTTTTCAAAACCGCTAGTCTTACCCAGTGCGATCCGCCTTGCTTCAATCTCTGCTGCGATTCGCTGAATTTCTGGATGAGCTGTAATCCACTGATCATCATCATCTCCCTTATAAACCCCACGAGTGTTTGAGCGTATCAGACCACGTTTGAGTGCTTGCAGCTCTGCTTTACTCGTAATAAAACCCAGTAAAACCAATTCAAGACGGGTTGTACGGGTGTAGTCTTTCTCGTTGGGATAAGGAGGGGATGTAATTACAGCATCAATAGAGTTTGGCTCCAGCACTTTAAGAATTTGTCGAGAATCTGCGTGGTGAGCGATCGCTGGAGCGCTTGTTATACTCTTTAACTCACGTAAGTCATTAGCAATCTCCCTAACCTCAGATAGCCAAGCTTCAATCACTGGAGGATTTAGCCTAGTAGGACCTACACCAACCTCAGGACGAAAACGCAGATTGCTAATCGAATCAACCAAAGCTTTGGCCAGCGCTACTTGTTCGTGCCGTTCACACTGCTTGTTGGGGTGCTTTTTCAGTTGGCTAAGTAGAGCTAGTGTCTTGTGGAGCGGCAGTGGGCTAATTGAATTTTTCAGTAGTAGATTTTGGCTCTCGTCAGGAAGAGTTCTCAACTGAGGTTGCTTCTCTAGAAAGGAATTGGAGGCACCCTCAAGAATTCCTTCCAAGTCAAACTCCGCTTTTAGAGTTTCAGCAACCTGGTAGGCATGGTCAATCAAACTATCAGGATCAGGGCTCCAATCTACCTTGACTTGGCTAGCAAAATGAGCCATCGGATTTGCCTCAACCCCCACACTAGGAACGCCAAGCTTTTTGCACTCAACTAGTGTTGTGCCTGTACCACAAAATGGGTCTAGAACTTGGTTGCTACTACTTACACCAAACTGCTGAAGGTAGACTTGTACGAGATGGGGTGGAAAAGAAAGTACGAAACGATACCAATCATGAGCTGCACGATCTTCATGACGCAGCTGATTGATCGCTGAGGTACGACGGCGACGTTTACTTTCAGTGTTTTGTTTGGTTGATAACAACTTGGATTTTGGATAATTTGACCGTACCTATTTTGCCCCTTAGCAATTTAACGCGGGGGCTTTCAAGGAGAAGCTGTGCCGGTATGGTTTATAGCAGTGATCTCTCCAAGCTATTCAACTTGGGCAAGATTGGAAGCTTAAACTGTGTCGAAAATTTCACTGGCTAGACTTGGGATTGTTGGAACTGAGGATTCCATCTCGATAGACTAGGGTGTAGTCCGGTAGGCAATGCACCATGACTAATCGTTTAGCCCAGTCCAACAGCTTGTATCTACGCAAACATGCCGAGAATCCAGTAGATTGGTGGCCCTGGTCTGAAGAAGCCCTAGAAAAAGCCCAAAAAGAGGATAAACCAATTTTTCTGTCTGTGGGCTATTCAAGCTGCCACTGGTGCACCGTTATGGAAGGGGAAGCTTTTTCCGACCCAGCGATCGCTGAGTACTTGAATGCCCAGTTTCTACCGATTAAGGTGGACCGGGAAGAAAGGCCAGATGTTGACAGTATTTACATGCAGGCCGTGCAGATGATGATTGGCCAAGGGGGTTGGCCATTAAATGTATTTCTCACTCCAGGGGATTTAGTCCCCTTTTATGGCGGCACCTACTTCCCAATACAGCCGCGCTATGGGCGACCAGGATTTTTACAGGTGTTGCAGGCGCTGCGCAGTCATTACGATACGCAGAAAGATAAGCTGGCAGCCCAAAAAAATGAACTAATGCGCCATTTAGAACGGGCTAATACCTTGGATCCTGTTGCCATCTTAGAGGCTGAATTACTGGAACGGGGAATCCAAGAAAATACAACCGTGATTGCGCGTGAGAGTGCAGGAACTCGTTTTCCAATGATTCCCTACGCCGAGCTTGCCCTGCAAGGCAGTCGCTTTAACTTACAAGCTGAACTGGATGCCTTAAATGTATGTACCCAAAGGGGCTTAGATTTGGCTCTGGGAGGAATTTACGACCATGTGGGGGGCGGTTTCCACCGCTACACCGTTGATCCAAATTGGACGGTACCGCACTTTGAGAAAATGCTTTACGACAATGGTTTGATTATGGAGTACCTGTCAAACCTGTGGATTGCTGGGGTTCAAGAACCAGCAATCCGGCGAGCGATCGCGGGTACTGTTCAATGGCTACAGCGGGAAATGACTGCCCCGGCTGGCTACTTCTACGCCGCCCAAGACGCAGATAGTTTTGTCACGGCTACCGATTTAGAACCGGAAGAAGGCCGATTTTACGTCTGGACCTTCCAGGAGCTGCAAGACATTGTGGATCAGCCGGAATTGACAGAATTGGCGAAGGCGTTCCATATTTCTAAAGCTGGCAACTTTGAAAGCAAGCGCATCGTGCTCCAGCGCCAAGCATTAGGCGAGTTGCCAGCTATTGTCGAAACTGCTTTAGCGAAGCTGTTTGCCGTTCGCTACGGCTCTCGGCCCGACAACTTATCGACCTTCCCCCCAGCGCGGAATAATCAGGAAGCGAAGAGCCAAACTTGGCCGGGCCGGATTCCGCCCGTTACTGATCCTAAAATGATTGTTGCCTGGAACAGCTTGATGATCTCTGGGCTAGTCAAGGCTGCCACCACCTTTGATCAACCCTCCTACCTCGAGCTAGCAGCCACCGCCGCTCAATTCATCCTAGACTACCAATGGGTTGAGGGGCGATTGCACCGAATTAATTACGATGGCAAAGCGGAGGTACCCGCGCAATCTGAAGATTACGCACTGCTGATTAAAGCGTTATTAGATTTACACCAGGCCAACCTGGTGAAGGGTAATGCCTCTGAAGATTGGCGGAAACAAGCGCATAGGGTACAACAGGAGTTTGATCAACTTCTGTGGAGTTCGGGTGGCTATTACAACACGGCCAGTGATACCAGTCAGGAGCTACTGGTACGGGAACGCAGTTGGATTGACAATGCGACTCCGGCAGCGAATGGAGTAGCGATCTCCAATTTAGTCCGATTGGCAATGCTCACTGAGAACATAGACTATTTAGCTCAGGCAGAGCAAGCCTTAAAAGCTTTTGCTCAAATGGCGCGCCAGTCTCCCCAGGCTTGTCCTAGTTTGTTTACTGCCTTAGATTGGTACCAAAACCACACACTGATCCGTACCACAGCAGCACAAATGAAAGGAATGGCCCAGCAGTACTTCCCAACAGTTGTCTATGCATTGGAATCCAACCTGCCAACTGGAGCTGTGGGTTTAGTCTGTCAAGCCTTGAGTTGTCAGGAACCGGCTCAAAGTGCAGTTCAGCTACAAGAGCAAGTGCAGCAAAGCCAGCTACGGCTGCACTGAAACGGTAATTATATAGAGCAGCGGCATATTCAATACTGACGATCGCTTCAAACGTCGTAATATATTCAGCAATCTGCACATCGAAGCTGTCTCCAATGCGCTGATCAAAAATAACCTCAGCCGGCACTCGTAAATCTGCCCAACTTCGGACAGTTCTGAAAGGATGTTGGGCTTCCAAACTCCTGTAAGCGTGCTGAGGATTGGCCGGAATATCGGGAGCACTGCTGGATAAACCGCTGATTTTTCGCTATCAGCTTTTGCACTGCTGCATCCGGCTCAAGCGATTGAGTAGATGAACGGCTCAAAGCCGCTTGAGCCACTTTGGCATGCTAGCAAGCTAGCCGTTACTAGTAAACTAGCTGCTCGCCTGACTCCTAACTTTAAGCAGGTGCGATGAGCCACGAAACGGTTTATCGAATGCATGAGTCTTCTACAGCGGATAGGAGCTTATTCCATACGGCACGGCCAGAAGCTTAAGCCATAGTTGTGGAATAGGACTTAATCATCATGAAACCCCCATACAAGATAATTGCAGTAGAGGTACTTCCATGGCTGTCTGGCTCAATTAACTTGTATGGCATCTCCACAATTTATCTTCCTGTTTTTAGATGGTGTGGGCTTAGCTGAGGATTGCTCCAGCAATCCCTTTATATCTGCAGATGCAACCCCTTTTTTGAACCAGGTTTTAGGGGGGCCCCTGCTGTCTGGACTATGGGTAGACACTCCTAAAATACTATTTCAGCCGATTGATGCACGGCTGGGTGTACCTGGTTTACCGCAGAGTGCGACAGGCCAGACGGCACTTTATACTGGATGCAACGCTCCGGCCTTTCTAGGACGACATTTAACTGCTTTTGCCAACGGGTCATTACGGAGTTTGATCAATGCCAGTGGCATGTTTAAGCAAGCGCTGGCCTTAGGCGGCTCTGTCACCCACACCAATTTCTATCCGCCTGCTTACTTTGAAGCGATCGCTCAGCGTCGTGCCCGTTATTCAGTCGGCACACTACTGGCTTTAACTGCTGGGGTTCCCTTTCGGATGAGCAAAAATTATGCACAGGGTGAAGCAATTTACTGGGATATTACCGGTGAGCGCTTGAAAGATAGAGGTGTAGAAGTCCCGGCTGTTACCCCCCAAGAGGCCGGACAACGCCTGGCAAGCCTTGGCACCCAACATCACCTAGCCTTGTTTGAGTGCTACCTACCTGACTATGCTGGACATCACCAAGATATGGCCCAAGCGCTTCAGGTGATTGCTTTGGTGGATGCCTTAATTGAGAGTGTCGTTGCCCACCTATCCTCTCAAGTCACGCTCATTGTCAGTAGTGATCATGGCAACATTGAAGACTTGTCATCTAAAAGTCACACTCTTAACCCTGTCCCTTTATTAGTCATTGGACCTGAAGCGACTGCCTTTAAAAACGTACACGCTATTACCGACATCACTCCGAAAATTGTAGAGCTACTTTCAGTTGAGAGCTTTGCTTAAGGTTATAGCTGCTAGGGAAGCAGGTAAAGTCAAGAAACAGGACCAGATTAAATGCGGATGGCGAGACTCGAACTCGCAAGGCTTACGCCACACGCCCCTCAAGCGTGCGTGTCTACCGATTCCACCACATCCGCTTATGCCATTCAGGCAATTTTTGCCGTAAATCAAACTAAAGCAGCTTCATAACTCAACTCAAGTTGGAGTTACTAATGCTGATCTAAGTCAATCAAGCGAACCGACTAAATTGCATTGAGGCTTTACTAGCATAACTTAGAACGTTGTTCCTGAATTAACGCAGTGGATGTGACTATTAATGTTTTTTTGCCGCTTGTTGGTTGAAAAATGAAAAAGGACAGGTTATTGACCTGTCCTTCCACAAGGAGTAACCTATTCAGCTAATGGTCTACTATCAAGGCAGAACTGGTTGACAATTAAGCAGCAACTTTTGGCTTAGACCAAACACCATTTTCATCCGCTTCATATTCTTGATGCACAGCGTCCCAAGCCTCATGCTCAGCCTCAGAGGGGTTGTTAGATGCTGATAAAGCGGCGTTATAGCGTTCGGTAAATGTCTGTTGTGCTTCCGGCGATAAGTGATTGCGGACTTCGGGAGACAAGTCACTAGGGCTGTTGACCGCGCCCATGCTGGGACGTGGCAAAGTCGTTTCAGAAGTGGAAACTTCCTCTGCGCCAGCACTTTCCAGAAGTAATTGAATCTCACCTGCTTTATCGACTGGAACTTCCACCACTAGAAGAAATTCTCCAGCTTCTACCCGTGTTTGATAAACTGCTGCCTTATCTTCTGGCAAGCCTAATGCAACTAAGGCTGAGGCTAAGCCCCCGCCTGCAGAACCCAAAATTGCCCCGCTTGCTGCCCCCAGCAAGGCTGCTCCTAGGGGTCCGGCAGCAGCTACAGCTCCCACAAAGGGGATAAACAGAACGCCGACACCAGTCAGGAGGGCAAGCGTGGAACCAAAGAGGGAACCAAACAGTCCACCCCGCTTCAGTCCTTCCAGAATCACATCTTTCTTAGTCACAAAACCGGAGATCCGAGTTTCTGAGTGGAAGTTTCTGCCCAGCACAGAAATGTCGTCTTGGGTAATGCCCCTGTCTAAGAGACGCCGGATGACCTGATCAACCTGCTCGTGAGTCTTAAAAACGGCAGAGATTGAGCGTTCTACTTTAGTTGGGGAGCTAGCAGTCATACCTATTTTCCTAAGAATTGAACTGGTATTTAAAGTAACAAAATGTTACCTCTGGCTAGAATCGCTCACGGGGAGGAGATACAGACTGAAAGTTGGACTAAGACTCACCCCTAAGGAGGAGTAAAAGGTTAGAAGCGATTAAACCAGGCTTGAAAATACTAGATGGATTCCCAAAGCCGGGGGCGGGTTTGACCATTGAGTCGTTGGTGGGTATCTTGCAGCAGCGCTGGAATATCCAACTGTTCTGGACACCGCGGCAAACAATCACCGCAGGCGGTACAACGATTGGCTTTCGTACCGGGAAACCAGTGCCCAGCATTTTCAAACATTTGGTAGCGGTAGCGCCCGAATGCTTGCATGTCGTAAGCCACTGCTAGGTTCCGCAGCCTTAACACCTCGGGGATCTGAATTAATTCTGGGCAGGGTAGGCATGCGTAGCACTGGCTGCAGCGGTCTGTTCCTAAGGCATTGATCTGGTGCAGGCTGAGACATTCCAGAGCCTTAGCCTCCTCATTGCTCAAGGGACCGCTTTGATCGGAAACTACCAATGGCAGGTCCAACTCTTCCGGGTTGGCTGCTCCTACACTTAGTGTTGTGATGCGGGGGTCACTCAGCAGGAAGCGATAGTTCAGGTGTAAGGGAGTGTAAGGAGCACAGAGGGCTTGCAAGGTTGGCGGTGGAGTATACAGTAAACCACCTTTATCCGCCGGAGAAATGATGAACACCCCCATATCCTGCTGGTGTGCTAAAGCGATCGCAGGGGCATTGCGTTGAAAAAAATAGGAGTAATGAAGATTGACAAACTCGAACTGTTCCGTGGCGATCGCCGCTAGGATCACCTCCAAGGCAGCATGGGTCGAAAATCCAACATGGCGTACTCGTCCATCTGCTAAAGCTTGCTGCACCGCCTGCATACATCCTTGTGGCGAGCGTATCCAGGCCAAGTGTTCCGGCGTATTCAAGCCGTGAATCGCTAGAGCATCCAAGTAGTCCAAGCCAAGAGCCTGCAAAGACTGGTCAATCCGGCGAGCCATCCCATCAGCGTCCAGAGTAGGAGTAAGTTTCGTGGTGACATGCAGTTGCTGGCGGGGAACTAATCCCCCTTGCAACGCTGTTCCTAAATAGGATTCACTTTTGCCGTAGCCTTGAGCAGTCTCAATGTGATTAATACCAAGCTGGAGGGCACGTTGCACAGTTTGTTGGGCAACTTCAGCTGAGGCCAGGTAACGCATGGTTCCCAGTGAGAAAACGGAGAGGTGTAAGTTGGTTTTGCCAAGACGGCGATAGTGCATAGCTCAAGCGGATGAAGCCTCATCCGCTTCCCCGCGCCCTCCACTTTCCGTAAAGTCTTCTGGTCGCAGGTTAGCCAGGAATTGCCGGAAGGCTTGCCGCTCTGCTTCGTCGGCATCTCGATCTACAGGGATAGAGGCATCGGCAACCACTTCTTCTAAAACCCAGATCGAGCAGTCTGTTCGCAAGGCCAAAGCGATCGCATCACTGGGCCGGGCATCAATTTCCTTTTTGACTTCCCCCTGGCGGATGGTGAGGATGGCATAGAAAGTGTTGTCCTGAAGGGCATGGATCACGATGCGCTCCAGGGTCATATCCCAGGCATCTAAAAGATTGACCATTAGGTCGTGAGTTAAAGGCCGTGGCGATCGCTGGTTTTCTAGGGCTGTAAGAATCGCCTTTGCCATGTCCTGGGTGATCCAGATCGGCAAAGCTCGGCGCCCTGTAGCATCCTTCAACAGCACGATGGGAATGCGAGTTGCCGCGTCTAATGCAATCCCAGCAACTTTCATTTCTATCATCAGCTCAGCCTCTGCACTACGATAGACAAGTAGAGGAAACTAAGACCCATTACTACTCTTCGCTAAATGGAATGATTTAGTATTCTAAGAGATAAGTATATACAGTTAGTCAAACACAATATGCTCTAACCGGCTGAGGGCAAACCTGGTTTGGGTTCCTGTCCTCATCCTAGCTGGGCACTTGACCTTTGACAACGTAGTGTTGCTAATCCTAGCCGCCAGTCAATCATCAACTTAACGTCGTGTTCACTGGATTAATTCAAGCCTTAGGTAGTCTTAGCTTAGCAGCACCTGGTCGGCTGCAAGTTCACTGCGACTCCCCGTTAATTTTGTCAGACTTGGCGATCGGGGATAGTGTTGCTGTTGATGGTGCTTGCCTGACTGTTGAGCACGTACTAACTGTAGGGTTTCTAGTCGCAGCTTCACCAGAGACTCTTAATCGTACTACGCTAGGGCAACAAGCCAGGACCGGCACTCCAGTTAATCTGGAAGCTGCCCTAAGAGTCGGTAGTAAGCTCGGCGGGCACTTCGTGACCGGGCATATAGACGGAGTTGGCTACCTACAAGCATCAGAACAGACGGCAGAGTCCTGGGAAATGAGTTTTACTGCATCTACCAGCCTTGGCCGTTACATTGTGGCTAAAGGCAGCATTGCCGTCAATGGCGTCAGTTTGACCGTAGCAGACTGTAACCCTGAAGGCACTTGGTTCAAAGCAGCGGTGATTCCCCATAGCTTTGCTACAACAAACCTGCAGCTCTTGCAGACTGGGAGCTTGGTTAACCTAGAAGCCGATTTGTTGGGTAAGTATGCTGAAAAACTTCTTAAGTTACCCAACTCACCCTTGGAACGGGCTGCCTCTTCAGTTGACGTGACCCCAGAATTTCTGGTAGAGCACGGATTCATCTGACAGCGAATAGTTTGTTAGGGATTACTTCTCGGGGTGGTGCAACAAAGAAACGTAGATTGTGGTCTAAGCAATAAGTAGCGACTTCTGAACTCTACTGATCGGATGACTTACGGTCACCCCAAGACCCACAATCACGTAACAGATGCATCCCATTCTCTAATCTTCTATTGAAGGGAATAGCCTCCAGGGCCTGAGCCCCATCCTCTACTAAATAGTTACAAAAAAACCAGGTATTTCTGCAACCTGGCTGTTGACAACTGACAAAGCGAGATAAGTAGTTGCTCATGAGACCGAGAAAGCAACAAACATGAGGCCACTCAGAAGCGTCACTACAGCAGCACCAAGAATTAAATAATTTCGCTTCTGGGTGGGTGTGGGGGGTTCAGATTGGTACATCTTAGGTTCATTGGCAAAATTGTTGAGGCGACCACCATCTTCACTGGTATAGGGCATAAATGATCCTAGTTTCTTTACATTTTTTTAAGTTTACCAGAGCGCAGACTAGCTGAGCTCTCCTGATAGCCAAAAGACTCTAGCTCGTGATCGTTCCTGTTAATGGTGAACTAGCACTGCCATAGTTCTTTAAAGGGATGCGTCCTGCTAAGTAAGCTAGACGACCTGCTTCTGTTCCAAGCTTCATGGCGCGAGCCATAGTCGCCGGGTCATGAGCCTGGGCGATCGCAGTATTGATCAGTAAAGCATCTGCACCCATTTCCATTGCTTGTGTGGCTTCACTAGGGGTGCCAATGCCCGCATCTACCACAACCGGAATCTGAGCGTTATCAATAATTATTTGAATATTGGCAGCATTTTTCAGCCCCTGACCGGAGCCAATCGGGGATGCTAAAGGCATTACTGTTGCACAGCCAGCATCTTCTAAATGCTTGGCCAAAATAGGGTCAGCGTTAATATAAGGTAAGACAGCAAACCCCTCTTTAACCAATTGCTTGGCGGCCTCTAGGGTACCAATTGGGTCAGGTAACAGGTACTTGGCATCGGGAATGACTTCCAGCTTGACAAAGTTATTTTCCTCCTGGCCCAGCAACTTTGCCATCTCCCGCCCCAGCCGCGCCACCCGCACGGCCTCTTCAGCCGTCTGACAACCGGCAGTATTGGGCAGCATCCAAATCTTCGTCCAATCAATTGCTTCGGCAAGTCCTGCGTGTCCAGGAGCATTAGTCTGAACGCGGCGCACAGCAACAGTGACAATCTCACACTCACTAGCGGCAAGGCTCTGGCGCATTTCGTCTAAGCTACGGTACTTACCCGTACCAGTCATCAAGCGAGATTGAAAAGTGCGGCCAGCGATGATCAAGCTCCGCAAGGCTTGTTGGGGTAAAGGCTCTAAAGTCTGCATAGGACTTGGTATCTAATGCTATCGTCTGAGCGGGAAACGCTCTCTTTACACCTTAATGCTTTTACCTTGATTTCTGTTGGTTTAAACATCTGCGGTGGGAATGATTAGATTAAAAAAGGGAACTTCTCTAACTCCAGCGGCGTCTGATTGAGGTGAAAGCTGTTTATTGCCAATTCACCTATGACGCCAAGTCTTCCTGTATTGTGGTCAACGGTTGAGGTTAAGATTCCTCAAGTGCAATTACAAGCTACCAAACTCTCTAATTACGACCTTGTCGCCCTTTGTCAGGTGGGATTTCGTCCTGAGCGTGCTGCTTTTTCTGAACTGCTGCGTCGCTATCAATCCCATGTGGACCGAGTACTGTACCATTTAGCGCCTGATTGGGAAGACCGGGCTGACTTGGCCCAGGAAGTGTGGATTCGCGTTTATCGCAATATCAAACGACTCCAAGAACCGGCAAAGTTTCGGGGCTGGCTGAGCCGAATTGCCACTAACTTATTTTATGACGAGTTACGCAAGCGCAAGCGGACCCGAAATCCTCTTTCAATGGATGCCCCGTTATCAATGGAAGATGGGCAAGTAGAGTGGGAGATCGCTTCTGGAGATCCCGGGCCGGCTGAAGACTTGACAACCCATGAGTTCTACGACCAGCTACGTGAAGCGATCGCTGAGCTGCCTGAAGTTTTTCGAACCACGATTGTATTACGAGAAATTGAAGGTCTGGCCTACGAGGAGATTGCTGAGATTACAGGAGTCTCCCTGGGAACCGTCAAGTCTCGAATTGCCCGAGCCCGTCAGCGGCTGCAATCGGAGTTACAAGTTTACCTCGAGAGTTGATAGCTATTTTTCTAGAATATCCACCTTCAGTAGTCTTGAAATCTATGTGGACAAGTATTGATAATAAAACTTGTGTTTGATGACTGGTTTAAACTTTTTTTATCGACTGGTGAGCATACCGTATGAGCCCTACCCTTCCAGAGGGTCCCCAGCACCCTGATTCTCCAGCCTCGTCCTCAACTCCCTTCACTAACCCTGATCCAGCCATGGATGCTTTAGATATCTTGAAACGCGATCGCTTTGAGTTGCTCAGTTGTTACCTAGATGGTGAAGTCACTGCAACCGAGCGCAAAGAAGTTGAAAGTTGGCTGGCTACCGATCCAGAAATCCAGCAGTTACATACTCGACTTTTGAAGCTACGCCATGGGTTCCAAAGTCTACCCGTTCCAGTCACTAGCCAATCAGCAGATAAAACCGCTAGCCAAGTATTTGCCCGCATCGACCGAAGGCCCAAGCTAGGTCTAATTCTAGGGATTGCCGGCACAGCTGCTGCAGTTTTCACAGGTGCCCTTACGGGTGTTTTACCAGGCGGCCAAACCTTCTCGCCACAAGTTGCGGAGCGAGCACCCCAACCGCCAGCCTCTAATGGCCCAGAAGATTTGATGCTCGCTTTAGAGCGCCCTCCCGTTGACATTCCGACAAATCCAACCGCTAAGCCGGATCAGAAAGCACCGGGTGATGCCGGGTTGTACTTCGATCCGAGTGAGGGTATCCGTTAAATCACAACAGTCCAGCGATCATCCCAATTAGCAGTAAAAATCCAATCCCCACGTTTTGCTGGAACAGTCGAGCACAAGCAGCTTGGGGCAAGTCTTTTTGGCATAACTGGTAGACCTGCCAGCCCCAAAGCAGGGCGCTCAGCCCTAAAGCTAGCCAAAAACCGAGCTGTAACTGGAGGATGCTGCCTACCCCAACCAGCAGCAATACTGTCCCGACAAAGCAAATCCCCACAGCATGAGGCGTGTAGAGGCCAAAAAAGCGGGCACTAGAGTTGACCCCAAGTGCTTGATCGGCTTCTCGGTCAGGGATAGCGTAGATCGTATCAAACCCTAACGCCCAAAGCAGTGTTGCCCCCCAAAGCAACCAGGTTGCTGTTTCTAAACCTGCAGTTACAGCACTCCAGCCAATCAAAACTGCAAAGCCCCAGGCGAAAGCCATTACCAGTTGCGGCACCGGAAAGGCTCGCTTTGCTAAGGGATACATCACAATGACTGGGACCGCTGCTACACATAACCAAAAACTGAGGGAGTTGAGGTAGAGGGTCGATGCCCAGGCGCATCCAAAAGCAATCATCGCCACGATTAACCCTACCTTGACGGACAAGGCATGGGAGGCCAATGGTCGATCGCGGGTCCGCTCCACATGGGGATCGATATTGCGATCCCAAAGATCGTTGACGACACATCCGGCGGCACTCGTCGCTAAGCTGCCAACCACAATTACGCTAACAAGCGGTAAGGGCGGAGTTCCTTGAGCCGCTAAAAAGACAGCCCAAAGTGCAGGCAACATTAAGATTAACCGTCCTGACGGCTTGTCCCACCGTAGCAGCCGGACAATAGCATACCAGGTCGAGCGCTTAAATTCAGGCTGAGCCCAGCTCATGATTTGGGGGATGACACTTCTATTCCATAATGGCAAAACTTTTCGGATGTACGTGCCTGGATGGCTCTAGGATCAGAATTGACCTGAGACCCCCTTAGTCATAAATTTCATACCAGAGGGATATTTAAGCTGGTTAGGTGGATCTCAAAGACTCAACAGACGTACCTCGCTCCTTTGGCAGCCAGAAGTTTGGCAGTCAGTGCCTCAGTGAAACGCTTTCTAAAAGTGCAAATGAACCATCCAAACTATAAAATTCAAGACAACAGCAGGTAATTGCATGAATGCTTCCCTCAGTGTTGCTGCGCCCGATCGAATTCTTGCCGCTATTGACGTTGGAACTAACTCCATTCATATGGTTGTAGTCCGGGTGCAACCTTCTCTGCCAACTTTCACAATCATTACCCGAGAGAAAGATACGGTGCGGCTGGGGGAGCGAAACCGCACGACCGGCGAGTTGACCCCAGAGGCAATGAAACGGGCGATCGCGGCCTTGCGGCGTTGCCAAGAGATTGCCCAAGGCTTCAATGCCGAACAAATTGTGGCGGTGGCAACCAGTGCTGTGCGGGAAGCAGCTAACGGCAAAGATTTCTTGAAAGATGTAGAAGCAGAGTTAGGGCTAGCAATCAGGTTGATTTCTGGTCAAGAAGAGGCGCGGCGGATCTACCTGGGTGTCCTATCGGGTATGGCATTCGATCACCAGCCCCATGTAATGATTGACATTGGTGGTGGCTCTACAGAGTTAATTCTAGGCGATGGCCACGAGCCGCGTTGCCTTAGTAGTACTAAGGTTGGTGCTGTCCGGCTGAGTGAGCAGTTCGTTAGTACTGATCCAATTAGTAAGCATGAATTTGAGCGCTTACAGGCTTATGTGCGGGGAATGTTGGAGTGGCCGGTGGAGGAGCTGCGATCGCATCTAGAACCGGCAGAACAGCCACGCCTAGTGGGAACCTCTGGCACAATTGAAAGCCTAATCGCCATCCATGCCATGCAAAAGCAAGGAAGCATCCCTTCACCCCTGAATGGCTACGAGATGAGCCTGAAGGACCTACAAGGGCTAGTTGAGCGGCTGCGGAAGCTGGACTATGCGGAACGCTGTAGAATCCCAGGCATGCCAGAGCAACGAGCAGAAATTATTGTCGCCGGAGCGCTAGTTCTGCAAGAAGCAATGATGCTGCTGAAGTTTGAGTCCATCACCATTTGTGAGCGGGCGCTCAGGGAAGGCATCGTTGTGGACTGGATGCTAACCCATGGCTTGATTGAGGATCGACTGCGCTATCAAGGATCTATCCGTCAACGCAGTGCGATTAAGCTAACCCAAAAATATCAAGGGGAGTTAGAACACAGTGAACGGGTTGCTGCTTTCGCCGTCGATTTGTTTGATCAAACTGCAGGAGTTTTACATGGCTGGGGGCCGGAAGAACGAGAACTGCTATGGGCGGCAGCAATTTTGCATAACTGTGGGCATTATGTGAGTCACTCCGCCCACCACAAGCACTCCTATTATCTAATTCGCAATGGGGAACTACTCGGCTATACGGAAGGGGAGATTGAGATTATTGCCAACTTAGCTCGTTACCATCGTCGCAGTTGCCCGAAGAAGAAGCATGAAAGTTATCGCAGCCTAGCGACTAAAAGAGACCGGAAGGTGGTTGACCAGCTTAGTCCACTGTTGCGGTTAGCTGTATCCTTGGATCGGCGGCACATTGGAGCAATTCAAGGAATTCGCGGCGAGTACGACGCGCAAGCCAAAGAATTTTACCTACACTTGCAAGCTGCCCAGCCAGGAGATAGCTGTGCGTTAGAACTTTGGAGCCTTGATTACAAAAAAGACTGCTTTGAAGTAGAGTTTGCGGTTAAGTTAGTTTCCAAATTGGAATCCAAAGTAGCACTCGCACCGGCAATTGTTAGTTAATGGTTGGTGCGCCAGAACTTAAGATGGGGGTTATCGCCTCTAAGGATCAAAGACCCGTGAAAGCAATTACTCTCCTTGGCTCGACTGGCTCAATCGGTACTCAGACGCTGGATATTGTTACCCAGTACCCAGACCAGTTTCGGATTGTGGGATTAAGTGCTGGACGGAACATTGAGCGGCTAGCGACCCAAATCCGGCAGTTTCATCCCCAAATTGTGGCGATCGCGGATGCGGCGCAACTAGCGGAACTACAAGCGGCGATCGCCGATCTTGACCCGCAGCCATACCTGGTGTCTGGGGAGGCAGGGGTAGTTGAGGTGGCCCGCCACCCGGAAGCTGAGGTAGTGGTTACGGGCATTGTTGGCTGTGCCGGTCTACTACCAACGCTTGCCGCGATTGAAGCCGGTAAAGATATTGCTCTGGCTAATAAAGAAACCTTGATCGCTGGCGGTCCGGTTGTTTTGCCGCTGGTGGAAAAGCATGGCGTGAAGTTGCTGCCAGCAGACTCAGAACACTCCGCAATTTTTCAGTGCCTCCAGGGGGTGCCACCCGGGGGGCTGCGGCGCATCTTGCTTACAGCTTCCGGAGGAGCTTTCCGGGATTGGCCCGTCGAAAAGCTGGCTGCAGTGGGCGTCAGCGATGCCCTCAAACATCCTAACTGGTCGATGGGACGCAAAATCACCATTGACTCTGCCACCCTGATGAATAAAGGATTAGAGGTAATCGAAGCTCACTGGTTATTCCGGGTGGATTATCACAAGATTGAGATTGTTATCCATCCCCAGAGCATCATTCACTCTTTGATTGAACTCCAGGATACTTCTGTGCTTGCCCAGCTAGGTTGGCCAGATATGCGCTTGCCCCTTCTCTATGCCCTATCTTGGCCGGAACGCCTTGCCACCGACTGGAAGCCTCTAGACTTAGTGAAAGCTGGAGATTTAACCTTCCGAGAGCCAGACCATGCTAAGTATCCCTGTATGCAACTTGCCTACGCCGCCGGTCGCGCCGGTGGGGCCATGCCAGCTGTATTGAACGCTGCCAATGAACAGGCAGTAGCTTTATTCCTAGAAGAAAAAATCCAATTTTTGGATATTCCCCGACTGATTGAAACTGTCTGCGATCGCTACACGGCTCAGAACCAATCCCATCCCTGCCTTGATGACATCCTTGCCGCCGACCAATGGGCCAGACGAGCAATCCTGGCAGCAAGCCGGAAGGTGCCAGTTTGATAGTCCTTTCGAGGATCAATCGTCTTTGTAACCAACGCATAAGCCCCTCCTAGAGAGCTAAATTAATGCCACAGCAGGTTGTCACTGGAAATGCCCGCATTGAGGGTGAGAAAGACTCAGGTTGGTTCCTGGGTTACTTTTTTAAATCTGAAGACGATCCCCGTCACACTGACATACTAGAAGTGAAGTGGGGTGTGCATCAAGCAGGTGATCATCGTGCCCAATGGGAAACCAATATTGAAGCGACCACTCTCACAATTTTGGTTAGCGGGCAGTTCCGGCTGCAACTACCAGAGCAAGAGATACTCCTATGCCGTGAAGGAGACTATGTAATCTGGCCGCCAGGCCTACCACACTCCTGGTCTGCTGAGACTACTTCTACCGTGTTGACGATTCGCTGGCCATCTCGGCCAGAGGATAGTGTCCCTTCGTAGCCGTCTGAGGATAGTGGTTTTAGCTAGCAAGCCACTACTGTTTACCAAGCACTCATCTCAATAAGCTAGTTCATGGCATTAACTAGCTTCCGGCAGCCCAGCCTAACAGGTGAAGGCTATTGTTGATGCTCTTGCCGTTCTTGTGAAGTGTGTATTGGAGAGCAATCGCTCTACCTCCAAACAGGATGTCTTCCCAGAGATTATCATAGACCAACTCATGCAGTCTTGACGGAAGTACCTAACTAGGTAATAACAGTGGCAGATGGAGCTTGCAAAACTCTTTTTTTGGAGAGGCCTTGAAGGCGCTAACAATCGGCTTATGTATAGGCTTATTTGTATTTGCTTTCATCCTCAGCAGCCAAGCTTCTGTCAACAGCCAACGAAACTGAAGGGAAACTATGAGTCAAGTGCTGGTCCTAAAGCTAGCCTTTAGAACAAAAGAGACTAAGCGAGTATCCCAGGTAATCCGGACGTTACTTGAAGTACTACCGCATCAGGTAGTCGGTGATGCTATCAGTAGTGCCATTCGAGACCTAGCTTTAGAGTCACCAGAAGCCTTTAGCTGGGCAATGCAGATGTTAATCTCTCCTGAGACGTTGAGCCAGCTTGGTGAGGTTGCTACAGAAGCTTGTACAAAGGAACTTCTAGAGCATGGTTTTAAGGCTGGTAGAGATTTTGCATCGCACCCTGAGGGTGGTTTGATCACAACTCCCGAAGCAACAGCAACTTTAGTGAAAGAGTTGCCCACTAGCATCAAGGCAACAATTCTGCGGTGAACCACTTTGACTGCTTACACCTTTCACCAGTAACTTCAGGTTTAGCTATCAAGCCAGTAAGCCTCACCTGTACCGCAAAGCTACTAAGTACACACAAATCATTGTGCAGTAGTATGGCGTCAATACCCCCCTGGAGATGCTGATGGAAAATCCCATTCTGATTCATGC
>CADCWO010000263.1 GCA_902806435.1 uncultured Synechococcales cyanobacterium | reverse complement strand
AGATAAAGCCCATCAGTATCATAAAAGCCTCCCTGCTGCTCCCACTCATACTGCTGCTGGAAAAGGAGAAGCCCCAGCCACACCTCTACCAACGGCATCCCCACTCCCTGCTGCAACTGAACCAGGGAAACTGGCTCAGCACTCTGTCTCAGCTCCAACCACTGAGTAATCACGCTTGCCCACCCAGGAATATCCTCATCATGGGCCACAGCCATTGCCGCTGATTGAGCTCGCGCTTGGGCCTCTACCAGTTCAATCTCAGACTCAAATGCTTCGAGCAGTGCTGCCTTATCTACTGGACCTGCAACAGAATTAGTAGAAGAGGTGTGAGATTGTCGCTGACGATGTTCTGCGACTGGCTCCTCCATCAACTCTGAGAGGTCAAGGCTCATCGTCTGCCGCACTAACGCTGAGAGCGTATCCTCATCAACTGCTGGACCTTGATCGTTACGTGCCTCTTCCCAGGCTGAGAGGATCAAGTCTGAGCGTGAAGCAAAGACTTCCACTATTTTGGCGATCGCCTTGCCTGCTGTTTGCAGCCTCTGCTCATGGGGCAGTGGACCTATTGCCTCCTCTAACTCCTGCCATAGGTGAGCCAGATCCGCTGTTTCAGGAGTGGCAGATGCTTGCTCCAGGTTGTCCCATAGGCTTAGCTCTAGTTGAGTTGTTTGCATCGCGTTCAACTAATCTTCAGTGGAAGTGCAATGGGCAAGGCTCGATAAGGCATCTAGAGGGGTCCAGCTCTACCTGAGCCGCAAACTTAGCTATAGCTACGTCGTATTTGTGGGAAAACACCTGTAAGACTTCCTGCAGATAAGTAGCAACCTGACGAGAAGTTAGTCCTAGGCAATGCACTGGCTCAATTGCCGCCTTCTTCTCCTGCCCTAGCCATAGCTCAGCACCAATCGCATGAAGCGGCGCATCCACCCGCTCCCGGTACAGGTGCAACACTGCTGCTGGGACTGGTGGTATCGGCACCTGTAGGGGAGTGCTCTCTGAAGATTGACGCTTGAGGCGACGGCTTTTGTTGTAGAGTTCTCTAGACCGGTAGTAGCTACGCCGCTGGTGACAAAGCGCATCATCCCAGCACCCGGTTCCTTCTGACCCATGGCGTTGGCGAGCTACTTCAGCAGATAGCTTGGAACACAACCGGCATTTTTCTTGGCTACTTCGAGGCATGATTTCACTCTCCTTCACTCCTGTTGATAAATACGAAGCTGCCCTCGCTGAATGATCCAAAGCCTGCTTATAACTTCTTCTCGCTCCAGCGCCCCAATCAGCGTCAGTACTGCATCAACTAGGTCTTGCGGAACGGGTCTAGAAGGCAAGCGCAAAACCACTATCCCTGAATATTGCGCAGGATTAAAACGCAGCGGGTTGCTGAAGTCTAAGTCAAGCGTTACCAGAGCACGTGCTTCTGTTTGACAAGCTGTAATCACCTCTGGATCGGGGGCAGACTCCAATCCCTGTTCAGTGGCTGTGGCAACATCATGTCCAGCCTGCCGTAGCAAATTAGCTCCTCGTTGCCCTAGATTCTCATCCAGTTTCAGTCTCATACCTATCATCTAGAGCGGGATTTCAACATAGCGTTCACGAGACATTTCAGCGCCATAGGCAATACAGGCATAGATATCTGCTTCCTCTAACCCTGGATATTCTTGGAGCAACTCAGCAATGCTGATGCCACTAGCCAGAAAATCTAGGATCAGTGACACCCAGATCCGGTGGCCACGAATACAGGGTTTGCCAAAGCAGATATTTGGATCAATTGAAATTCGTGAGAGGAGTTGTTGGGGCGACATCATAGGTCTGCACTATCTCTATCTCTAGTAAAGCCTCTATCGCTTGCTTTAGACAGCATTCGAGGAGTTGGAGTATTGTAACAGCCTACTTAGTCGTAGCATAGTCATAGTCAATATAATGAATATTATTTGGAGTAACAATAGGCTCTATATAGTAGAGGAACACAAAGTTAGGCGTTGCAGGCGCTCAACATCCTAAAGGAGGCAGCAGATGGCGGAATCAATTTCAGTGTCCAAGCTGATTGTGTTGGAGCCGGAGCGCTCCCGCTCACAGACAGGGCCAGCCAAATCCGGGTTTGTTGCAAAAACTGGAGAAGTCACAAAGGCTCCTGAGTCATCACCTAGCTTAGGCAGCCACGCCTAATACGGTTGTGTTGCAAAAACTGGAGTAGGAGGTGATAGGGTAGGGGACCTGTTTGTTTAACTCTCTGTTCCATGTCAGAATCTAGCCTGTTCAAGTGGCGTCATTATCAGCCCGACATCATCCTTTGCTGTGTGCGCTGGTACTTGAGCTATCCCCTAAGCTACCGGCAGGTGGAGGAGCTGATCACAGAGCGTGGCTTACCTGTGGATCATAGTACCGTGTTCCGCTGGGTGCAGCACTACAGCCCAGCAATAGACAAGCGCTGCCGTCGCTACTTACGCCCGACCAACGATTCCTGGAGAGTGGACGAAACCTATATCAAAGTTAAGGGGAAGTGGAAGTATCTTTACCGGGCTGTGGATTCAGCCGGGAACACCCTCGACTTTTTGCTCACTGCCAAGCGGGATGCGGTGGCGGCTAAGCGCTTTTTCCACAAGACACTGAAGGCTCCCCATAATCAGCAGCCACGGGTGGTGACAGTCGATAAGAACCCGGCTTACCCAAAAGCAATAGCTGAGCTCAAAGCGGAGCAAGCGTTACCCCAGAGCGTTGAGTTGCGCCCTCGTCGCTACCTCAACAACATTGTTGAGCAGGACCATAGGTTTATCAAGCGACTAGTCAAGCTGGGGATGGAATTTGGATCATTCAACACGGCTAGGCGAACTATTAGAGGGTACGAGGTGATGCACATGATGAGGAAAGGACAAGTTCAAGGAGTGGCGAAGGGAGCTGTTGAGCAACGGATCAAGTTCATCTCTCAACTTTTTGGAGTGGCTGCTTGAGTTGATTCCGGGTATGTCAATAATTTTGTGTAAGCGCGAGAAGATTAATGAGGGAAGCGCTCTGGGAACTCAATGGCAAAGCGATTCAGAGCAGCCTTCCAGTCTTTGATGGGCATCGTCCATTTCTTGGCAATATTCCTGAGGGCCAAGTAAAGCAACTTGAGCACGGCATCATCATCAGGAAATGAGCCCTTCGTCTTGAGCACCTTGCGCAAAGAGCGGTTCACAGACTCAATGGCATTGGTGGTGTAGACCACCCGGCGAATATCAGCCGGATAGGCGAACAAAGGAATAATCCTCTCCCAATGCCTCAGCCACAGGCCACTAATGGTGGGGTAGCAGGTATCCCACTTCTGGGCAAAGGCTGTAAGCGCATCTTCTGCCTGCTCAAGCGTACTGGCTTGGTAGACGCTCTTGAGGTCAGAGGCCACCTGGCGCTGTTGCTTCCAGGGGACATACTTGAGGGAGTTGCGAACTAGGTGGACAATACAGAGCTGAACCTGGGTCTGCGGGTAAACTGCTTCAATTGCCTCTGGAAATCCAGTGAGTCCATCCACGCAGGCAATCAAGATATCTTGGAGACCCCGGTTCTTGAGTTCAGTGAGAATGCCTAGCCAGAACTTGGCTCCTTCAGTTTGGGCGATCCACAGTCCCAGCAGCTCCTTGTTGCCTGAGAGATTCACGCCCAAGACTAGATAGACGGCCTTGTTCATCACCCGGTTATGTTCGCGGACTTTAACGACCAGGGCATCCAACCACACGATGGGGTAGAGCGCCTCTAGCGGTCGGGCCTGCCATTGTCTAACTTCCTCAATGACAACATCAGTCACTTGGCTGATCAGGGTGGCGGACACCTCTACGCCATAGAGGTCCTGCAGGTGAGCCTGAATATCTCGGGTGCTGCAACCTCTGGCATACAGGGCAATCACCTTCTCTTCTAACCCAGCTAGATGCCGCTGGCCTTTGGGCACTAAGACCGGTTCAAAGGTGCTCTGACGGTCTCGGGGAACTTGAATCGGAAGTCGCCCTAAGTCCCCCTGAATCGTCTTAGCAAAGTAGCCGTTGCGGCTGTTACGAATGGCTTCCCCAGCTTGGCCTAGTGTTCCAGCCTCAATCTCCAGGTGTTCTTGCTCCAGGTGATGACTCAGTTCTGCCTGTAAAGCTCGCTCTATCAGGCGCTTGCTCAGTTGTTTGAGCAGTCCATCTTTTCCCAGGATGGCTTCGGGACCTTGATAGTCTTCGAGCAACTCATCGAGGAGTTCGTCGGCTCGGGTTTTTTCAATTTTTCTTCTGGGCATGGCGGTCTCCTTAAGGGTTTTAGCTACTTTAGACCGCTTACACAAATGAATTTACACTCTCGACGAGGGAGTAAAACGAAACCTCTCTTAGCTTCTGGCAGCTTCACAACTTCCAGGCGCATGCCTTGCTCAACCGCCGCTTGGGCCGCTTGCTCTCCTGTGTAGCCTTGATCCACAAACGCAAGTTCAACAGACTCTTGCGTGATTTGTTGAACTTGCTGGGCTAACTCCCGTACTTGGGAACGGTCTTGTTCATCTGCTGGGGTCACAACGAGCGCCAGCAAATGTCCCAAGGTGTCCACAGCAACGTGAACCTTGCTACCGCGTTTGCGCTTGGCCCCATCATAGCCAGCTCGCTCTCCGCTCTCAGGAGTTGATTGCAAGGTACGGCTATCGAGTATCACCGCAGTGGGTTCTGCTGCTCGACCCTCCGCCAGGCGTAGCAACACCCGCAGCTCATCCACAATCGCTTCAAACACCCCAGCACGGAGCCAGCGTTGCGTCTGCTGGTACACTGCTTCCCAAGGTGGCAGGTCATGAGGCATCATCCGCCAAGAGGCACCAGCACGGACAATCCAGCGTAGTCCATTGAACACTTCTCTCAAGCTATGCTCTCGCTGAGGCGCTTCTTCACTCATTAAGCTCAGATAAGGAGCAACGAATACCCACTCATCATCTTCGACATCACTAGGGTAGGGTTTCCTGTTCATCCCTAGATCTTACTGCTTGCCCCAAAAGTTCATAACAGGCTCTAAGCTCAAACCTTTAGACAAACTGCTTGTAGCTGAACATCAGTTAGAAGCAGCTGAAGAAAGACGGCAGGCCGCTGAGGAGCAACGTCAGTTCCAGGAAGAATTACGAGTTAGTGCGGAAGCTATGCGCGAGATTGCAGAAGACGCCCGAAACATGGAGGAAGACTTTTGGCAGCAGGAAGAAAACATACGGCTAGCTGGTGACAGGCAACAATTTGTTTCACAAGAGGAGCAGCGGCAAGTTGCTGAGGAGCTACGCATCCGCATAGAGGAGGCGCAGCGAGCCACTGTGTTGTTAAGGCAAGCGATTGAGGACGGACGGCAAGTCGAGGCTGAGATTCGTCAAAGCCTGAACAAGCTGATTGAGCTCCTTCGTGAGCAGAAGGACCTCCAGGATAAGTAGTAATTGCGTATCCCTTCAACACCTGACTTTTTCAGACCTTTCCCCACAGACAAGGTGAGACTGACAGCCTACTCTGTATACATGGGCTAGTGAAATCCCCCCTGAGCTAGCTCAACCAAGTCCCCGAAACGGCAACTTATCTCGAAAGAGTAAGACGCAAACTAGCAGGCCTAAACCTCAAAGGTATGGATGCTGCTAGTACCGAAGGGATTTCAGCCTTTTGACAACTTAATCTAAAACAATAGGGCACTTCTGCGTACATCAGCCTAAGCAATATGAGGGTTCTAATGCCAGGTTTTCGTTCTAAGAGCACTCTGGGCGTTATCTGAGTATAGTTTTAGGCAGAAGAATGCTCGCCTTTAAGCCTATCCTGAAGCTGCATCCCATGAGGTACAAACAAGAACACGGCATCACTAATCTTTGCTAGCTGGCTGGAGATAGCGTAGGCGCTGCCACAGATAAAGTCCAGCATCCGCTGAGCTTGTTCTTTATCTAGTCTGTCCAGCTTCAAAATGAGCACCTTGTTGGCCCGTAGTGCTGTGACAGCTTGAGTCGTTGTGCTATAAGAAGTGGGCTCCAAGACCATCACTTCATAGCTTGTACTCGCAGCTCTAAGCAGGGGAATGATGTTGTCCATCGATAAATCCAAGGGAGCACTTCCTGATCAGAGCCTGACTTAGCTAGCTTTCCCCACATAGCTACCAAAACAACCCACTAGTGAGCGCAACAATAACTTAAGCGAGCCTAGTTACTTCACTAGTGGGACTGCACCTGGTCTGAGGTTAGTTGCACCCCACAGCAGAAGTGCTGGTATCGAAATACCTCTGAGTATAGGATGAGTGCTTTTATCTTCCTTTAGGCAAAAATTTGTGTCTAACAGCCTTGAGCTAAAAGCTGTGGATTAGATGTCAATATATAGCAGCTTTCAATCATATGAGGTACAGTAGCAGCAATGGGCAAACCAGTTCCTGATGTCTTTTAGCC
>CADCWO010000262.1 GCA_902806435.1 uncultured Synechococcales cyanobacterium | reverse complement strand
GACGCTGCACTCATACAACTGCAAGCCTTATTAGCGCCGTTCGGCATCGAGCAGTTCTACACGGATAACTGGGGAGCTTACTCACGATATCTTGAATCTTCAAAGCACACGATTGGCAAAGCTAACACTCAGAAGATTGAGCGTAAACATCTCACATTACGGACTCGGATTAAGCGTACGCCTTTGGCGGGGCGAAGCCCTATAGCTCGAAAAACGATTTGCTTCTCCAAATCTACTTGGCTGCACGATGTTGTGATTGGATTGTTCATCAACCGCTATGAATTTGGTCGAGCAATTTGATCTACACTATCCCCATGTCTAGAACATGACCGACTGGAGTTATGGTTCGGCAGGATAGATTGGCTTACACAAAGGTTTATAGCCTCCAAAGCTATTCACTTTTTTTAATTTTTGATTTTATTTAGAGCTTAGAGGGTACAACTTTAGCAAGAACTAAGGTAATCTCTAAACCTAAAGTAAATAATTCAGTATCAGGGTCATGAGTCTACTTCAGCCTCTGCCCCAATGATTAGAGGAAATTCGAGGAGCATAGCTGTGTGCTGGAATCAGTTTCAATTCTTACAGCTACAAAGGGCAGTAATCCTGGGGATCGTCTCACTGGAGCTGTCCCTCCTGAGCTGCCTAGATACTATTAATGGTTCGAGAGCTTTAGCCCTAGAGCCTTTCGGAGGACCTGTAGCCCAATCACCTCAATCGCCACCCACACAGTTATTTGTCGATCCTATCAGGGGCAGTGATGCTACGGGAACTGGTAGCGATCGCGCCCCCTTCCAAACTATTACCCATGCCTTGAAAGTTGCTCAGCCCTATACAGTCATCCAGCTAGCAGCAGGAGTCTATAGCGCTCAAAGCGGTGAGACTTTTCCGCTACAAGTGCGGCCAAAGATCACGCTTCAGGGAGATCCCCGCCAACCAGATCAAGGCGTTATTGTTCAGGGCCAAATTGCTTTGAATGGCACATTAGGTAGTCCTTCCACCCTAGGGCCTCCAGTTCAGCGTGACCACAGCCCGTCTCAAGCTTCCCAGATAAGAACTGAGATCCCGGTTGCAGTGGCTCCTCCCAACACCAGGCCACTAGAGCTCCCTGTTTTGGCTGCGGGGGCGGCAGTGCCTTCCACGGCAGCAACGATACCTGTTACGCGCCATTCTACCCCTGTTATAGCCCAAAGGCTACCAACTCCAGCCACCTCTCCAATCATCATTCCTGTGCCACTACCAGCATCAAGCCTGCCGACGGCAACCCAGCCCCAGCGAATCGGCGGTGATACCGGTGGCCTGGGGGGAGCCGCCCAAACACGGGCTACAAATGCTCCTATCCCAACCAGTAATTTACCTCCGGTGATCGTTTCTCGCAATCCAGTTTTTCGCCCATCTAACTCGACAGCAACGCTCCCACAGACAGGGTTATTAGGTTTCCGCTACCGGGTTGTAGTTGACGTAGGAGATGGAAGTCAGAAGATCCGCCTGCGATCCCTGGTTCCAGATTCTTTTCGCTCCTCCTACCAAGGCAGAGCCGTGATGCAGGTAGGAGTCTACCGAGAACAAGAACAAGCTAAAGTCAATGAGATGACTCAGTACCTCAGCAGTAATGGCTTCAACCCAATTGTGGAACAACTACGATAGTTCTAAACCTTAGCTTTATCATTCAGCCCCTGAGCTACGAATGAATGCTTTCACTCGTTAAGAGCTACCAAGTTGGTTGTTACATTCTGTTCTAGGGGAAGAAAGAATATGATGACTAAACCTGGTAAGGCTAGGAATAAGCTGATTAAAAAATAGGTCTCATAGCCAACCCATGACTGGAGATAACCACTAAATAGTCCAGGTAGAAATATTCCTAGTGCCATGAATGCTGTTGTAATTGCATAGTGGGATGCTGCAAATTCAGAACGAACCCTGCTCATTAAAAAAGCTGTGTAGGCTGAAACACCAATTCCATAAGACAACTGTTCAAATGAATTAACAACATACACCCAGCTTAAGCTTGGTTTGTAGACGGCTAAAATCCAGTACAACCCAATAGCAGAATTTTGTAACACGGCGGTTGGCCATAGCCATTTCTCTAGACCATATTTGGCAATCAGGTAGCTGCCTAGAACTCCTCCTAACAGAAGGAAAATGATGCCGACTGTGCCATATAAAATTCCAACCTGAGTTGTCGGAATTGCCAAGCCCCCTTGCTCAAGCCGATCCATCAAAAAGGGGGGTGTTATTTTTAGCATCAAGGCATCTCCAAGCCGGAAAGTTAGTGTATAAGCAACAATCCAACCAATCCGCTGCTGAGCAAAGTAAGTTTTGAACGGTTGAAAGAAGTTGCTTTGAAGGTTTTGCCTGGATTTCACAGTATGAGGGTAGGGAAGGTACCAGAAATGAAAAAGGCAAATCAAGCCATACATAATTGCAGCCGCAAAAAAAGCTGAAAACCAGCCAAACCGCAGGGGATGAATGCTAAGGAAAGAATTGAAAATTGAAAAGTAGCTATTCCCATAGCTTGTTATAGGCTCAGGTTTTTCCACCGCCAAATAACCAGCCAGAAAAACCAGCCCCCCTTCCCCAATCAGCCATGCCACCTTATAGGCGGTAGATTGTAAACCAATATATAAAACCTGCTGGGTTTTGTTGAGGACATTAAGATAGAAACCATCAACCGCCGTGTCATGAGTCGCAGCAAAAAGCGCCATGACGGCAAGAATGATAATGGTATTTGTAAAACCCGATGAAAGGAGAATACTAAAAGAAAGTACTACCAAAAGGAAACTATTAATAGCTTCAGTCACCAAAATCCAGTGGCGCTTAGTGGAATACAAATCTACCAAAGGCCCCCATAAACCTTTGAACACCCACGGTAGATAGAAAAAACTTGTTAGTCCAACTAGCTCATTAGTTGCGCCTAGATCTTTTAAGAAAATAATCGACATTAAATTTACAACAGTGTAGGGAAATCCTTCAGCAAAATATAATGTTGACACCCATAAGCCTTGATGCCGTTTTGGATCTGTTGTAATCATGTGATAGCCCGGTCTAGATAGTTGTCTTGTGCAAGCTTTGTTGAGGGGTTGCCGATTAGTACCACTCCTTCAATTTGGGGACTGCCACACGATACCCTTGAGTGCCATGGCTCTAAATCTTAGTTCGTTAGGCTCAACTTTTGCAGCCAGATTTCTCTGGCAGGAATTCAATAACCATTGAAAGGGGACCAACCATACACGGGCTCAGTTAACAGCATTCTCATTCCAACTGAAGATTGGCCCAGCTTAACGTTGGCAGAGTGGTAGGGTCTGCGCTAAATATCTGGACACAGATTGTCGAGAAATCTGGCTACTACTCAGCTAGAAGTTGCACTGGTGGAAGGTATCCCGATAGGTGAGCGAGAGAACTTACTACCTCCCCCATTCCTTAGGGAGAAGTTTTGAGCTGACGTTCGACTTGTATCAATCATCAACTCGTAATTCGCACCAGCCACGGCACGATCAAAACTATAGCTCTGATGTCATGAGCTATAGCTGACTTTTACACCAACTCTGGTGTCCGGATTCGTCAAACCTGGTGTTGCTTGAGCTCCTGCAAAGTACCTATGAGATAGAGGCAGAGCTAGCCAATTAGGACCAAACTGCCGGAGAGCAATACCCAGTGAGCTAGCGATCGCAAACAACCTCAATGTGATTAAAATCCAGACTACTAGGTAGTTCAGGCTAGAAAAGGCCGCAGTCTAAACAGTTGAAGTGACTAACTAGCGCGGGAACTTAAGTATCGGCAAGCGATCGCCGCGCAACAGTTCTTCACTCTGGATACTCAGGCTTTCTACTGACTGCTGTAAAGCTTTGCTACTGACAAGGAGCGGTAAGAGCGCGCTGGTGCAGAGACTGACTAGCAATGCCGAGGGAACACCAAATTTTAGTTCAGTCGCGTGGTTAATTGGTTGCTGCAAGCTCATTGTTCGAAAAAGCCTTGAATCAGCTAGGATACGTTGATGAAAAAGATCAACTCAGGAGATTTTGCTTTGATGCTTCTAACTGAGTCCAAAGTTTCTTGATTTCTTGATAAGCTGCATCAGGCGGGATCTTGCCACCTGTTTCCAGGTTGCAAAGAAGGCTTACGTGTTGTGCGAATTCCTGCAAGTTAGCATTGAATGCTAGATGCTCAGGGGTGAACTTTCCCCGATACTTACTGGTCGGATAAAGGAATTTGGCTTTGTCGCTCTCTTGATTCGCTGCCACAAGCACTCCTGTTAAATCATAGGTCCTAAAAAAAGGGCATAGATATTGATGGTTTCTTCTAGCCTAATGCTGGTCGATGAAAATCGTGAACTGTCAAAAGAGATAAATGTAAACTTTGGTTAAGTTGCCCAGCTTTTTGCCCAGTCCAGGATTTGTCCTACCTGTTCTCTAGTACCTGCCTCACAGTAGAGTCTTAGGACGGGTTCAGTACCACTGAACCGAATCAGGAGCCAACTACCATCGACTAAGCGGAATTTGTAGCCATCACTGGTCAAACATTCATTGACGGCCAAGCCTGCAATTTCTTGTAAGGGTTGGGTTTGAAGTTCCTCTATGAGGCGAGCTTTTACCTCCATCCCAGATAAGGGCAGATCAATGCGATCGTAGAAAGAGCGGTAATCTGTTTTAGCCTGTAACTTAGCGTAGAGATCACTCAGGTCCTGACCCGACTGAGCCACTGCTTCTAACAGGTACAGGCCCGACAGCAGGCCATCTCGCTCTGGAATATGGTTACCGTAGCCAATTCCCCCCGATTCCTCCCCCCCTAGCAAGATGTTACTCGCTTCCAACATCCGGTCAGCAATATACTTGTAGCCAATCGGTGTCTCAAATATCGGCAGGTTGAGTAGAGCAGCGACCCTTGGGATTAAGTCGGTACCACTAATGGTTTTAATCACTTCCCCAGAAAAGCCTCGCCTTGCTGCCAGGTGCTCTATCAAAATAGGAATTAAAATCTGGGGGCTCAGGAAGTTGCCATGGCCATCGACTGCCGCAATCCGATCGCCATCACCATCAAAGACCAAACCAACGCTCAGGGGAGTAGCCGCTTTCACGTGATGGGCTTTGATCGTGCTAAAGATCAGATCCAAGTAGCGAGGTAAGGGTTCTGGGGCTCCCCCCCCAAACAGAGGGTCGCGATCGCTATTTAGTTCTTGAATTGAAATTCCGAGGAGCTGAGCCAGACCTCCTGCCGCTGCCCCATGCATCACATCGACAAAGACTGCCAACTTACCAGTTGCGATCGCCTCATGAATGCACTGGATATCAACTTTTGACTGTAAGACTTCACAGTAGCTCGACCAGGGATCAAAGGTTTTCAGTGCGCCAGGTGTGGATGTTGAAGGCGGAGTACTTTCCTGTGCCAACAGAGCTTCAACCTGTTGGGTGATATCAGGAGGGACTGAGCCACCAAAGGCTCCCTTGATTTTGAGACCTGAATACTGACCAGGATTATGGCTAGCCGTAATCACTAGAGCACCCAGAGCATTTTGTTCCTTGACGGCCCAGCTTAAAGCAGGCGTTGGAGCAAAGGTGTTGGCGAGCAAAACATCAAACCCAGCGTCACTGACAACCTCGGCGACGGTTTGGGCAAACTCTTCCGCTAAAAACCGCCGATCATAACCGACGACAATTGTCTGGCTTGCGGTCGAACTACCATAAACCCTAGCTAGGACTTGGGCTGCTGCCCATGCCACCTTTGCCAGACGCTCAAATGTAAAGTCCGCAGCAATTACCCCCCGCCAGCCATCTGTGCCAAACTTCACCAGGCTAGCAGAAGTTGGTAGGGATAGAGGTTGCGTCATCACAGTACCTTGATTAAGACGGGAAGTAACTAGAGTTTAGCGGTAAATATACTTCTAAACCATGGTGAAATTGCTAATCTCTCGCTACTCTCAACAACGATTTCCCTAAAATATGGGACCCGCTCCAGTACTTCCGATGGCTGGAAAAATTGAAGAGAATAAAGATAGCTGAATACGCTTACATCCAATGGCATGGCTTTCGAGAGTAAATTTGAACATCCCTCTGAGCAACTTCAGGGAGTTGTCGAGCGGCTGACGTATCACTCTGAGGAGTCGGGCTATTCTGTGGCCCGGTTTAAAGCGCCGCGAACGCGGGAGTTGATCACGATTGTCGGCAGTTTTCCAAACATCCAGGCAGGACAAACCCTCCATCTAGACGGCTTCTGGCGGGACCATCCAAAATTTGGGCCTCAGTTTCAGGTAACCCAGTACCGCGAAACCAAACCGGCAACTCTCACCGGAATTGAGAAGTACCTGGGCAGCGGTTTGATCAAGGGTGTGGGCCCCGTGACGGCAAAACGAATTGTGGCCCACTTTGGGTTAGAGACGCTGGAGGTGATTGAGCACCACAGCGATCGCCTGGGGGAAGTACCGGGTATCGCCAAAAAGCGGGTGAAGCTGATCCAATCAGCCTGGGAAAACCAGAAAATGATCAAAGAGGTAATGCTGTTTCTCCAGACCCATGGCGTTTCTACCACCTACGCGGTCAAAATATTCAAGCAGTACGGCCAAGCTGCGATCGCCACAGTGACTGCAAATCCCTACCAGCTCGCAACAGATGTCTATGGAATTGGCTTTGTGACCGCCGATGCGATCGCCCGCAATTTAGGAATTACTCCCGATTCTGAGTTTCGCTACCGCACGGGTGTTCTCCACGCTTTAGGGACTGCTGCAGAAGAAGGGCACTGCTTTTTACCCCAGGCAGAGCTGGTGCAACGGGTGGTAAAGTTGCTCACCGTGACCGCTCACCAGCCCCAGCCGGAAAGAGTTCTAGCGCTGACCACTCAAATGGCCCTGGAAAAGCAGATTGTGATGCAAGGGGGGTACGGCGACCAACAGGGTGAGTTTATCTGTTACAGCCCCGTATTTTTCAACACAGAGCAGGCCTTGAGCGATCGCCTCCAGCAGCTTTTAAGTCAGCAAGTTGTCGTGGATTTGCCCCGCGTCCGCGCTTGGATTGAGCGCTTTATCCAAAAAACTGGGCTCCAATTGTCGGAACAACAGCGGCAGGCTGTGGAAATGGCAGCCCGTGAACGCATCTTAGTTCTCACAGGTGGTCCTGGGTGTGGCAAAACATTTTCTACCCGCACCATCGTTGCACTGTGGAAAGCAATGGGCAAATCGATTGCCCTGGCTTCTCCCACCGGCCGAGCGGCCCAACGCCTCAGCGAAATGACCGGCCAACCGGCGAAAACCCTGCACCGCTTGCTGGAATTTGATCCGAAAACTCAAGGCTTTAAGCGCAACCACACCAATCCGCTTGCTGCCGAAGCAATTGTGATTGACGAAGCCTCGATGCTGGACTTATTTTTAGCCAACGCTTTAATCAAAGCCGTCTCGCCTACGGCGCAATTGCTACTGGTGGGTGACAGTGACCAGTTGCCGAGTGTAGGGCCAGGGAATGTTTTGCAAGACTTAATCACCTCGGAACAAGTACCTCTAGTGCGGCTAACGCAAGTTTTCCGGCAAGCCGAAGCCAGCCAAATTGTCCGTACCGCTCACGCCATTAACCACGGTAGCCTGCCCCAGTTGGAACCTGTTTCCCAAGCGCCCAAATCTGACTGCCTCTGGCTGGGGGCTACTGAGCCTGAGCATGGCGTTCAGGCAATTCGTGATCTAGTTACTGAGTTGATTCCACAGTTGGGATTTATACCGGCACAAGATGTGCAGGTGCTGTGCCCGATGACGCGCGGCGCGGTGGGAACGCGCAACTTGAACGCGGTGCTGCAAGAGTTGCTCAATCCTCCTGGCCCCCACAAGGCAGAGCTCCGCAGAGGCGGCATAATTTTACGCATCGGAGATCGCGTCATCCAGCAGGTAAATGACTATGACCGTGAAGTATTTAATGGCGACCTGGGTACTGTGGCAGCGATTGACTTGGAGGAACAGGAAGTTACAGTGCTATTTACGGGTGTAGAGACCCAACGGCTGGTGACCTACGACAGTGCGGACTTGAATGAGATTGCCCTGGCCTGGAGTGTCACTATTCATAAAAGCCAGGGGTCAGAATATCCCGTTGTCATTCTGCCGATTTACTTACAACACTACATTATGCTCAGTCGCAACTTACTCTATACAGGGCTGACGCGTGCCAAACGCCTAGCTGTGATTGTCGGTCCCCGCAAGGCGATCGCCCTAGCCGTCAATCAAGTTAAAGAGCACCAGCGCTATACTTACCTGGCTCGCCGCTTAATTCGCGCTGCCCTAGAGACATGAGGCAGCGATCCCCATATTGGTAGTTGTCCTGATCAGTTCCCCTAACTATGGCATGAGCGGCTTCTCCGCTTCTAACACCTCAGTTAGTTGCTCTTGCTTGAAGACCTGAGCAAACTCAGCCTTCAGCCCTTCGACAAGCAATAGTTCGCTATTTGCCACTCGGTTTGGATCAGATAAAGGATGACTATTACTGCTTAGAAGAACTGAAGTAGCCGCCACCTGAGCCGAGGCAGGCATGTCAGCAACTGGTAGCAGCTTAGTGGGCAGCACAATCTCAAGCTCAACAGAAGCTTTCAGCCGCTGAATGTCTGCTCTCAAAGCAGCAATGGTTTGGGCTGCCAATGCGATTTCAGCCCGGTAGTGGGAAGTATCTATCTCGTAGCGACTGCGCCAGTCCGCCTCAGCAGCAGAGGCAAGGTCCCGCTCTTGGCGGACTTTCTCTAACTGACGCTGTAGCTGGTGTAACCTGAGCAAGCATTGAGGCAAATCAAAGCTCAATTGAACTTCCTCCACAGGCAGTACCTAAATATTGATTGGACTGAAAGTCGCTACTGCAAGGACCCGATCGCAGCAACTGAGGACTCAGATTCGTCATAGTCAGGTGCGTTAGCCATCTGCGGCATGGTGGGTTGCTGCTGGAGAACACTATAGAGACGATTGAGGGCATTGGTATAAGCCTGGGCAGAAGCAACAATAATATCTGTATTAGCAGCATGGCCAGAAAAAATTCGCTCTCCATACTGCAACCGGATGGTTACTTCCCCAATCGCATCAATACCAGCGGTTATCGATTGCACAGAAAACTCAATCAGTTGGTTAGGAACATCCACAACGCGGTTAATCGCGCGGTAGACGGCATCCACGGGACCCGTACCAATTGCCGCATCAGTTAGTTCTTCGCCGCTCGGTGTGCGGAGAGTAACTGTTGCCGTAGGACAGGCGTGGTCACCGCAGGACACTTGCACCCGCTCCAGACAGAATCCATCCACAACCTGAGATTGGGTTTCGTCTTTGATGATCGCTTCTAGATCCCAATCAGAAATCTCTTTTTTCTTGTCTGCTAACTCTTTGAAGCGCAGAAAAGCTTTATTCAGATCCTGCTCAGACAACTCAAACCCCAACTCTTTTAACCGAGTGCGAAAAGCGTTACGACCAGAATGCTTACCTAGAACAATCTGGTTGTCGCTAATCCCAATCGATTGAGCGTCCATAATCTCATAGGTGAGCTTGTGCTTCAAGACGCCATCTTGGTGAATTCCAGACTCGTGGGCAAAGGCATTGGAGCCGACGATCGCCTTGTTTGGTTGGATGAGCATCCCGGTCAAGTTGGAGACTAAGCGGGAGGTCTTATAAATTTGCCGAGTGTCAATCTTGGTTAGGGGTGCTTCTGAGTCAACAGGCCGACCCAGAAAGGAATTGAAGTACTGTCGCCGCACGTGCAGTGCCATCACCAACTCTTCTAAGGCAGCGTTTCCAGCCCGCTCACCAATCCCATTGATCGTGCATTCAAGCTGGCGCACGCCATTCTTAACTGCTTCTAGAAAGTTAGCCACAGCTAGACCCAGGTCATTATGACCATGCACGGAAAGAACCGCATTGTTGATATTGGGAACATTTTCTCGGATGCCGCGGATTAGCTCTCCAAACTCGCTAGGTGTTGTGTAACCAACGGTATCAGGGATGTTGATTGTGGTGGCTCCCGCCGCGATCGTCCGCTCTAGGACTTGATAGAGAAATTCCGGGTCAGAGCGCACCGCATCCATCGGCGAAAACTCAATGTCTGGCATAAAAGTTTTGGCGTAGGCAACCATGTCTTCGGCGATCGCCAGCACTTCACTTCTGGATTTTCTCAACTGGTACTCCAGGTGAATATCAGAAGTAGAGATAAAGGTGTGAATTCTGGCATGGGCGGCTGGCTTTAGGGCTTCTGCTGCTGCCTGAATGTCTCGACGGATTGCTCTAGCCAAACTACAAATAACGGGTCCCGACTCTGTGCCTACGGTTTGGGCAATTTTGTGTACCGCTTCAAAATCACCAGGGCTTGAAACAGCAAACCCTGCCTCTATCACATCAACACCTAAGCGAGCCAGTTGACGCGCAATAGTCAGCTTCTCATCCACGTTCAGCGTGGCTCCGGGTGACTGCTCACCATCGCGAAGCGTCGTATCAAAAATAATAATCCGGTCTGGTTGGCTTAGGGGTTGGGTACTCATAGGTAGGGAACGGGCCAAGAGTGCAATGATTATTGATCTATTTTACCTATCTGCCTTGTTGCTGGGTATAGGCTGTGGGAACAATAATCCTACAATCCAAAAACTAGTCAACCAAAGTAATCTTTATTCAAAAATCGATTTTTTCAATTTGCTCTCGGATACTATTGAGGTCAATATAGCGATCCGTTGCATTTCGTAATTCTCTGGCAATCATACCCTCAGTTGAAACGACCGTGATGTGAGTATTTCTGCCACGCAAGAGTTCAATTGCTCGTTCAAAGTCACCATCACCGCTAAACAATATCATTCGGTCATACTGTTCAACGGTGTTAAACATATCTACAACAATTTCAATATCTAAGTTTGCTTTCTGGGATAAGCGGCCAGAATTGTCATCATAATATTCCTTCAAAATCTTAGTGCGGACAGTGTAGCCAAGACTAATCAGAGCGTCCCTAAAACCCCGTTGATCCTGAGGATCTTTTAGACCGGTGTACCAAAAAGCATTAATGAGCATTGTACCCGGCTGGCTCGTAAAATACTCTAGAACTCGCCGTGGATCGAAGAACCAACCATTTTTTTGTTGAGCGTAGAACATATTATTTCCATCAACAAAAATAGATACACGACTTAGCAGAAACTGCATATAAATTTAAGGATAAAGGCTTGACATGAGAGTTGAGGATCTGAGTTTAGTAACTTTGGCACGCCATTTATAGAGGCTACTGATTGAACATTAGTACTAGCCTTAAAGCCTGTTAAAGTAGCTCCTAGTAGTTACAGTAATTCGTATGTTTTTATTCTGTAAAACTTAAAAAGATTGTTTATTCACTGCAGAATGTTGCTGTAGTCATCCTAAGTGAGAAATGAACAGGAAGCAGAATGGAGCTTACAAGTTCAGCCACTTCTAACGAAATTAAAGAAATTGGTTGCACTTAAAAGGATTGGTTCATGGTGTTCGGGACAGTACCCACACCGCTAGCCAGGTTGATAAGCCGCAGGAAAAGTGATGCGATAGGGATAATAATGGTGCAGTACCTTAACCCTGCTAGTTTTGGAACCTGTTCAGTGTCCTAGTTGAGATACTATCAACTCCGCACCTGTGGTTGCGAACTGCCAGTAAATGGCCCCCTTTGATACGGCAAGCCCTACAGCTAGCAAAATAATTTATTTTTCTCGGTGGGGTTGCACAACCTAGTATCGGAGTGTTTATCAACTGCCATGAATCTAAGCAGGCCCTTTAATCAGGCTTCAACCCATCTAGAAGACTACCAAAGAGGCAACTCTTGAATGTGAGAAATCGCCTTCGAGCGGGTACCTTCCATTAGACTGTCCAGTCGTCGCTGGCAGCGAATGGCAAAGCGGCACCAAGACTCACTACTATTGCCTATATTTGTCTCATGGTGGCGGCACTCCCCTGATTCTATTGGAACTTGCGGCAGTGGATTCCCTTGCCAGTAGAGCTGTAACCAGCTTGTCAGACTTTTGAGGATCTGGTTGAGGTCTTGGCGCGTTTGTTCGTGGCGGTCACTACTATACGCGAAGGTAAGACTTTGGGGTTCAGCTTCTGTACCCTGCGACTCAGCAAACCAGTAGGTCATTGAAATTTGCTCTGGTCGGTAATCACTAGTTTCCACCAGCAGAAAGGGATAAAGGCGAGTTTGCCAATTTTGCTGGAGCCACTGCGGATTTTGGGGACGTGCGTAGGTTTTCCAATCGAGGATCTGAGCTTGTTGCTGCCTCAGAATCAGAAGGTCATAAATGCCAGTTAACACGTAATTGTGCCAACAAAGGGTCCGCTGGTGTTCACTGTCTCGATAGTCTCCTTCTGACCAGAGGTCATCACCCATCAACATTTCAGGTGGTGAATTCGTAAAGGCATTAAACCATCGCTGCAATTGAGGTTCCGCCTGAATAAGTTCTGTAATTGGCAAGCCAAGTTCTCGTTGCTGCATCAATTTGTGGAACTGGGTACCTAAAACTTGTCGTTCTTCCTCTTCCGGAAGCTTAGGTAGCCCTAGTTGGTCAAGATAAACGTGTTGAAACTTTCTAGGACAAGCTGTTAATAGGTTTAGATGAGTTTGAGAAAGTAGAAAAAATCTTGCTTGGGGTTGGGTAGAGGTTGTAATCTGCATGGAACTTTCAGAACCTCAGAGGTTGGTCGTAAAAGACAGATGGCATAACTGACACGCCCTAATCTCGACTTTATCCAATTTGAAGAGGAGAAAAGGTAGCAAGATCAGGACAGCGTTGTTTGAATTGTGCTGATGAATTTGCTCCCCGAAGCATTTGTGCCCTTGATCTTAGCCTTTGCTCCCCTGTTTTCCCAGCTGGTGTGGACGTCAGCAATGGTACTGGTGGTGGGTGCGATTCTAGCTCCTGGTAAACGAACTGTCAGTGCCGTCTTACGAGTGATGGGATTGCACCAAGAGCAGCACTTTCAGACCTATCATCGGGTGCTCAGTCGAGCAGTCTGGTCCAGTCGTCAGGCCAGTCGAGTGTTACTCCAGCAGCTTGTCGGTGTCCTTGCTCCCAGTGGCGCGCTGGTGATGGGGATTGATGACACAATTGAGCGGCGATGGGGGAAGCGAATTGCCGCCAGAGGCATTTATCGGGACCCTGTGCGCTCCAGTGAGAGTCACTTTGTTAGAACCAGTGGATTACGCTGGCTGAGTCTGATGCTGCTGGTGCCGATTCCATGGGCTCATCGGGTCTGGGCACTTCCCTTCTTAACAGTTCTGGCCCCGTCCCAGCGGCATGGCCAAGCCTGTGGCCATCGCCATAAAACCCTCACTAACTGGGCACGGCAGATGCTAACGCAAGTGCGACGCTGGGTTCCCCATCGGCCACTTGTCCTAGTTGCCGACAGTAGTTTTGCTGCCCTGGACTTGCTGGAAGCTTTACGACAACTGCCCCAACCTGTGCAGGTGGTGACGCGATTGCGTCTCGATGCTGCCCTTTATCACCCTGCTCCTGAGCGTCAAGCTCAACAGATGGGAAGACCCCGTAAGGTGGGTAAACGGCTACCTACCCTCAAAGCTCTCATCGAGAATCCTTACACTCCGTGGGAGACAATAGTGGTTTCGGATTGGTATGGCCAGGGTGACTATTCCTTACAAGTCGCTTCGCACACAGCGGTGTGGTATCACACTGGACTGCCTGCTGTCCCGATTCGTTGGGTGTTGATCCGAGACCCGAAAGCTCAGTTTCCACCCCAAGCGCTTCTGTGTACCGACCTCTCGGCTCAACCCAGCCAAATATTGCATTGGTTCCGGCAGCGCTGGCAAATCGAAGTCACCTTTGCGGAAGTTCGAGCTCATTTAGGCGTTGAAACTCAACGACAGTGGTCTAAGCTGGCCATCCTACGAACGACCCCTGCTCTGCTAGCCTTGTTCTCAATCGTGGTGCTCTTGGCTCATCAGCAGCAACTTCAGCATCCTTTTGTTCTGCCCAAAGCAGCCTGGTATCAGAAACTGAAACCAACTTTTGTTGATGCCCTAGCACTGGTGAGACAGCAGCTTTGGCAGATGCGGACTTCTCAGATATCGGCTGTGGAATCAGACACAGTTAAAGTTCCCCGTCACCTCTTCAATGCCTGGTCTGACTTGCTGTGTTACGCAGCCTGATGGATAAAGTCGAGCTGATTGCATGTTGGATTTTCTCAAAAGTGTCAGGTTAAGTTCAAAGTTTTACAAATTTAACCAGACTAAACCGGATGTAATAACTCTCTCAGGGGTCGCTCTTTTAAGCTGAACATGTCAAAAGTATAGATTGCTAACTCCTACACAGCGATCGCTGCTGATGCCTGCAATATCAATACACTCAGGTTGTGATACCTTTCTATACCAGCTTCCTATGTCCGGGAATTCGCCTCATTTACTGAACAGGCATTTTGATTGAGGGGTTTCCTTGCGATAATAAGCCTATTCTGGCAAAGCTGTTTTCATCCACCCTTAATTATCTATGACTGCTGCTACACCTACTGCTCCCCGGCTCGCTTCCCAGTTGGTAAATGGAGCACTATCGATTAAGCCCCTAGCAAATCTAGCGAAACGGCAGGCACGCAAGATGATGATCAAGCGGGCGGAGTCGATCGGGGTGCATTGGACTGAGGATGTGCATGCGCTTCGCTCCCACAAATGGGAAGCAGAGATGGCTCACGTTCAAGACCCTAATCTTGTCTACCCGGAGTATTACCTACGAACCTTCCATGCCTATGATCAGGGGAACTTGAGCTGGGAAGCAGCAACAGAAGTCGAGGTGGCAGCCTATGCTGTTCATGCCCGGATCTGGCCGGATGCTGGTGCTCAAGGAGATGCCAGATTGCGTCAGAGTTACCACAATGTACTGAGAGCTCAGATCCCCCAAGAGCCAAAGGACATTCTGGATCTAGGGTGCAGCGTGGGGATGAGTACGTTTACACTTCAAGCGACATATCCACAAGCTCAGCTTACAGGGATGGACCTATCGCCGTATTTTCTGGCAGTTGCCTACCATCGCTCCCAAGAGCTAAATGCTCAAATTACCTGGGTTCATGCTGCCGCTGAGTTTACAGGCCTGCCGGATGATGCTTTTGATTTAGTCTCCACTTCTTTGATGTGCCACGAACTGCCACAAACTGTAACCAAACAAATTTTCCGTGAGGCACGTCGATTACTGCGTCCCGGTGGCCACCTAGCCATGATGGATATGAACCCTAATTCTGAAGTCCACTCCAAAATGCCCCCCTATATCCTCACGTTACTCAAAAGCACTGAGCCTTACCTGGATGATTATTTCTCATTTGATCTTGAGCAGGCAATTGTAGACGCAGGGTTTGCCCAACCGACATTGACTTGCAATAGCCCCCGCCATCGGACTTTAGTTGCTCAGGTTATAAATAAATAAGATGTTATAGATTTGTTGTCACTAAAGTGGCAGACCAAATTTATGGCAATCAATGAAGAGTCGAACGGGCTCCACCTAGATAGGCAGAGCTTACCCTGTGCTGTAGTCAATGCCATGCCACAGGCAGCTAGAACTGCTCTTCTTACCAACAAAACTCCTACTTCCAATTTCATCCAGCTCAGAAAGGATAAATCCTTTTCAGGGGTCAAAGCATCAGAATTTCACCAAGATGATCATCTACCTCAAACCACTTCCCTAAAATCTTTATTTTTGCTGGCTTAAGGTGACGCAACCTAGCTATGCCGTATACGCGCCCAACAAGATTCGAACTTGTGGCCGATCGCTTAGAAGGCGATTGCTCTATCCACTGAGCTATGGGCGCACCTTATACCGTTTCACGACTGGGTGCAGTAGATGAATGACTAGGGCACTCTAACCTCAAAAAGGCTTGCTTTTCCTCTGAGGTAAAGTTCTATGAAACGGTATTAGCAAGATTTTATCAGGCTCCAATCGTAAAGCAAGTGTCTTCTAAATTTAAAGTCCTTTACAGTATTTTCCCTTACCCTGGCAACACGAGCAAAGTTTCCTGTCGTAATTGCTTAGTGAAGTCCTATACTCCTCATGCCACCTGTTGCATTTCGATTAAACTGGGCAAGTAAGGTTAATCATAATGAAACTAATGTTGTTAACAATAGTCATTCAAGCTGTAATCTAAGGACGGGTATTAACTTTCTTCGTTGAAGTGACTCTGTTTGGCATGACTCGCAGCAAACTATCTGACGCTGACAAGCAAGAGATTCTCGCTCTCTCCCGAGAATCACTAGAAACTGCCTCGACCTTAGCGGAGCGCTACGGTGTGAGTAGTACTACAATTAGACGCACCTTAAAGAGCGCTCTATCGTCCCAGGAGTACGAAACTCTATCTAGCCAAAAGCAGACTCCGAAGCCATCAGATTCAAGCCAGATCTCATTACCCTTGCCGCAGGGTGAAGAATTCTCTGAAGAAGTGTTGATTGTGGCTACCCCTTCTCCTGAGGAGTCAAAGTCCCAGGAGCCAGAGCCGCTACCCCTTACGGATCTAGCTCAGCAACTGACGCCTGTGCAAGTCATTGGACAGGAGAAATCTTCTCCGGTCCGGCGATCGCGCAAGCGCTCTTCAGCGATTATCGAGATCACAGCAGATCAAAATTCTGATAAAATAATTGATCTCAATATTGAGACTGCCATTGCCAGTCCTGAATCACTACCCCTAGAATCTCCAGCTTCTTCGGATGAATTCGATACAGTTAATCTCTATGACAGTCAGGAGCCAGAAGGATTTCCAGAGCTAGAAGCTGATCTAGGTAGTGTTCTCGAGGAGCTCGATGACGAAGACTTTGAAGACGACTTAGACAATGAGCTGCAAGATTCTGGGGACGATACTCCGACCTATACAGAGCGTCAACTGCACTCTGAAGCTTTTGTGCATGTACTTCCTTTGTCTGAGGCAGCGATTCCGCGAACCTGTTACTTAGTAATTGATCGGTTTGCAGAGCTAATTACTCGACCCCTGCAAGACTTTGGCGACCTAGGTCAAATTCCCTCAGCAGAAGTACAAGAGAATACTTTGCCAATTTTTGATAACCACCGGGTAGCTAGACGTTTCTCGAATCGAACTCAACGGGTGATTAAAATTCCTAATGGAAATATGTTACAAAAAGCGTGTTCTCACTTACATTCCAAAGGAATCACTCGTTTATTAATCAACGGTCAAGTTTACTCGTTATACTGATTCCCCCTCTCCTCTCAACTTATTTAAGTTGTCCTAATGCCGTAGTGGCAATTCGGGTCTAGTGTCTACTATGTCTAAAATGTTGCTGCCAGATGGTCCAGGCCTCTGAACCTAAAACCTCAATATTATGAGGCAGAGACTTGAAAAGGGATTTTTAGGTCTAAGCAATAGAGCGCTGGAAGTAACGCTAGCAATCCTTGCTCAAAAGCGGGCATACTACTGAAACAGTAGCTTTCCTAGAAAATATACTTTTAGTAGCGTTTCTTGGGCTGCTGCCTTATCTACACTCACTTTTGATCCAGAAAGATGGTATAGCCTTCAGTTTTAACTTTATAACTATAAGAGACTTCTATGAAAGCAATGATCCTGGCAGCAGGTAAGGGTACTCGTCTCCGGCCGATTACCTATACCACTCCTAAACCCATGATCCAAATCCTGCAGAAGCCGGTGATGGAGTTTTTAGTCGAGTTGCTGCGCCAGCACGGTTTTAACCAGATCATGGTTAATGTTAGTCATCTTGCTAACGAGATAGAAAACTATTTTCGAGACGGCCAACGGTTCGGAGTACAAATTGGCTACTCCTTTGAAGGACAAATTGTGGATGGAGTTTTAGAGGGTAAAGCTCTAGGATCTGCAGGAGGGATGCGACGAATTCATGATTTCTCACCGTTTTTCGACGACACATTTGTAGTTCTGTGTGGTGATGCGCTGATCGACCTTGATTTGACGACCGCCTTGAAGTGGCATCGGGAGAAGGGATCAATCGCCACGGTAATCATGAAGTCTGTTCCTTGGGAGGAGGTTTCTAGTTATGGCGTAGTCGTCACCGATGAATCGGACCGGATTCAGGCGTTTCAAGAGAAGCCGGCCCAAGAAGTGGCACTTAGTAATAGCATCAACACCGGGATCTACATCTTTGAGCCAGAAATTTTGGATTACATTCCCTCTGGTCAAGAATACGACATCGGTAGCCAGCTCTTTCCAAAACTGGTGGAAATGGAAGCGCCATTTTACGGACTGAAAATGGATTTTGAATGGGTTGATATTGGCAAAGTGCCAGATTACTGGCGCACGATTCAAAGTGTGCTGAAGGGGGAAATCGCCAACGTCGGCATTCCTGGCAAAGAAGTTGCCCCCGGTATTTACACAGGCTTAAATGTTGCTGTCAACTGGGACAAAGTCGATATCCGAGGGCCGGTTTATATTGGTGCTATGACCCGGATTGAAGATGGAGCAAAGATCATTGGTCCAGCCATGATTGGTCCTAACTGTTGCATTTGTGGCGGTGCCACGGTTGAAAGAAGTGTCATTTTTGAGTACTCGCGCTTAGGGCCAGGCGCTCGCCTGGTTGATAAGCTCGTGTATGGCCGTCACTGTGTGGATAAGACCGGGGCGACAATTGATGTTCAAGCGGCTGCGTTAGATTGGCTAATCACCGATGCTCGCCAGGATGCCCCGTTCATTCCCAGAGTAGAGCAACCGGCGGCAAAACTTTTGAAAATTGAGGACAAAGTCTCCCGCCGCTCTGGTAACTAACCCCCTGCTCAGGGAGACAGGTAGGTGTAACTCCTGAGGCTGCGCTCGTAATTCTGCAGAAGTAATTGGGCCTCTTGCAAGGTAATCTGCTTCTCCTGGAGCGCATTTTCAGCTTGTTTGCGAATATTTTCCAGGAGATCTTCAGGGTCATACTGCACGTACCCCAAGACTTCTTTCATGGTGTCGCCTTTGACGACATGCTCAATCTGGTAGCCTTTGGGGCTGAGATGAATGTGAACCGTATTGGTGTCCCCAAACAAGTTATGCAGATTGCCCATAATCTCTTGATAAGCACCGTTGAGAAACATGCCCAGGTAGTAAGGCTCTCCCGGTTTCAGTGGGTGTAACTCCAGGACAGACTTGACGTCTCGTAGATCAATAAACTGGTCGATCTTGCCATCACTATCGCAGGTGAGATCCGCGAGAATACCACGCTTCGTTGGTTCTTCATTCAAGCGGTGAATCGGCATGATCGGAAATAATTGGTCGATCGCCCAGCTATCCGGGGCAGACTGGAATACCGATAAATTGACGTAGTAAATCGAGGCCATGATCTTTTCCAGATCTTCCAAGTCATCAGGAACATAGTCCTGCTGGCGGATAATGGCCAAGATTTTTTCACAACAAGCCCAGTAAAGTTGTTCGGCGCGTGCGCGATCGCTGAGGCTCAAATAGCCAAATCCGAACAGACTAATTGCCTCTTCTTTAAACTGGATCGCATCGTGATAGGCTTCCTGGTAGTTTTCTAGATCAATAGACTGGTAAACTTCATAGAGATTACGCAGGATCAGGTGCTCCTTCTCCTGAGAAGGGGTTGGATTAATGGCAGAGACATCACTAGTTCCCAAGGCATTAAAAATTAACACCGACTGGTGAGAAGCGATCGCCCGCCCACTTTCACTAATCAGGGTGGGTACCGGCAAATTTCGCTCACTACAGGCCTCTTTAATTTCAGCCACAACATCATTAGCGTAATTCTGCATGTTGTAGTTTTTCGAGGTATGAAAATTGGTCTTAGAACCGTCGTAATCTACCCCCAAGCCGCCACCAACATCCAAATACTGCATATTGGCTCCTAAGCGAACCAGCTCCACGTAGATCTGGCTTGCCTCGCGCAGGGCATCCTTGATCACGCTGATTGAGGAGATTTGGGAACCAATATGGAAATGCAATAGTTGCAATGAGCCCAGCATGTTAGCAGCCTCTAACTGCTCCACAGCCCGTAGCACTTCCGGGACTGTCAGCCCAAATTTAGCGCGATCGCCGGCTGAGTCTCCCCAGCGGCCAATCCCCTTGCTACTGAGCTTGGCTCGCAGGCCCAAAACTGGTTGAATACCCAGTTTGCGGCTGGCGTGAATTACCAACTGGATTTCTTCCACTTGCTCCAGCACAATGATCGGCCTTTGACCGAGACGTTGCGCCAGCATGGCCGTCTCAATGTATTCTCGGTCTTTGTATCCATTACAAATGAGTAGTGCCCCAGGTGTATTTAAAGTCGCTAAGGCAATCAGCAGTTCCGGTTTAGAGCCTGCTTCCAAACCAAACTGGTGGGGTCTGCCAAACCGGACTAAATCTTCAACTAAGTGCCGCTGCTGATTACATTTGACGGGAAACACACCTCGGTAGACGCCTGGGTAACTGTAGCGAGCGATCGCTTTGGCAAAACAGGCATTTAATCGCTCAATCCGGTCCTCCAAAATATCGGAAAACCGGATCAGTAAGGGCAAGCCTAAATTACGTTGCTTTAGAGCATTTACCAGTTCAAATAAATCTAAGGAGCCACCCCGGTCCCCCTTAGGCGAGACTGTGACATGACCTGCCGCATTAATTGAGAAATAAGGCTCCCCCCAGCCTTGAATCCGGTAAAGGTTCTCGCTGTCTTCGATCGTCCAGGATGAAGGTTGATGGGTACTTGCTGGCGTTGGTCCTAGCTGTGGCAGCGGTATCTCGATTCCTGATGGAAATGTTGTTGACTGATCAACCATTCTGCTCTGACCTCCCAAAGACCACCGCCTAGTCAGTTTATCGCATCCTTATTGAGGCCGTTAGCCAAATAATTACGAGACACAGCTGACTAACGCAGGAATAATTAGGTGCTTAACATCAATGCATTACCAACAGGCATCCGTTCAACCTCAAGAAATGGGTCTGGATTGACCAATCTTTGGAACTTTTGCTCTCACAGCCTTAAAATAGTAGCAAAATATACGGTTTAATCTGGCCGGTTGTGATGAACAGCGTTGACATTGAACGACAAGAGGCTTTGGAGTTCCATCCAGGGCAGAGTGTAGAGTCAAAGCACTGGCCGGGCGTATTTGATGTCGTTGCCGAATACGACCCAATGATGGTGCCACCGGTCATTTTAGTCAATGACCCGCAGCCGAGGTACCCTGAAGAGTTGCGGCTGATGCACCGTCCACTCAGTAGGACCAGAGAGTTGAACCGGCGCAACCGACAGCCTGCTCAGTATCCCTCCTGCCGGTTACACAACCGCTTGAATATTAAAGAACCCGTAATCCGCTAGATTAACTTCAAGCCCAACAGTTTTGTACTTCATGCAGCTGAAAACCGCTGTAACCCCCTTCTATCACTCTCAGAAGGCCAGAGCTCAGAATAACTGCTACATAGAAGTTGTAAGCTTTGTTCTTTTCTGTCACTTCGGAATTGGCGAATGGGTCTAAAACATTACTGCATAAGCA
>CADCWO010000261.1:16980-21507 GCA_902806435.1 uncultured Synechococcales cyanobacterium | reverse complement strand
GGATGCATGATATCGTCATCGGTCTGTTCATTAACCGTTATGAGTTTGGCTTGAACGTTTAGGCTCCATCCACAGGTCTAGCCCACTACCTGGCTACATTGTTGTGAAGGGGTAAGTGAAGGTCAAAGGCCAAGGGAAGTGGCTGTATCGAGCGCTTGACAAGCACGGAGATACCTTGGACTTTCTCCTGACGGCTAAGCGGGATGCTATTGCTGCAAAAAGGTTCTGCCGCAACACCCTCCATGCCAGAAGCAGCTCAACACCATGGGTGATCAATGCAGACAAGCACAAAGCTTATCCTCCAGCCTTGGCTGCACTCCAAGAAGACAAGAGGCTGCCACAATCGAGCGAGCTATGGCAGAACAAGTACCTCAACAACGTGATTGAGCAGGATCATCGCTTCCTGCAACGGCTGATCAAGCTAGGGTTGGGTTCAAATCCTTCAACTCGGCTTGGAGGACCATCAAGGGATACAAGGCGATGCACAGGCTGAGGAAAGGGCAAGTCATGGGAGTACCAAAGGGAGATGTGTAAGCCCAATTAAACTTCATAGCTCAAGTATTGGAGGCTGCTGCTTGAACTGAGAGCTTAGTCAGGAAATTTTGTACCTCCCTCACTTTTTGCAACAAAACCGAAAATCTTTGCGACACAACCAGGTAGACATCTAGTCCGCGACGGTAGTCTCCGGATTATCTGCGAGGCGACCATCTTCCATGTAGACAATGCGATCGGCAATATCTAGAATTCGGTTGTCGTGTGTGACTAATAAGATGGTGCAACCCTGCTCTTTGGCAAGTTTTTGCATAATTTCTACAGCATCGCGACCTGATTTTTTATCAAGTGCTGCTGTCGGTTCGTCGGCTAAAACGATCTTAGGTTGACTAACTAAGGCACGGGCGATTGCGACTCGCTGTTTTTGTCCGCCCGACAGGCGATCGGTATAATAGTCTACCCGTTGTTGTAGCCCTACTGCTTCTAGCATGGCAACACTCGTGCCATCAACGTCGCGATCAAACATTTCCTCATGCAGTTCTAGGGACATCCGCACATTTTGTTTAGCAGTCAGAAAGGTCAATAGATTATGTGCCTGAAAAATGTAGCCAATGTTGCGACGAAGTTGAGTCAACTGTTGTTTGCTGGCATCATGTAATTCTTGACCGAGAATCTTGAGACTGCCTTCTTGCGCTGATCGCAATCCGCCCATCAGTGTTAGCAGGGTTGTTTTGCCAGAGCCAGAGGGACCAGTCATGATAATGATTTCGCCTGCGTAAATATCTAAATTGATGTCAAATAAGGCTTGTTTGCGGAGTTCGCCACTGCCAAAGTAGTGATTAAGCTGCCGAGCAGAAATAACTGGTTCTGCTGCTGCTGTTGAGTGAGATTGATCTGACTGCCAAGTTTGAATCATTGCATTTGTTCTTAACTAGAAAATATCAGCCGGATCAGCAGATTGCAGTTTACGCATTGCAATTCCTCCTGAAGCTGCACACATTACAATCGTCAATGTCAACACAAGCATCGCGCGGCTGACTGTCATACCAATCGGTAGAAAAGTTGCAGCGGCAGCGGCCGAATACAGTCCGATCGAAATGACAAATCCTGGAATGAATCCTAGAACTGCCATAATCAGCGCTTCCTGGATAAGTACGCCAATCAAGTAACCGTCGCTGTAGCCCATTGCTTTCAACGTGGCATATTCTGGCAAATGGTCTGACACATCGGAATAGAGAATTTGATAGACAATAATGGTGCCAACGACAAAACCAATAATTGCGCCAAAGCCAAACAAAATCCCGATCGGACTGGTGGTTTCCCAGTATTTCTTTTCGTGTTTAACAAACTCTTCATGCGTCAGGATCAGCACGTTTTCAAGCTCCGATTGCATCGCAGCCTTAAATTGCTCAACATCGGTGCCCGGTTTCAACTGAATGGCTCCAATATCAATTTCACCGGGCTTGCGGGCTGGAAAGAGCCGAAGAAAAGTTGAATGACTAGTAATTACATTCCCATTGGCAGCGAATGATGCTCCCATAACAAACGTTCCAACTACCTTGACTTGAAAGTTATTAAATTGAATTGGTACTGAGCCGGACTGCTGAAGTTCTCCAACTACATTGCCAAAAAACTGTTCTGCGCCGGCGCGATCGTAAAGCATTCGGTTCAGCAACTTCAGTTCATTCTGGTGTGCTTGTACATCTGGTAGCGTGATCGCTGAGTTATTGGGATTAATAGCAAAGACCGTTGTGGGCTGATTCGTTCGGGTTTGAGCATTCCGCCACTCGCCCTGACCAATGTAGAGATAGTTAATCGATTCAACTTCTTTAGCTCCTGCCGCTTGATATAGTTGCTTCCTGGGAAAGCTTCTAACCACATTTAAGCTCTCAAACAACGGGTTAATCAGAAATAGATCCCCTTGCAGCGAGGTGTAGGGTTTCACGACAGACTCAAACAGGGCATCGAGCAATCCCAGTTGAAAAAACATCAGAATATCGGCGAAGGCAATCCCCGCTAAAGCCACCGCAAGACGGGTTTTTTCCCGTTTTAGCTGAAACCATGCCAGGGGTGTTTTACGAAATAGATTACGAAACATAGGTGATTCTTTTCCACGCTTTATACCAAACCATGGCAGAGAGCAAAAACAACCGCTTGAACGCGATTATCGACTCCGAATTTCTTAAAGATACCTTTGACATGCCTTTTGATCGTATTGGGGCTGAAATACAACACATCAGCAATTTCAGTGTTACTTTGTCCTTCAACCAGTAACTTAAGAACGTTCATTTCACAGTTTGAAAGTCTCTTCAGATTTGTTGTGTACAATGTCTGCACCATCTTCTTTGCTCTATCACAGTAAGGTGTGAATCAACTGATTGTTTACCACCGAGAATATGAGCAATCTAGGGTTGAATGGCGACCAGCACCTGTAAATTTGTCAGTCCTGCAACACGATCGCTGCCGGCTGCATTGAGCTGAATTCTGACTTTAACCACCCGCTGATCCAAATTCTCGCCCGGTTGATTATTGAAGATCTCCTGCTGACTCACTTGCAACCCAATTTCCTCGATTGTGCCGCGCAGTTCTCCAGAGAAAGGTTCACCTGTAATTACTGCCTGTTGCCCGATGCGAATTTTTTTGATGTCACTTTGATAAACTTCGGCAACCACTCGCATTTGGCGAGTTTGTCCCAGATCTGCAATGCCTTTTTCACCCACCACTTCTCCTGCCTTGGCATAGATTTCAAGAATTTGTCCTGCTTGGGGCGATCGCACCTCTGCTTGTCTCAAATCCGCTTTTGCTCGCTTGACAAAGGCGATCGCTTGCTCCACTTTTGCCTGTGCAGTCTGCACATCGGTTGGGCGCACTTCCGCAATGCGACTCAAGTTAGCTCTAGCTGACTCAATCTGCGCTTGCAACGTATCAGTCGTCCGGCTTTGATTCGCTTTGCCTTCATTGAACTGGGCTTGCGCTTTTTGGAAAGCTAATCGCCTCTGGTCAAACTGAGACGCAGAGATTGCCCCTTCCTGATAGAGCGAATGATAGCGGTTGTATTCAGAGCGGGCGTTATTAACCTCGGCCTCTAAACTCGTTAAGGTTGCTTGCTGTCGCCGAGTTTCACCTGCTGATTCCGCTTGCAAACGCCCAATCTCTGCTTGTTGTGCCTCAATTTCACCCGATTTTGCTCCGGCTTTAACCTGGGCAAGCTCTGCCTGGGCAACAGCAACTTGTCGTTCGGCTTCTAGGAGAGCGCCTTGTAACCGATCGTGGCTGTCTAGAATCGCAATCACTTGATTGGCTTGGACACGATCGCCTCGTTTGACAAGCAGTTGAGCCACGCGATCGTTACTGAGCGTGGCTGGAACTGATACTTTTGTCACTTCAGTTTCAGGTTCCAACCGACCCAGTGCCACAACCGACTTAATCGTTGGGGTCGTCTGAGTGTTCTCTGCTGGTTTCGCTACAACAAATTGTGAAATGCCATAGTAAGTAATTCCTGCTGTAATAGTAGATGCAACAACGATCAAGGTAAGCATCCAACGATTAGATGGTTTCGACAGTAACTGTAAATTCATGATGATCACGCAAGTGGTAGCGGATGGCGGAGACGATGAAATTTGAAATGGCAAATTAAGCGAATAGCTTGAGGCAATTACTCAACCAATTGAATTGAAACTGGTATTACATCAGATCTAGAAGTTTGCTTGAGAGCTTTGTTCAGAACTGGTGAGACAACTGGAATTAACAACCAGACCAGATCTGACAAATCTGGACTAATCAGTGCAACCGGAATTGACACCAAGGCACAGATAGGTTCGATCAACGCTTTTACTTGCATTGATCGAATGATTCGATGATCTAGGTCTTTATCCACTAAACGACGTTGGTGAGTTGCATAGATCCAGCTTGCGAATGAGAGGAAGCCAACCAGACAAATATTGGTACTAAACCAGATCTTGGCGAACAGATTACTAGATAGCCTAAAAACCAAATCATTTGAGAACGGAACCACCAATAAACTCATTAAGTACA
>CADCWO010000261.1:0-16970 GCA_902806435.1 uncultured Synechococcales cyanobacterium | reverse complement strand
GTTTCATTCGTTCGTTTGAAGTAATTGAACTGCTGAGTATGGTTAATCCAGTAAAAGCCAACCAGAATGAAAGTGATGACGTAGATACCAAGGGTCTTAAGCTGTCCAATCAGAAATTGGTTGACTTCTAAACCTGACAGCAATTGAACGGTTTCTGGCAGTTCAAATCCCATGAAGGTGATTGCCATCGCCAGGGCGAAGACACAATCGCTCAACCTTGCTAAATGGTGAATGGCAGTTTGAGAATCTGGGTGGTTTGGCTGCATGGGTGGTTCAACGGCTCATCTACAAACCATCTAAACCCATCCACAGCGTTTCTGATACCTACAGCTATCATTGAAACGGATGACACTTGTCATGTCTAAATTTGATAGGTGTCATACCAGAGTTGGCGGGCGATCACGCAGACTAGAGAGAGCAGGATGGTTAATCTATTCAATGAATCTAGATACTGGCTCTTCTCCATCACTCCGTTGGACACTGCGCTTTGGCGAGTGGCTCCTGCTACTCATGACGATCTTGATTTATGTGTTTGACGAAGCCTCCACGCCTGAGCTAATCGTCAAATGTGTCGCGTTTAGCACGCTCTTTTTCTGTCTCAGCTTTATCTTGCCGCTCGATCGCCCACGTTGGCAGCGCCGTGCTTATGTTGCACTGGAAGTGGGGTTAACAGGCGTTGCGATCGCGTCTGGAATCGAACTTAGTTTTGTGCTTTATCTACTATTGATCAAGGCGTGTTTCTTATTGAGTCGCCGCGAAGTTATTTTGACCAATATTATGGGTGGAGTGGTCTGGTTAGCTAGTTTTGCCTGGCTGTATCCGTCACTAATTCAACGAAACCTCCCAGAGTTTGATAGTGTCACTTTGCAGTCTAATTTGTACATCACACTGCTGCATGCTTTGCTGTATTATGCCAGTGCCAGTATTTTTGTCATTTTGCTTGGCTTTGTCATTGTGGCAGAACGCGAAAGCCGCCAGCAGGCAGAAGCTTTGTCGCAAGAAGTAGAAGTGTTGGGTGCCAAACTAGAACGTCTGCGGATTGCGCGTGAAATTCATGATTCCTTAGGGCACACTCTCACCTCATTGGGAGTACAACTGGAAGTCGCTCAGAAATTGCGTGATCGCGATTTAGCGAAATCCTTCGATTCGGTAGACAATGCCGCCTTATTGGCGAGTCAGTGCTTACAAGATGTGCGGCAACTGGTTCAAACCATGCGGCAGCAGTCCAGTTTTAATCTCAAGGAGGCGCTACACGAACGAGTTGAGCAGATGCGCCAGCAAGGAATTGCCACTCAAGTCAATTTAAGTTTGCCTACTCTCTCCCTGCAATCGAGCTATCAGCTTTACTGCATTTTGAAGGAAGGCTTAATTAACATTCAAAAGCACGCGAAGGCAGCTCAGGTGACGCTGTGGGGGCTGGTTGACTCAGACGAGATCGTGGTGACACTGCAAGATGATGGTCAAGGGTTTGACCTAGAGCAGCCACTGATCGGGTGCGGTTTGCCAGGAATGCAGGAACGGGTAGAACTCTTGGGCGGAACCCTTAAAATTAGTACAGGTTCCGACCAGGGAACACAAATCAAAATCGTGATGCCTTATGATTCGAGTGCTCGTCGTTGATGACCAATCCTTCTTTCGAGAAGGGTTAGCCGCTTTGTTGTCGCTAGAGGCAGACATCGAAGTGCTAGGACAGGCAATGGATGGGAGAGCGGCGATCGACCTGACCGAGACGCTTCAGCCCGATGTCATTCTCATGGACATTCGCATGCCCAATTGTGATGGCGTTACGGCAACTCGTGAAATTCTCCGCAGCTATCCGTGGATACGCATCCTAGTGCTAACTACGTTTGACGAAGACGAGTATGTGTGGGAATTGTTGAAGGCAGGGGCAACTGGATATCTGCTCAAGAACACACCCTCTGGGCAGGTGGCGGATGCCATTCGCACACTTCACAAAGGACACAGCCAACTCGGACCAACGATTGCACTCAAAGTCTTTACCCAGCTTCAACAACCTATTAGTACCACCCCGGTTAATTTAGCCTTAAGTGAACGAGAGTTAGACGTTTTGAAGCTGCTGGGGCAGGGAAAGACGAATCGTGAAATTGCCAAAACCTTGCATATCACTGAGGGAACGGTTAGAAATTACATTAGCCGGATTCTTAGCGAGTTAGATGTAAGCGATCGCACTCAAGCTGCACTCTGGGCACATGAAAATTTAGATTAGCGATCACTTTGGCAAAGATGTTTAATCTCGCTATGTGGTTTTGCCAGTATTGAGGCGGCAAAGTGGGTTTTGTTGCAAAAAGCAGGCTTGCTGGTAGGGGAGGAGATTCTTGCCTGTAGAATCGCTCCTCTATGTCTATATCTCGCCTGTTCAAGTGGCGCCATTTCTTACCTGCAATCATCTTGCGCTGTGTGCGTTGGTACTGCCGCTACAGCCTCAGCTACAGAGATGTGGAAGAATTAACCCAAGAACGCGGCCTGAGGGTTGACCATTCAACCGTATTCAGGTGGGTCCAGGCTTATGCTCCTCAGTTGGACAAGCGCTGCCGTCGGTATCTGCGTCCTCCTACTGCCTCTTCCCCACTCTAAAGACCTTTTGGAGAACTGTTTCATTTGATAAAATATTACTATCAACTGAAATAGAACGTTATGCTCAAAGCTACTAAACAAGGGCGTCAGGCTCAGAAGCAGACTGTAGTCAAACAAAAAGTCTCTACGGGCAACACCCAAACAGCCTATAGGTACGAGGTAGTCAAAGATATATCCAACCGTTATTCCTTAGGTAAAGCTGGCGTGAAGCAATTGTTTGGTATCTCAGAAGCTACCCAGTTTCGTTATGAGAAGCAAAACTCTACCCTAAAACCAGCGATCTCTGACCGCGTGGAGCGCTTCAACCGGATAGTCAACCAAGCCAAAGAGTTGTTTGAAGATGAAGTGGAAACTCAGCGTTGGCTCTCAACTCCCAAGGATGCCCTTGAGGGAGCGACACCGTTGAAGGCGCTCGCGACTGATGCTGGCGCGAAGAAGGTAGAGGAAATCTTGTACCGGGCTGAGTACGGGATGTACGGCTAGTGCAGATCTGGCGGATTTGCAAGCAAAAGCATCAACCAACGGCCTTTTCTGGCGTCGGGGGACTCTACACCCAATCTCGCTGGGCTCCCCAAGGATTTCCTATCGTATACACTTCTGAAAGTCTAGCCCTAGCAAGCTTGGAAGTATTTGTGCATACCGAAAGCGATCGCATCCCGCTGGTTGCTATCCGTGCTTTTCTTTCAGAGGATATAGTCATTGAAGAGGTTAAGGCCAGTAGGCTGCCAACCAACTGGCAGCAAGTGGCAGCTTATCCAGAGCTGCAAAATATTGGCAAGCAGTGGCTGCAATCTCAACAAGTACCAGTGCTCAAAGTGCCTTCTTCCATCATTCCTGTAGAGTTTAATTACCTTCTCAATCCTCAGCATCCAGACTTGCGGTTAAAGCTAGAGCCACCTATGACTTTTCAGTTTGATGAGCGTATGTGGAAGCCAAAAGGAGAGTAGTCATATATTCTAGACCTCTGGATGTGGTGGGGGAGCAATAGCTAAATCGAATTAGACCTCAGAATTGCAGTTGAATCTATGGGTAGCCCGTCGCACGGCGTTACTGCTTATAAAGTAATAGAAAAGTCTCTTAGCTGTGGGATCTAGTAAAGCGATGCGTTGGAGGTTCTACCCGCAATTGTTACTGCCAGATCCTCATCTCTAGCTATCATGTCCTCGAAGTGCTCTAAGACGTTGAGCAAACTATAAGACTCGCTTTTTGTCTTAAATATAGTGCAGTCGTTAGCAAACGCGTCAAGCATTGATTTCAATAAATTCCAATCCTGCTTAGACCGCGCGAACAGATATAGACAGTGAAGGATGTAAAAAATGTGCTTTTCATCGTTGTTCTCACTATATTCCTGAAGCTCGGTCCAAGGTATAGAAGTCTTACCCAGGTATAACCAATCTTCAAACAACAGAGACTCCTTCCTGAAGTAAGCTATTTCTTGGTTTAATTCAGCTTGCCGTTTAGCAAATTCTGCTAGAACGTCATGGATAGTGGCATCCATACCAGCACTGCCGTCGCGTGTGTGGGACAAATCCAGAGCTTCCCAGATAGCAAGCTTGTTACGTTTTTTGACACCGTCTAGAATGTGTCGAACTTCCATCGTCTCCGTCTCCTAAGAAATATAATTGATCAACTTTTACATCGCTCATTATGAAGCAACCGGATAAACTTCCATGATATGTGAGGTTTATTAACATGATTGAGGTATAGTTTTCTCATTTTCGAGGGAACTGTGCATGGAAGAAGAACGAAAAGTGAAGGCTCGGCTGCAGTGGGTACAGCTGTATCAGAAGAGCGGCAATGCCTCACTCGTGTGTCGTCGTTGTGGGATCTCCTATCCCACCTTTCTCAAGTGGTGGCGGCGCTATCAAGCACAAGGAGTGGCTGGTTTGCACGACCGCAGCCGGAGGCCAAAACGCTGTCCGCCGCCTAAAGTGCTCGAGCAACACCGCGAGTGGATTCTGCAACTGCGCACTCGCAAGCTTGGAGCTAGGCGGATCCAGAGCGAGCTGATTCGCCTGTACAACTTTTCCTTATCCACGGCCACGATCCACAAGGTCCTCAAACAGGCAGGAGTCAAGCTGCTCAAAGCGACCAGAAGAGCTCGCAAGACCCGGCGACGTTACGAGAAAGCCACTCCTGGAGAACGGGTGCAGATGGATGTTTGTAAGATTGCTCCCCAGCTCTATCAGTACACAGCTATCGACGACTGTACACGCTTAAAAACCGTCAGGCTTTACCCGAACAAACAGGCCAAAAGTACTTTGGAGGGTTGTGTTGCAAAAATCTATTGAGGCAATAAAGCCTCTTGGAAAAGAGCAATTTAGCCAGCCACTCCAAAAATTTGGCAGATGAATCTCACTCGTTCCTGAATAGCTCCTCTAGCTACTCCTTGAACTTGCCCTTTCCTCATCATGTGCATCACCTCGTATCCTCTAATAGTTCGCCTAGCTGTGTTGAATGACCCAAACCCCATCCCCGGCTTGACTAAGCGCTTGATGAACCGATGATCCTGCTCGACGATGTTGTTGAGGTACCGACGCTGGCGCAACTCAACGCTCTGGGGTAATGCTTGCTCCGCTTTGAGCTCAGCTATTACTTTAGGGTAAGCTGGGTTTTTATCGACTGTCACCACCCGCGGCGGCTGGTTGTGTCCAGCCTTGAGAGCCTTGCAGAAAAACCGTTTCGCAGCCCTGGCATCCCGCTTAGCAGTGAGCAAAAAGTCGAGGGTGTTCCCGGCTGAATCCACAGCACGATAGAGATATTTCCACTGCTCTTTAACTTTGATATAGGTCTCATCCACTCTCCAAGAGTCGTTGGTCGGGCGTAAGTAGCGACGGCAACGCTTGTCTAGGACTGGGCTGTAGTGCTGCACCCACCGAAACACCGTGCTGTGATCTACAGGTAAACCACGCTCTGTGATCAGTTCCTCCACCTGCCGGTAACTCAGGGGATAGCTCAAGTACCAGCGCACACAGCAAAGGATGATATTGGGCTGGTAGTGACGCCACTTGAACAGGCTAGATTCTGACATGGAACAGAGAGTTAAACAGACAGGGTCCCTACCCTATCACCTCCTACTCCAGTTTTTGCAGTCATGATGAGTTGTCAAGGGGTGGGGAAAAGTCAGCATTGAAATGCTTGAAAGATCGTTCTATGAGATTAACCAGTAGGGAGAGATGAATTGAGAATGGCAACAAGCAGTCATTCGTGGTCACCGCCGTGGCTGTGCCACCCTTTTCTCGTTCGTTCTCAAAGCCCTGCACCTCAAACAACACAACGTGGATAGTCAAGCTACTCACAGCAAAAATCTACGGGGTTACAGGGCAAAAGTATCAGTTGGCCACTCTCAAAGATCTCTTAAGCATGGTTGTTGCTAACGACGATTCGAGGGTTAAGCGACGGGCATCATGCGATACTCTCTACCCTGACGCAAAGCTGAACGGATGTGACCAATCAACTTGCGAGCTATGGCGACAATCGCCTTTTTCTTACCCGTCCTCGGATAGAGCCGCTCGAAGCACTCTTTCAAGCTTGGGTCTGTTCTGATTGCTCGCCAAGCAGCTTCGCACAATACCCATCGAACTCTGCTGTTTCCCTGTCGCGTGATGTGGCCCCTTCGAATGTTGTCACCACTCGACTGTTCGCAAGGGGTCAACCCTGTGTAGCTAAATAGTTGCCGCTCGTTGTTAAACTGACTCATGTCTCCCAGTTCGTTGGACAAAATTCTCGCTCCTAGAGGTCCTATCCCTGGAGCCGAGCGGTAAATTTCCTCGTTAGGGTCTGACTGTGCCTGATGCTTCAATTCTTCTTCCAGCTTTTTTAGCTGAGCATCGAGAGTTTTCCAAACTTGCCAGTAAGCTTCGATAACGAGGTTTAACTCTTGCAGCACAGACTTTTCTAGCAGTTCCTGCACTAATTTATGGCTCATCTGCCGCTGCTCATCGGCAGCGATTAATCCCATTTGATGGCACTTCATGCGGATCTTATTCTTCACTGCTGTCCGTTCCTCGATTAGTTGTTGCCGAGTCCGGGTGAGCAGTCTTTGAGCTTCTTGCTTCTTGCTCGGCACTCTGATTCCCCTCAAGCGCCCCGCCTCCAACAGACTGGCTAGCTTCAAGGCATCTTGCTTATCCGTCTTAACTCGATTATGAACGCTAGTTTCTATCCCAGCCGCATTAACCACCACATTCTTCATCCCAGCTGACTCAAGTTCCCGGTGTAAAACAAATCCTGAAAATCCCGCTTCATAAGCACTGTACAGATTCGCTGCTGGGAAATAACCTTGTAGCTGCCTTGCTAGTTGTTCGGGCACTGCCATAGTCTGCCACTTCTTGACCAGCGTTCCCTCTACCACGACTGCTACACAGTAGGTGCGTTTATGTACATCGATACCGATGAAAACGTCTTTCCCTGCGTATGAAGGTTTCTTTGACGAGCTATTCATAACAACCTCCTTCCTGTGCTACTACTGGAATTCTAGTGAAGGATTCTACTCTTGCTGACAACTCATCATAGAAACAACACTACCTAGTGACTTCTACTACGATCAATTTATCGACTCCTGTACCGCCGCAAGTTGTCAAGACTCTCTACCGGATTGTGCAAGAAGCACTGACTAACATTTACAAACACGCTCAAGCTACAGAAGTTAAAGTTCAAGTCAGTACGACTCCCGACAACGTGCGTCTCTGTATTGAAGATGATGGCAAAGGGTTCAGGCTAGACCAGCAACATATAACTGGGTTTGGGCTTCAAGGGATGCGAGAACGGGTGGCTGCCTTGGATGGCGAGCTTCAGCTTGAGGCAGAGCCAAAAGCCGGCTGTCACATCACGGTTGACCTGCCCTTAAGAACGGCTCTCCAGACACCTTCATAGATGAATAATTGAATCACCTTCAGCAGCTCCTAACCAGCTTTTTAGCAGTCTCTCCCTATTACAGTTCAGAGCTTGTAGGGTAATTTGATATTAAGACTTACTAACTCCCGCCCAACAGACGGAATTAGCATAAATTGCCAACTGTACTCGATTTCGTAGGTTAAGGTGATTAAGCAAGTGAGTAACGTGTGTCTTGACGGTTCCTTCAGCAATGTAAAGATCTTGAGCAATTTCCCGATTGGTAGAACCAAACCCGATTAAACGCAGTACGTCTTGCTCGCGTGGCGTAAGTTGAGTTAAGTCTAGTGAGTCTGACTTTGGGCCAGTGGTGCCTGAGATCGGGACGCCCTTAATCAGCTTCTCCATTAGCCCCGGTCCTAGTTGAGCATACCCGCGATTAACAAACCGAATTGCCTGCGCCAGCTCTTCAGACGGCATATCCTTGAGCAAATATCCCCTTGCTCCTGCTCGCATAGCCTCAGCGATGTATTGATCATCATCAAACGTGCTTAAAATCAAAACTTTTACATCAGGAAACTGCTGATTGATGATTCGTGTAGCTTCCCGACCATCCATCACTGGCATTCGTACATCCATGAGCACTAGCTCTGGCTGTAGAGCTGCTACCTGCTCAATGGCAGTTTCCCCATTGTCAGCAGTTCCCACCACCTGTAAATCCGGTTCTAGCTCTAGCATTGCCTTAAGTCCTTGGCAAACGAGACTTTGGTCATCTACAACTAACAGGCGAATCATGATAGATTTCTGGTAAAGGTTAATTCTGCAGCACAACTTCGCTTGCCGTGCACAAATTTGTAAGAACGCATACTGAAAAAGCTGATTACCAAATCGCCCCGTTTTGCCCAGTGACAACATTGTGAGTATAGATTGCTCAGATGTTGAGAGTGTGTCCGTTGCCGTAGTTTCTGCCGTCTGACTGAGAGAATCTAGAGCCGGGAAAATTCGATCTGTCTCACTGCGATTGGAATATTTTGAATCGTTATCCAAAGCTAACCTTCTAGCAACACCCGATCCTAATCCCTAAATCAAGCTCCCTACAATCGTCGGTGCGATGGCGAAGCCTCTCCAAAGGAGAATCGCAGCAGCGCACTTCAAACTGTCGGAGCAACAATGGAACAGACTCTTCTAGCTGGGCGGTAAGCCGTTTAAGGCGAAGGGGCTGATTAAACAAAATTTGAAGGACGGTAGCAATACAGCCATGTTTGAAATTCATTCTGATTCATTTGAGAAGCCTTTATTAGGCTAAGAACAATCGCAACTCCCTCTAAAGTCGCTTGCAGCAGCATTGGTCTGTCAATCTCGTGGCTGATATTGCGGTTAGGGTACTGTTTCATGACCCTGCCTAACATCGATAGATACTCTGAACTAGAAGCATAGTCGTAACAAATCCATAAATGCAGTTTCATCATTTTTCTCCAATTCCTTGAGATCCAATCAGCAAGAGACTTAGTAAATGTGCCGCTCCAATTGGATAAAGAACCTGTAAACTGTTGCGCTCAGTAACATCCAATTCGAAGAAGTTCCATAGTTGCCTCTTGGAGTAATAAAGTCTGGTCGGATGCCTCATCCACCTTCTGCTGCCCAACTGCAGATCACAGTGCTTCTAGATATATCAATGAAAAGGGTGAGAGGGCTTCGGGGCTTCTTCGGGCGAAGGGTCTGAAGTTGTTCGGACGAGTTCGCTTCGGTACTATGATCAATCGCCTAATGTTGTTTAATAAAGAGCAATCAGTCACTGCTTAAAATGTCCAAACGACTAAGCACAGATGTGCCGTGAATACTTTTAGTGGCAAACGATCTGTTTCAATCTCTGTTGGGTAGATTCCCCGCCGCTCTGCGGCGTAAAATGCCAGGATGAGTGAGTACATCCACAAAAGCCATAACGTTAGCATTTTGCTTTACCACTTGGTGTTTCCAGCAAAGTATCGACGGGCTGTATTTGACGAACAGGTTGATGCAGTGCTGAAAGATGTGTGTCTAGAAATTGAGAGGCGATAGGAGGTAAAGTTCATTGAAATTGGAGTAGATCAAGAGCATGTGCATTTTCTAGTGCAGTCAGTACCGACTTACAGCGTGAGCAAGGTCGTAACGATGATTAAGCGTCTGACGGCCAAAGAAGTGTTCAAGCGATGTCCTCATGTGAAGCAGCAACTGTGGGGAGGAGAGTTTTGGAGTGATGGGTACTTTGCGAGTACGGTGGGCAAACATGGAGATGAGCGAATGATTGCCAAGTATGTCAAAGAGCAGGGGAATGAGTATCTGAAGTTACATAGAGATGAGCAACAGACTCTCTTTTGAGGCTGATACTCCGCTGCTTGCGGCGGGGTAGTTCATTTGGTAAAATCGCAATCCACTTTCTCATTGCCGACAAGCTCAGCCCAGCCAAAGGTCTTCGAGAATGAGTATGCAGTCGTCAGGACAGCAGACTCTAGTAGCAATTTGGTGCAAATACTAGGATTATTTGCGCTGGCAGTCCTGTTAATCACAATGTTTATTTTGATTGATAGTTGGTGTATTTGTGGCTATGTTACTAATTCATGGAAGCAGTTCCCGTAGCAGCAGAAAAGACATGAAGCATCTTGAATGAGGTTTAGTAACAAACAAAAAAAGATAGTGGGTTCAGGCAGCGTTAGTTTTGCGCTACTGCTTTGAGACAGAGCCTAAATTTACAAGCGAGAATATCATGACTCAATACGACTACATTGTGATTGGCGCAGGTTCAGCAGGCTGTGTGGTTGTCAACCGTCTTACCGAAGACCCCGAAACAACCGTGTTGTTGCTTGAAGCTGGCAATCCGGATACAAAACCGGAGATTCAAATCCCAGCGGAGTGCGCCAATCTATTAGGCTCTGAGGTGGATTGGGGCTATTTCTCTGAACCAGAACCCTACCTGAATAACCGCAAAATCTTTTGTCCTCGCGGCAAAGTCTTAGGGGGCAGCAGTTCGATTAATTTCATGCTCTATGTTCGAGGCAATCCTCACGATTATGACTACTGGCAGGCATTGGGCAATCCTGGCTGGAGTTACCAGGATGTCTTACCCTACTTCAAAAAATCAGAAAATTCCTCACGCGGTGCCGATGCCTACCACGGTGTGGATGGAGAGTTAAGCGTGAATGACTTGATTGCTCCAACTGCAATCTCTCAACGATTTGTAAACGCATGCGTGGCACTGGGATATGACCACAATCCTGATTTCAATGCAAAGCAACAGGAAGGGGCGGGACTCTATCAAATGACGATTAAGGATGGGAAACGGCACAGTAGTGCTGCTGCATTCCTCACGCCGATTCTGGATCGCCTGAACCTAACAGTGCAAACAGATGCATTAGTGACTCGATTGTTGTTTGAGGGAACTCGCGTCACTGGGGTGGAGTACTTGTATGAGGGAACATTGCACCAGGCCAGAGTCAATCAGGAAGTGATTTTAAGTGCGGGCGCTTTCGATTCGCCCAAGCTGCTAATGCTTTCCGGCATTGGAGATGCAGAACACCTGCAAGCAATGGGGATTTCTGTTGTAGTCGATCTACCGGGCGTGGGTCAAAACCTGCAAGACCATCCTGTCGTGTCCGTGGTCTACCGGGCAACTCAGGAGTTGCACCCCGCCACCACCAACGGTAGGGATATTGGTAGCGCTATTGGTGAAGCTGGAATGTTTGTGCATAGCGAAGGAAATCTGGATGTTGCGCCAGATTTACAGCTTTTCTCTTGTGCCATTCCCTGGTTGCCTCCGGGCTATTCCCTGGTTGATTGGGGATTCACGGGCGTCGCTAGTTTGACCCATCCTCAGAATAGTGGGAGTGTCACTTTACAATCGCTTGACCCCAGCGACACCCCGATCATTCGCCTGAACTATCTGCAAAGTCAATCCGATGTGCAAAAGCTAGTGACAGGGATTCAACTACTTCGCAGCCTATTTCATTCAAGTTTCTTTGATGAGTTTCGAGGTGAGGAAGTTGCTCCTGGTGCAACGGTTCAGAGTGGGGAAGCACTCGTTGCTTACGTTCGGGAAGTTTGCAATACGACGTATCATCCGGTTGGCACTTGCAAAATGGGCACTGACCCCATGGCGGTTGTAGACCCTGAACTCCGAGTACATGGAGTGGAGGGATTGCGGGTCGTGGATGCCTCCACCATGCCAACGATCACCACGGGGAATACGAACGCACCCACCATCATGATTGGCGAGAAGGCAGCCAATTTGATTAAAGGTGCAGGGAGAGTTCCCCAGTAAGTGTCCTTGAAAACTGCCCTCTGTGCTTCGCAGCAGCGCTTCGCTATCGCGCTTCAGGGCACTGGGTTTTTCCTACGACGGGCTATGCCTACACCCCTCGTTCTTAGAGGGAAACCCAAGGAGAACAGATTGGACCTCTTGCAAATTAACGGGATTAAGCAGCCAAAGAGAGTTCGTAGTTGTGCAAGGCAGCGATCAAATTACATCTAAGACCAAAGCGACGTCGTCGGTTGCGATAGCGCTCAGACAGGACCTTTAAGATTTTCAAGCGACGATTGACCTGCTCGACGAGAACCCGCTCACGAGCTAGGGTGCGGTTATAGGTCCTATCTGCTTGAGTCATACCAACTTGCGACCCAAGAGATAATCTTCCATAATGGTGCATCAACCTTAAAAGAGGAACATTATGAGCCGAGTGAGTCGAGCGCTGCCTCACCTGTCAGCAGAAGCACTCAAGCAGAAATTTAGAACCGCGAAGAACTTCTGGCAGCAGCAAAAATGGTTGGTGATTTATAACGCTCTGGTTGATGGTGCGTCAAAGGAGCGTGGGTTTGGTAGAGTAAAACCAGTCTATCCTGCCTTAACACGCTATGGAATGCCGGCTTTGTGGTTATCCGAAGACTCATAAACATGGCAAGATGTCCAACGGGCATCAACGCTACTTTTGCCCTGAGTGCAAACAAACTTTCTCTGAGAACTTTGACACACTTTACTACTGGCGGCGAGTGAGTCCAGAACAAGTACAACAAGTGCTACAAGCCCATAGCGAAGGAAGCAGTCTGCGGGGCATTAGCCGGATTACAGGACTTGCTTACAACACAGTTGTGAGCATCGTGCGTTCAGCTAGCAACAAAGCTCAGCTTGTCCACAATGAGCAGGTAGAAGCCGTAAGCACCTCAGAAGTCAGTGCCGATGAGATGTGGTCATTTGTGCAAAAAAACAGAAGCAGTGTCTCCCCAGTGAATTAAGCGCTGGGGATTGTTGGATTGGACTCAGTTTAGCGAATTCAAGTGGGTTGATCTTAGTAGCACGGGTGGGCAAACACAGTGATGAATTGATTGAGGAACTAGTTGTGAGCACAGAAGGCAAAACCCATTGCAAATTTTGGAATAGTGACAATTGGGGAGGATATGAGCGAGTGCTGCCGCCTGAGATATTGCACTACATCGGCAAAGATAAAACTAACTCAACGACTCGAGCGCACCAACGGTATTGTTAGGCAACAGACAGGACGGTGGCACCGCCGACAGAACAAGTTTGCTAAGTTATGGGAGCAGACAAAAGTGACAACGCGATTAGTCGTGAGTTATTTCAATTGGATTTGGCGACACAGTCGATTCAAGACAACTGCGGCTCAACGGGCGACACTAGCCACGTGCCCTTGGACTTGGCAAGACTTAGTTACTTACCCCACAATCATTTAACGCACTACCTAGTTTTGTCAGTCAACCAGATCACCAAGCTCGATTTTTGCAACACAACCTCATTGTTTAAGCTAAGACGAAAGTCATAGGCAAACTTGCTTGTTAGCCAACGAAGGTCAGAGTCAAGTTCCCCATTTCGCTGAGGTAAAATTCGAGACGTTCTTCAGATGTTTCTCCCTGCTCAAATTCATATGCTAAGGGCAGCTCAGGAATAAGAGGAATACATGCTCCATTCAACAACCAAGAAAAAGGAAAGCAAACCATGGATTACTGTTTTCTAAATGAACTGCCCCTAACTCGCAGTGCAACAAAGCGGGCCTTGGTAATAAAAAATCGATAAGGAGGAAATCAAATCAGAATATTTAGGAGAAAGGTATTATAAGACCAAGTTAGAGGTAGCCTCTAGAGAAAAACAGGTTGTAAGGTGGCTTCCAGTTGGACGAATGGCACCGAAATGAATCATAAAAGCATTGTGTGTTCACTCTCTGCCTATTTATTAAACAATGCTAGGTGTTAAAACTCGACACTGAAGCGACTTTTTGCGAACAACTTCCTACTCCTCCCCTAAGAGGGTGTTTTAAAGGGTTCAGCTTGAGTCTCAAACGCAACTCCGAGTCGCGATCGAGATCGCAAGCCCCAGAGCCCTGATTCTCCCGTGACCGCTTCTCGGTAGTCAGAGTGGTTAAACACACGCTAGAGGGCTTTTCAAACATCCTCTAAACTCGACTTTATCCATTTCAAATTGGAGCCATTTTGAGCGGTGGCTGGATCACAGACAGGCTCTCAAACTTTTTCGGATGTCCAGCATTTAACCGATATCAAGAAAAGTCTAGAGGAAATCTCATATGCCAGAAGCCTTGCCAAACATGGGTTTCAAAAAATGGATAAAGTTGAGCTAAAGAAGTTGCGTATTTTCGACTAAGTTTCATGATGGTTTTATCAATAAAGCGAGCTTTTGCGAATAACTTCAGACTCCTCGTACGAGAAGATTCTGAAGTTCTCTAATTAGCTTATTGATATGCTTAAAATGTTGGGTCATGCAGTTGAAAACGCAGATCATTAAATGAGATTTTCAGTGAAATAGCTTTTACTCATTAAAAGCACAGATTCAGTAGTTACAGCTAAGTAAACCTTTAAATTAACCCCCACTTGAACAAATCTTTTAAGGAGATATGCTGCAAGCTCTATTTTTGTTTCGCGATCGATATCGCATTCTTCACCTTACGTGGTTCGCTTTTTTTCTCTCATTTGTAATTTGGTTTAGTTTTGCTCCTTTTGCAACAACCGTTCAACGCGAACTAGACCTTACGTCACCGCAACTGAAAGTTTTAGCAATTTGCAATTTGGCGCTCACCATTCCTGCCCGTATCATGATTGGCATAGTGCTTGATCGCTATGGACCTCGATTAACGTTTTCGGCATTGCTCATTTTTGCCGTGGTGCCTTGCTTGCTAACTGCGACCGCACATGATTTTAAGCACCTGGTTTGGAGCAGTCTGATTAATAGCATCATGGGAGCCGGATTTGTGGTCGGCGTTCGTATGGTTGCAGAGTGGTTTCCATCCAAAGAAATTGGACTGGCGCAAGGAATTTATGGTGGTTGGGGTAACTTTGGTGCCGCTGCCGCTCAGTTTTGTCTGCCGGTAGTAGCTGCGGCGATTGCTTATTTTACAGGCGGAACTCTGAACTGGCGGATGGCGATCGTTATGTTCGGTGTCGTGACAGCTCTCTACGGCAGCATTTACTTGTGTTACGCCCAAGACACCCCACCTGGCGAGGTGTACCAGCGTCCCAAGCGACATGGTGGACTAGAAGTCACAAGCCAGCTTAGTTTTTGGACAATAACTCTGTTGGATTTAGGATTGCTCATTGCGCTAGGATTGTTGACCTACCCGCTGGCTCAAAACAACATTCGCTTCTTGAACTTAATCCAAGTGGGAGCAATTTGGGGTGTTTTGTTACTGCTGTATGCATTCCAATTCTATAAAGCTTGGCAGGTCAATCGGGAGATTATGGGATCACTCAATCCCTTTAGTTCAGAATTTCTACAACCTAGTCACCACTATTCGCTTAAGCAACGTTACCAGGTGCGGCAAATCGCGCTGCTTGACTTCACTTATTTAACGAACTTTGGCTCTCAAATTACCGTGGTCTCGATTTTGCCGGCTTGGTTTGAACAAACGTTTGGGCTCAATCCTGTGACAGCAAGCTTGGTCGCAACCGCTTATCCTGTTTTGAATTTAGTGTCTCGTCCCAGTGGCGGATTGATTAGCGATCGCGCTGGCAGTCGAAAATGGACCATGACGGGACTAACAGTGGGCATTGGAATCGGTTACTTGCTCATGGGCAAGCTTGATGCTGACTCAAATTTCACCGTTGTGATTGGGTTAACGATGCTTTGTGCCTATTTTGTTCAAGCTGGAGCTGGCGCAACCTTTAGCATTGTGCCGTTAATCCGCAAGTCAGTGACCGGACAAATTGCGGGAAGTGTGGGTGCTTACGGCAATGTCGGCGGCGTAATTTATCTGCTGATTTACAGCCTCAGCAATGCTCAAACGCTGTTCTACAGCATGGGCGTTACGGCTCTAATTTGTGCTAGCTTATGTGCTTTCTTCTTAAAAGAACCTCGGAGTTCTGTTGCGACAAACTCTCCTGAAATAGCAGCCACTTCTACTAAATAGTCCTCAGAACATCATGGAACTTAACAACAAGCAAATCCGTGAACAAATTGAAAATGCAGAATCACTGCCAATTTTGTTGCTAGAAGCGATCGATTATCTCCGGTTGTTTTATCAGGAGCAGTCACTTCCAGAAACTCAGTTGCAGGAGCGAATCCCTGAAATTTATCGCGACTATGGGCGATCGCGCACTTACTGGCAGACTGGGGATGAGTTGATTTATGGTGCAAAAGTGGCTTGGCGCAATAGTACACGCTGCATTGGACGGATCTTTTGGCAGTCGCTGGTTGTGCGTGACCTACGCCATCTCACGACCGCAGAAGAGATTTTTGCCGCGATTGTGGATCACATTAAACAAGCGACCAACGGCGGTAATATTCGCTCAACCATTAGCATTTTTGCACCTGACTCACCTGGAAAGCCTGGTATCCATATCTGGAATCCACTGCTGATTCGCTATGCTGGTTACCGCCAAGCGGACGGCTCGACCATCGGCGATCCTGCCCAGGTTGAACTCACCGAACTGTGTCAAAACTTTGGCTGGCGAGGACAAGGCACCGCATTTGATGTTTTACCGTTGATCATACAGATGCCCGGACAGAAACCTCAATGGTTTGAACTGCCGCCAGAAGTTGTGATGGAAGTTCCTATCACGCATCCTGACTATGAATGGTTTGCAGAACTGGGTCTCAAATGGCACGCGCTTCCTGCCGTCTCAGACTGGCGATTAGAAATTGGGGGCATCTCCTACTCCTGTGCTCCTTTCAGTGGTTGGTATATGAGCACTGAAATTGGTGCCCGCAATTTTGGAGATGTGCAGCGATACAACCTGTTGCCCATAGTTGCTCAACGAATGGGATTAAATATTGGCTCAAAACTATCGCTGTGGAAAGACCAAGCATTAATCGAACTGAATCGAGCCGTTTTGCATTCTTTTACGACGTGTGGCGTGACGATTGTTGATCATCATACTGCGTCCGCTCAGTTCATGCGGCACTATCAGCGAGAAACCGAGGCTGAGCGAATTGTGCCTGCAGATTGGGGCAGAATCGTGCCACCGCTCTCTGCTTGTACCCTAGAAGTGTTCCATCAAGAGATGCAAGATATTTGCCTTAAACCCAATTTCTTCTCTCGCCCCATACCTTT
>CADCWO010000260.1 GCA_902806435.1 uncultured Synechococcales cyanobacterium | reverse complement strand
CCCCCAAGCATCACAGGCAATGAGTGCTCGCAGCTCCCCTCCTGACTGTTGCCAAGCCCAGGCAGCACCCGCTCCTCCGACACCCCCAGCACTAAAGCAAATCACGACTAAGGGAGATTGCCGCTGACAATGCTTCTGCAAGAAATCCCAAGTATGAACAACAGAATAAACTGGTGCTTCGTTACTAGGGAAAATAAGCGGATTCTCAACGGTGCTTGAAGTAAAACTATTCTCTGCAGCTGTTGAGAGCCGGGTTGTTTGCACTCCCGCCAGGAAACTGATCGTCAGTTCAGGCGCATGCATTCCCGGAAAAATTACAACGGTCATAGGCTCAGGGTTAACAAGTAACAGATCAACTGAATAGATGCAATTCACCGCAGATGCCGTGGGTAAGATTCCGCCAGCCCCTTGTACCAAATGAGAGCGATTCTGGAGGTTTCAATCTCTATTTAGGCTGATTCCTAACTAGCTTGATTAATCCCCCTAGAGGGGATGCTAACCTAGTAAGGAGCGATAGCGGTTGGCAGCGATGTTTGCTGCTCGTATTGCTTGTAATGCCTTCAATCTTCCATGTTTTTTGTTGAAATCTTACTAAAGTCGAGGAATTCTACGTGGTTGCAACTCCTGAACAACTTCAACAGCAGCCTAAAGGCGAAGTAAAAGGCACAGACCGGGTTGCTGTGTTGTTGATGGGCTACGGCGAAGTCGAAAGTTATGAAGATTTTGCGAATTATAACGAACAGGCACTGAATTTACTCACTGCCAAATTTGCGCCTGTTCCTACTTGGGTTTATCCACCGCTAGCGCGGCTGTTAGCCATCTTCGACTTGCATGAGTGGGATCACCAACACGATCATTTCATTTCTCCCCACAACGAAATTTTTGAACGGCAACGCTCAGGTATTGAAGAGCGCTTGCAGGCCCAGTGGGGCGATCGCGTTCAGGTTTTCAAAGCTTTCAACTTCTGTGCCCCATTTTTACCAGACCAAGTGCTAACTGAGATCAAAGCCCAAGGCTTTGACAAGCTGCTGATTTATCCCCTTTTAGTGGTGGATTCTATCTTCACCAGTGGCATTGCCGTAGAGCAAGTCAACAAAGCTTTAGTCAATTTAAGTGATGGTCAAGAGCATTGGCTCAAAGGCACACGCTACATTCCCTCCTTCTACAATGAGCCTGCTTATATCGAATTGATGGCTCGCTTGGTAGAAGAAAAAATCGCTCAAGATATAGCCGTTGCTCATCTGCCTTCCCAAACGGGGATTGTATTGATGAACCATGGTTGCCCTCACAAGGCGAAAGGATTTGTTTCCGGCATCGAAGAAAGCCAAGCCCTTTACGACCGAGTCCGAGAGCGGCTGATGCATCGCTACCCGCTAATTTCTGTGGGCTGGCTGAACCACGACACCCCATTGATCGAATGGACGCAACCGAATGCTAAGCAAGCTGCGGCGAACTTAATGGAATTGGGTGCCACAGCAATTGTATTTATGCCAATTGGGTTTGCCACAGAAAATCATGAGACGCTTTTAGATGTTCATCACATCATTCACGCTCTGCGGCGCAAGCGTCCAGACGTGACCTATGTCCAAATGGAGTGTGTTAACGATCATCCCAGCTTCCTTAAAATGGTGGCAGAGTGGGCAAACCCCCAAATTGAAGCACTGTTCTCTGCCAACGCTCTAGCTGTTAATCCTTCTCTAGCTGGGCAGCTGCATCATGACCATAACGGTCATTACCATGCTCATGATGAGCATAATGGTCATCACCATACTCGTTGAGGTATCGAGGTAGGGCTTAGAAGGTGTTGTGGGCTTTATAGATCCAGCTGTGTAAGCTGTTTGAGCTCGAGAATTGTCAAAGCTAGCCCTACCCGTGTCTCTGCCTCCTGATGGTTGTCATCGTTCCTAGCTGATTAAAACCGCCAAAGCGGTTTTTTTATTGGGGGCCTGTCAATAGTGAAGCTGGCGGTTTTTATATTGATCACGCTTAATCGCGATCGCAAAGATATAATATTACGCTTATGCGTTCCTTACCCCCCATAGCACGCCTAGCCTTTTCTGCTTCACTTCGGCTGGTGGACTGGTGCTCGCTGCGATTACCTTGAGCGGCAACACTTCAAATCTCATACCTTCTTCAAACGGTGCCTCGCGACAGGGAATGGAAACAGCGATCAGCATCGGGTAATTTACCCTTAACAGCGTGGTTAGCTAAATACTGGAGTAATCATTTGGCCTCTATTCCTATTCGTACGCTAATTTTTGATGTAGATGGAACGATGGCAGATACGGAACGGGATGGCCATCGAGTTGCTTTTAATCGTGCGTTTGCCGTAGCGGGGTTAGATTGGCAGTGGTCAACCTCGCTCTACGGCGAACTACTAACAGTTACTGGTGGCAAAGAGCGCATCCGTTATTACTTAAACCAGTACAAACCGAACTTTGACCCGCCAGTTGACCTTGATTCGTTTATTGCTCAGCTGCACGCAGCCAAAACCAAGTATTACCAACAACTATTAGTCGAAGGCAACATTCCGTTGCGGCCTGGGGTAGAGCGATTGTTATCTGAGGCAAGAACCGCAGGATTGAGGTTGGCGATCGCAACGACCAGCTCCCTGTCAAATGTGACTGCGTTGCTGGAGACCACCCTTGCTCCGGATGCTGCTGCTTGGTTTGAGGTAATTGCCGCCGGAGACATTGTGCCCGCCAAAAAGCCAGCACCTGATGTTTATCACTACGTACTAGACCAGATGGGATTGGCCGCAAAAGATTGCTTAGCAATTGAGGACTCGCATCATGGTTTGAGAGCTGCTTCTCAAGCAGGGGTGAAGACAGTGGTCACCGTCAATGAGTACACGCAAGACCAAGATTTTTCTGAGGCAGTACTGGTGATAGATCACCTGGGAGAACCTGACCAGCCTTTCACTGTCCTAGCAGGAGCCGCAAAGGCCAAATATCTAGATGTGGCTCTGTTGCAGCGGCTGTATGACCACTAACGGAGAGCCAGTGTACCATCCGGAAAAATACCTCCGATGAACAAGAATTACGTCTTTGCAGACGCCCAGCAAGCCCAAGAGTGGGAGCGCTTGAAGGCGATCCAAGCGGAATTTGACCCAATTACGCACCGCCACTTAGAAAGACTGGGCGTGGGCCCCGGCTGGTCCTGCCTGGAGGTTGGCCCTGGGGCTGGTTCAATCATGCAATGGCTGTGTGAGCACGTGAGTGCATCCGGTCGGGTTGTTGCTGTTGATATTGATCCAAGGTTCATCATTGCGAGCAACTCACCCAATCTAGAGGTTCGATGCCTAGACATTGCACAGACCGCCGTGGAGACAGATTGCTTCGACCTTGTCCACGCAAGATTCGTGCTGATGCACATTCGCGATCGCGAGTCGGCGCTTACCAACATGGTGCGAGCTTTGAAACCAGGCGGATGGCTGCTATTGGAAGAACCTGATTTCGCAACTGCGATGCCAGCAGGGGGCGATACGACAAAGGCGAAGATGGTTGAACGGGTACTTGAGGCAACGCGACAGCTGTATGTATCGATGGGCGTCGAACCATTCCTAGGACGTCAGCTACCGTCCCTCTTACAGGATCTAAACCTGCAAGCGGTCGCTGCTCAAGCAGAGCTTTCCTTAGCGCCAGGCAAATCCCTTAGGGCAAAAATCTGGCGGATGGCCGTAGAGCATCTCAAAGAACGATTACTTGAGACTGGCATACCAACGGAAAATGACCTCGATCAGTTCATTCGTCTAACCCATGAGGAAACGGCTTGGATGCTAGACTATGCGACAGTTGCAACCTGGGGGCAAAAGCGCTACTAGGCCAGCTTTGCTTCGGATCAACCCTCATCCCCAGCCTCTCCACCCACAACTACATTTCGGATTCGCAAGCTGGGCCCACCGCAGCCAACAGGTAAACCGCTTTGACCGCCTTTGCCACAACCACCAGATTCATCCCAGAAAAAATCATCTCCGATCGCTTCAATATCGGTCAGGGTTTTAAACGCATTACCAGAGAGCGTAACATCCCGGACGGGTTCAGCAATTTCACCGTTGCGAATCATCCAGGCTTCTCCGGCTGTAAACGTGAACATTTCGCCATTCGTCATGCCCCCTAGCCAATTCCGGGCGTAAACCCCTTGCTGAATCTCACTAAATAGATCAGCAACTGGCGTCTTGCCCCGCTCAATCCAAGTGTTTGTCATCCGCACGATTGGAGCGTAGTGGTAGTTCAGGCAGCGGGCGTTGCCAGTAGGGGCTTCTCCTAGCTTGCCAGCGGTCTCGCGGGAGTGGAGCCGCCCCACCAACCTGCCATCCTGAATCAACTGGGTCACCGTGGCTGGGGTGCCTTCGTCGTCATAGGCGTAACTACCTCGGTGGTCAGCGATTGCCGCCCCATCAAAAATTTGGAGGTCCGCAGGACCAAACTGGCGGCCCAGGCTCATTACTTCCAGTAAGTCAGGATTCTCGTAGGCCATATCCGCTTCCGAAAGATGACCAAACGCTTCGTGGACAAACAACCCGGTCAAAATTGGGTCAATCACCACGGTATAGGTATTCCCCTGCACTGGTGCTAAAGCTAGGGAATTGACGGCCCGCTGGGCGGCACTGCGCACCTGTTCATCCAATCCCGTTAAGTCTTCGTAAGCTTTGCGGGAGCCTGTAGTTTCCCGCCCAGTTTGAACGGTATCCCCGTTGCGGGCGGTGGCTGCAAACCGCATTTCCATATCTACCCAGGACTGCTCCAGCAGCGTGCCTTCTGAGGTGGCGATTAGGACCCGTTGGGTGCTGTCGCTGTAGCGGACAGAGACTGTGGTAATTAGACCAGAAGTGGAGCGCAGGATTTCTCCATAGCGATCGCATAGCTCTTTTTTAGCAGCCAAAGAAATTTGCCGAGGATCGCTGCCCGTTAATCGGAGAACCTGGCTATCTTGGACTGGCACCACAGGTGCAAGGACGGTTTCTTCTTCCCCAACTAATTTGGCGGCAGCAATCGCGGTTTCAATCTGGTCTTCTAAACCAGAAATCTGGTTAAAGCTGGCAAATCCCCATCCCCCCTTGTAACAGGCGCGGACCTGCCCACCAATTGAAATTCCTTCGCTTAGGGTCTCAATCTTGCCACCGCGCAGCAAAATGTCTGTTCCTTCTGATTCCTCCAAGCGAATCGTTAAAAAATCCACCTGAGATTGATAGCGATGGATCAGGTCGGCAATTAAACCTTTTGTATCCGCAAGCAAAGTCGCCATGGTAGCTAAGAGAATGCGATCGCTTCCATTGTGCAACGGATCATGACTACTTGGCGACACGCCGCTCTAAGTCTGGTATTCAATCAATACTAGGTATCGCTCCAGGCATCTGTATCAACCAGGCAGCAACGTGATGTGAATGGTGGCAGGCAATTCTGCGTAGCAGCGTCTGTGCCTAATGCTACCGTGTGCAATTTTTAGGAGTGAGCAAGATGAAAAAGGGACATGCCGCCTCACGGCGGACCTTACTGAAGTGGGGGCTTTGTGGCCTGGGCGGTATGGCTCTAGCAACGCTTCCAAAACGACTGGTTGCCCAGACCAGCGGCCCTAAAACGCTGACCTTTAGTGCTGACGATATCGGCATTGTTAACTTTGCTCTGCTGCTAGAGGAACTAGAAGCGGCCTTTTATGCTGCCGTCCTCAAGTCCGGCAAGATCACCGATGTCAAGGAACAAGACTACCTCAAAGCGATAGGGACCCATGAAGTCACCCATGTGCTGGCTCTGCGCGAGGCACTGGGCGGGCAAGCCACGTTTCAAACTAAAGATCTCAGCTTTAATACCAGCGGACTAAATACCCTGCTCAAAGATCGCGACACGATCTTGAATACTGCCGTTTCTTTAGAAGACGTTGGGGTTCATGCCTATAACGGGGCTGGCCTGAGCATCACAAATCCTGCTTTTTTACTGGCAGCGGGTTCGATTGTCTCTGTAGAAGCGCGTCACGCCGCTGGTGTGCGAGGCCTGTTGCAGCGTCCTACTACAGAACCAGCTAGCGATCGCCCCGTGCCGGATGCGGAACTAGTCACCGACCTTAACCCCTTCAAAGATCGGGCTTACGACGAGTTGTACAGCCCCAAACAAGTTGTGGCAATTGTGGGCTCTCTGAACCTGCTGAACAACCCGATCACTGGCGCCCTTGTCGCCTGACCCAAACTGTGGAGTGAACTATGAACCTTTTAGATCAAGCAATCCCCCAGGTAGCCGTAATGCATCATTCCCCTATAGTAGGCAGCATGCGTCGAGCTATTCAGCAGCTCATAGGCGTGGCTGGAGCTATTACCCTGATCATCTCTCTGGTATTGGTATCTATACTTTTTACTGCCCCAGCCTATGCACAAGAAGCAATGATGACTCCCCGGCAAGTCGTGGAGTATGCCTTGACTTTAGAAAAGCTGGAAGCAGACTTCTATCGCCGGGGTGCAGAAGCAGCTCAGAATGGTGGATTGGCTAGTGCCCCGCAAGTTGCCAAGGACGTGATCATCTCCTACGGCGAAGACGAAGCCCAGCACGTCGCTGACTGGTCGACGGTTTTGAGAAGTTTGGGCGGCGATCCAAATGCCGTGACTATTCCTACCAACCCCAACTACACAGCAATTCTCAAGCGTGACCCCTTTGCTAACCCCCAAGACTTTCTACTAGTCGGGCAGTACGTTGAGGATCTAGGCGTCGCTGCCTACAAAGGCCAGGTGGGTAACTTACTG
>CADCWO010000259.1 GCA_902806435.1 uncultured Synechococcales cyanobacterium | reverse complement strand
AGTACTTCGTACTCAAAAGCACTTTGTCACCCACAGAGAAACTGATCTCTTTACGTTTCTGATCTGCAAACACTTTCTGTCTCTGTTGAGCGGCAACCAAGCATTTGCGTGCAAAGCTAAGGGCTGACTGCAATCGCTCAACGAAAGAAGCAGATGCGGGGTTCACTCTTTCAATTACTTCCCCTAGGGGAGTCCTAGGTTGATAACCGAAATTTAAGAAAAACGGGGTTTGACGTATGGACTCGTGGAACGCTGCGTTATGGGCAAACTCTGCACGTGACAACAGAGTATCCCAGTCATTTAGTTCTGAAGAAACAAAATGACGCAAATACGTTTCCAGCGTTTGATTCACACGTTCCGTCTGCCCGTCTGTTTGCGGATGGAAGGCAGACGACATAACAGCTCTTGTGCCAAGCAGCTCCGTTACGCCCTTCCAAAACGCACTCGTGAATCTGACGTCACGATCGGTTATAAACTCTCTGCTAAGACCATGAAGACAAAACACACGGTCAACATAGAGCTCTGCAAATTCCATCGCAGATAAATCTTCCCGACAAGCAACGAAATGAACCATTTTCGTCAGTTTGTCGACAAAGACACAAATACTGTTGTTCTTCCGGGCTGTCTCAGGAAGCTTGACAATGAAATCGAAGGTCACAGTGTGCCAAGGCTTCTCCGGAATAGGCAACGGTTGTAAGGTGCCATACGGCTTGTGGCGACGAGCCTTGTTTCTTTGACACGTTACACAAGTAGAAACAAACTGGGAGGTGTCTACTGTCAGAGACTCCCACCAAAACATGCGACCAACTGCCGCCCGGGTCTTGTTCATCCCGTAGTGTCCAGAATAATACGGATCGTGAAACTCACTTATCAATTGAGTCCGCAATTCCGTATCATTGGGCACAAATATACGGGGCCCCTGTTTTAACAGTTTAATGACCAAGCCCTGAACGTTGACACACAACTGGCTCCTTGCAGTACAGTTTCCATCTAGCTGTACTGTTCGGTACAGGTCCCGACTTGCCTCAATGAGGGACTTAAGTAAGGGCTGACTCAAGTCAAAAGTCGTCAGGTAAGCGTCTTCGTTATTGGCCTTCACGGTGGGTTTGTTCTGGCCGGAACTACTAACACCGCGATAGAATTTACGCTTTCTTGTGACAGCGACGATCACAGCGAAACAAGTTTTGTTAGCAGCCGTTAAGGATTCTGATGCGACAGGAAACTGCCTGCTTAACGCATCCGCAACGTTGCGTGATCCTTTACGATATTCCCACTTGAATACGCCGAAGCGCTGCAAAAATTCTGACCAACGCGCTTGTCGCCTAGACAGATTTGGTTGCGTCTGGAAGTAGGTATTGGACACGTGGTCCGTAAATACCGTAAAATCAGCGCCTTCCAGATAGCATCGCCACACACGCAACGCGTGCACTACACCGAGCATTTCCTTTTCGGTAACGGTGTAATTCAACTCAGCCGAGATGAATTTCCTGGACTCAAAAGCCACAGGGCGACCCTCTTGCAACAAAACTGCGCCAAGACCAATATCTGAAGCGTCCGTTACGACCTCGTATGGTAAGGTCTCATCAGGAGTACGTAATAACGGTGCTTTAGTTAACAGATCCTTTAATCTTTCAAAGGATCCTTGGCACGAACCAGTCCAGATGAAAGCACTTGCTTTCTTCGTTAAGTTTGTTAACGGTATTGCCGTTTCCGAATAATACGGAATGAACTTACGAAAATAATTGACCAATCCCAGAAATGACCTTACGTCATGTACGTTCTGAGGTATAGGCCACTCCTGGACCGAACTAACTTTCTTTGGGTCAGGACGGATACCGTCCTTGTTTACAACATGACCCAAATACTTAATCTCTTCTAACGCGAAGTGAGATTTTGATCTGGTGACGAAAAACTTTTCTCGCCTCAGAATCTCTAACACCGTTCGCACGTGTTGCTGGTGTTCTTCTTCCGTTCGAGAGAAAATCAGGATGTCGTCTATATAGACAACAACAAACTTCCTGATGTGTTCGTGAAAAATCGAATTCATGACCGTCTGAAACGTTGCTGGCGCGTTCGTCAGGCCTTCGATTAACACTTTAAACTGAAAATGACCAAACGGGGTTCGAAAGGCCGTCTTTGGCCGATCTTCTTCAGAAATCAGAATCTGATGATAGCCCGAGGTCAGATCCAAAGACGTGAAAAACTTACTGCCAGCTACTGCGTCTAGAAGATCGTCAATACGAGGTATTGTACAACGATTCTTCACAGTAATCGAGTTTAACGCTCGATAATCGACACACAGACGCAGGCCTCGACCGTTAGGTTTTGGCACAAACAGGACAGGAGCACCATACGGAGACTGGGAAACTTCCAGAATTCCGTCCTTGAGAAATTTGGTGACCTGTTTTTCCAACTCCCGGTATTCCAACGGAGATAAACGGTACATCTGCCTAAACGGCGGCGGATGACCTGGCTCCGTAGGGATACTGTGCCCTTCTGATCGTTCAGGGGGCAAACCAACAGGCAGAGGGTCCTGAAAAACTTCAGAAAACTCAGACAAAACGTCAGAAACCCACTTTTTCTCGCCTGGGGGTTCTGCAGCCGGTTGGTCGGGTTGGACAGACGAGGTTGAAATCTTGGATTCCAGAGAAGACTCTTCTTCCTCCAGAGGCTTAAGGACCGCCAGGAACACACGCGCTCCTTTCCTCATCAACCGCTTCAACTGCGAGACTGACAAAACAGAAGAGTCAGATTTCTCTTCTTCGAGAGGTCGACTACGCGGTGAAGCAGGACTAACAATAGTAATATGCTTCTTACCTTTCTTCACCATTATACAACCTTTACCGTAGTGAAGGATGCAGTCATACTTGGTCATAAACGACTCGCCAAGTATTATGTCGACTTCGTACATCATATCCATTACGTAACACTTCACTGGCTTGTGAAATGCTCCCAGCTGGATATATACTGTGGCCTCACCTGCCACTTGCGCGTTTTCGTCATTAGCAAGACGTACGCTAAAGTCAACTGGCCTAACACTGATACCTGTCTGTTTAGCGAACGATGTCGAAACAAAGTTCTCAGACGCACCGGTATCAAACAGGATATTTGCCTTAGCAGCAGCGGCTCTACCAGCAAACATCATACGAGAAAACTTTTGCTCACCGAGATCTCCCTTGCGAGCTCCAGCCAGGACTTTACCTGTTGCTAATCCTGCCTCTGCGGATACACGATCCACAACCGAAGCACGATACAGAACCTGGAGTTGTTCGGGACTTCGAACGACTGACCAAGAGCCGTCCTCAAGCCGTTGACGGACTAACCCTTTCTTAGGCACAGTTAAAATACACCGAAACTCCTTTAACATCTTCATGTCTATCGGCATCGATTGCCTAGTGAGAATACAGACTGACGTATTTAAAGGATCTAACGAACAAGCTGACAAGGAATGCCTAACACGTTCAGACAACTCCCTCTCACTGCAAGCATTTATCCATATATGCCTGCCTTCCAGCTTTTGAGCCAGGAAGGATGAGTTGGGACAAACATCTGTGGCCAAATCACCATCCAAACGGTGAACTCCAATTTCAAATACACGACCAGTGATACTTGAAATTTCTTTGAAGTCCTGGATAGTCAGATCTAGCACAGGATGTTGTACTACACTAGGCAACTGTCCCACGTTACCTAGGCCTGGGCAAAATCCTCCTCCATGTCATCATCAGCGGGGGCACTGCCACTTGCAGCGTTAACCTTCCCCTTGTCCTTACCCTTACTCTTGTTAAGGGGACACTCCTTAATCTGATGACCTGGCTTACGGCAACGGTGGCAGAGCTTCTGCTCCATGTTATGCTTTCTGTCTTCGTCAGAGAGCTTCCCCGCGCCAACTTTCGCCTTGGAGGACGACTGTTTGGAACCGTTCCCACCGGGACTGGACTCCGACTTGCGCTTGCCAGCCACCTTCTTCGCCGAAGGGGAGGAAGTCGATTTCTTCGCCTTGGCCACACGAGCCGAAACGATAGGCCACTGAAGAGTAGCAAACTGAGTCAACGCCTGAAGCGTGGCCCAACGGGTTCCCTGAGGGGAAGCACGGCACAGCTCACGCATGTCGTACTGCAACCCAGATCGATACTTCTCGATCTTCACTTGCTCGTCGGTGATGTGGACAGCCAGATCTGCTAAAGCCGACTGGAACGCCACATTATACTCAGAGATATCCTGACCTGGCACCATGCGCAGGTTGTTCCAGGTGTCCCAGTGCTTCTGCTCCCTATCTGCGAGGTCGAACGTTCCCTCAAGGGCAGTACGGAAAAACTGACGAGGCTGCGGGGGTTCGGCCCCACCGTGACCTGCCTTGTACAAATCGTACTTGGTAGTCCAAACTGACCTAGGGCCTCCCTCCAAATAGGAAGACGCCAAACGCAGATAATCGACATCCTGCGCCTGTCGGTAGAAATCCTCAATGGTCAACAGCCATTCCCTCAGGTCAGGATCCTTCTTCTTGTTCGCATACTTTGGCGGATTGGCAGGACGAAAACGAGGTGCCCCTCCTCCTGCCTGTGCTGCCTGAGCCGCATTCGCCGTATTCTGCGCATTCTGTGCTGCCAGCGCTGCCGCGTTGGCTGCCTGGATCGCCGCTTGGGCATTTTGACCCAACTGAGCAATCAGAGCCTGATTCCTCGCATCGCGCTTCATCAAAGCCGCGATTCTCACATCTGCGAGCGGGTGGTTCATCCCAACCGTCTCTAACTGCTGCCGAGCGTTATCGTCTGCAGCGTTGTCCCATGCGTTGTTGAATCCACCAGCGTTCTGGATTGTTCCTGCCATTGCGTCAGCGACGGCTTGAAACCCTCTAGTTGCAGCTCCTGTTTCTCGGGAACCACTTGGCCTAGAACTGGACTCAGGGGTGACGGGACCAAAAACTGGACGTTGCATACAACTTCCAACGACCTGACTGTAAGATGGGGGTTTCTTACACAACGGAGTAACCAAACAAGGAACTGGCTCCCAGTCGGGCTCCTTCACAAACTCTACCTTGGCCTTGCCTTTCAGAGCAGGGCCTTCGGCAACCGGATACTTTGCAACCGCCGAAGAAGACGACTCCCCTTCCTCACGGCAACTCTTTTCCTGTCCCTGGGGCTCTGTGAAGACCAACCCAGAGATCTGAAAACACAGCTCTGTGACTTCTGGTAGATCAGAAATCTCAGCAATTCTTTCCAACGCGGAAAGCAGGTCCTCCTGTTTGTCCTTTGGAGACATGGACCAAAGATGAAGGGCATGTAAATGCCTCTGATACCACTGTGACGTTTGACGGAATAACCTGTCCGTCTGCTAGACAAGTTGCGGAAACCCTTGGCTAGCTTTTCAGTAAACACGACGAGACGTTCCTTGGCGAGAGCGCTTCTCTGTAAAAGTTGTGTTCTGCTCACGACAAGTTCTGAATGAGAGAATGTCCCTTCTCAAGGAGGATACTCTCAGACGTCTCGAGTCTCTTGTCAAGCTACGGCTGTAGACTGAAAGTCACCGAGAGGTCAAGTTGCTAGCAGCGCACTGCCCTTGACGTCGGGTCACTCCTCCAGCCTGTCACCACAAGACAAGGAGCTTGCTGACCACAAGTATAGAGCCCTATGCGCCACGCCAGGCAATCCAGGTCATGTTACTTAGGCTTAGCCAATGAGCATTCGGATGTTCTATGGCTAAGATTCCTTTATGAAAACTCTATACTACGTCTTCGGCCCGACCGAGGACACGTCCATTCGAGCACTAGGTGCGAGAACGGTAACGGGCAAACATATCGAAAAGTCCGAATGTTGGACAAAGTCGATATACTGATTGTCCAACGTTGTTCTGTCGAACACTTAACGGACAAGCTCGTTAACCAACCGTTAACGATAACTGACGAGAGCGCGGTTAGACTTAACCAGGCCCAATCGTCACAATGCTCTGAACTCTCTCCCCGGTTTAGTTACTTCCCAACCGGGGAAAGGAAACAAGCACTGCTTACGTCACGTCGAGACACGTGTGCACATGCACTTACAATATACACAATTACGCTACGAACTTTTGAACTACATCTCACCAGAGCCAACCTACTCTGTGAGGTCGTGGGGAGCACAGGCTAACACTGCCTGTATAGCTCTGACTACAGAATGTGGCACTTAGGGCGCTCCAAGCCCCGCCTGCCGTTCTGCCTGTCTTCTCCAATAATGTGCCACTTTGTCTGGCGCATTCACGACGTTCGCCTCGGGCTCCCATGTGTTATGTTCTGGACCATAACCTTTCCATGCCACGAGGTAAGAGGCCTTGGGGTTCCTAGTTCCCCGGAAACGATGATCTAATATCGTGTCCACCTCGTACTCCAGAGTGCCTTCCATTTCTATTGGAGGCGGTGGGGGCTGCACCCGGCCGCTATCCCTATACGGCTCTAGTAGCGACACATGGAACACCGGATGGACTCTCCAGCCTGGGTTCATGTTTAACTTGTACGCTACTGGTCCCACAACCTGCACGACTTCAAATGGACCAATCCATTTAGGGAGAAGCTTCCGATTAGTTTCAGAATGCTTCAGGTTCAAGTACTTCGTACTCAAAAGCACTTTGTCACCCACAGAGAAACTGATCTCTTTACGTTTCTGATCTGCAAACACTTTCTGTCTCTGTTGAGCGGCAACCAAGCATTTGCGTGCAAAGCTAAGTGCTGACTGCAATCGCTCAACGAAAGAAGCAGATGCGG